>JASJCU010000009.1 GCA_030065815.1 Gammaproteobacteria bacterium | reverse complement strand
CTGTTCGAGATCGTCGTCGACGCCGACAATCGCCTGCTCGGCCTGGAGCGTGTCGGCGACTAGGTGCCGGCCGACGCGCTGCCGAGCAACAGGTCGCGCCAGCGTGGCAGCAGCCGTTCCGCGGACCAGTCGCCGATCTCGGGCGGCGCCGGTGGTGCGGTCTGCAGCCAGTCGCGCAGCCGCGCGCACAGCGCATCGAGATCGCCGGCCGGGTAGCGGAACGCGGCCGGATACTGCTCGGGATAGCACAGCGCATCGGGGACGAGCGGTCGGCAACCGGCACTGACCGCCTCCATGACAGCCAGCCCCTGGAACTCGTGCCGCGCGGTGCTGACGACGATGCCGGCGCGGCCGAGCAGCCGGGCGTAGGCGTCGCGCTCGAGGCGGCCGTCGGCGACGATCCGTGCCGCCAGCGTCGCGCGCAGCCGCTGCAGCGCGGCCGGTGGCCGCGGCGGCCGCGGACCGAGCAGCGCGAGGCGAAACTCGACGCCGCAGGCCGCGAGTTCGAGTATCGCGTCGGCGAACAGGTCAGGCGCCTTGTCGTAGTCCCAGCGATGGTTCCAGACGATCAGGCGCGGATCGCGTGCGCCAGCGGCGGCCAGCGGTTCGACCGGCACCGGCAGTACCTCGGCCCTGTCCGCGAGCGCGGCGACGACCCCCGGCGGGACGGCGTCGGGCATCCGTGCCAGCAGCTCGCCGACACCATGCAGGAAACTGTCGCGGTTGTAGGCCGAGTTGAACAGGCTGCGATCGGCCGCGAGTGCCGCATACAGCTGCACCATCTGCGGTTCGATGCAGTTGACTTGCTGCGCACTGGGCGGGTAGGCGAACTGGTTTTCGTGGAAGTAACACAGCGCCGGGACCCTACCGACGCGGGGATTCAGGCCGCGCAGTGTCGCCAGATCGACCATCGACGTCGCGACGATCAGCGCCGGCACCTCGTCGGGCAGACCGTTCCACCACGACAGCGGGTTACCGCGGATGCGCCAGCGGAAATGCCGGCCCGGTAGTTCCAGCACGCGCCAGCTGGCCGGCTGCACGCGGCGCTGCAGCCAATCCGCCCACGCCGCATGGCTGTCGGCGCGGTAGGCCGACAACAGCCAGATCAACGGGCCGGCGTCGATGGCCGTGCTCCGGAAGCGCGGCCGAACCGCCGTTTGCCGACGCGGGCGCCGCGCCTCAGCATGCCGCGACCACCAACGGGACCAGCCGTTCGTCGTCGCTGAGACCGCCGTGCACGCCGACCATGTCGAAGCGCCGCTCGTGCGGCAGCCAGTCCTTGATCGTGTAGTCGTCGCGCAGCAGCAGGATACGGTCGCCGATGCGCTCGGCGAGGCGGGGATGCGGATCGCCGAGTCCGAACCAGCCGTCTGCGATCGCCCGCGCGGCCGGCATGTTGTACAGCGCGTCGCCGAACACGTCGGCGACGTAGCCGTCGAACCGCTCCTCGCTGCCGGGGCGCAGGTAGCAGTACGCGGCGCGCAACTCACCACACAGCGGCAACACCAGGCAGTCGCGCAGCTCGGCGTGGTCATCGAGGTCGATGCGCCGCTGCAGGGGCGCGTCGATCTGGCCGTGGTCGGCACAGACGATCACCAGCGCGCCGGTGCCGCGCAGCCCGTCGAGCAGCTCGGCGAACGCGCGGTCGAGTTCGAGCAGGTGGTCGTGCGCCGCCTCGCTGTGCATGCCGACCCGGTGTCCGAGCGCGTCGAGCTCGGACCAGTAGGCATAGACGAACCGCTCGCCGTCGGCGCGCAGGCATTCGATGCACGCGGCGACCAGGCCGTCGAGGTCGGCGAACGCGGCCAGCGCGGCGCGTCCGCGGTGCGCGACGCTGAAGTCCGAATCGGCAATCGCCTGCGGTGCCACCGTGTGGCTCGCGACACCGATGCGGTCGGCAAACGCGCGGTGCCCGAGCAGCGCGTCGAGATCGACGCCGGCCGCGGACAGCGTCGCACCACCGAGGCGCGGGCGCGCCGGCAGCACGGCGAGCACGCTGCCGAGCTCGCGGAAGTACATGTGCCAACCGGTCAGGCCGTGCTGCTGCGGCGCATCGCCGGTCACGAAGGTCGTGATCGCGCTCGCCGTCGTCGGCGGAAAGACCGACGTGATGCCGGCACACAGGTGGGCGTTGAGCGCCGCCGCCTCGGCATGCGCGCGCAGGTAGTTGAGCCCGAGGCCGTCGATGACCCACAACAGCACCCGTTGATGTGCAGCGACGCGGTCGGGCGGCAACGCGGCGAGCGGCGGATAGGCATGCGCGCCGCCGCGCAGTCCGACCTGCAACGAGGCCATCAGATTGACGATGCTGCGGCCTTGATAGTCCGGGAGCTGCATACCTCTGGTGTCCTGTTCGGCGAATGACGCAGCACTCGGCGTCTGCCTCGATGGCTTGACGCAAGGCACGCCGGTCAGGGCCGGCGCGCGCCGCTACCGACGAGCGTAACACCGCGGCGCGTCACGGCGGCAGCATGTCCTGCCCCGCCAGCGCCACCGCTGGTGCGCGAATCGATCGTGCGTCGGCGCATCGGCGACATTCTGCGCGACAGGCTGTTTTCTAGACCGGGGCCTAGTCCACGCCGGGCACGCCCTCGGTCTCGGCGACGACCTGGCGGAACTCGCTGAGGATCATCGCCGTGGCCCCCCAGACCACGTGACCCTCGACGTCGTAGTACGGGGCGCGCACGCGCACGCCGCTGCTCAGCTCGACGTCGCGATGGCCGACGGTCGTGTCCTGCAGCAACAGCTGCAGCGGCATCTCGATGATCGCCGCGACCTCGACCGGATCGGGCGCAAACGTCGTACCCTCGTCACCGTGGGCGACGAACGGCCTGACCTGAAAGCCGGTGACCGGGATGAACAACTCGCTGAGCCCGCCGAGGACCTGCCCGCGGGCAACGGCGACGCCGGTCTCTTCGGCGAACTCGCGCAACGCCGCCTGTTCGTGCGTTTCACCGGGCTCGAGCCGCCCGCCGGGGATCGCGACCTGACCGCTGTGCGGCCCATCGTAGGCCGTACGCCGCATCAGCGCGATACGCCACGCGGCGTCGCGCGGGTACAGGTAGAGCAGCACGGCGCTCTGTTGCATCGGGATCCGCGCAGCGCGCAGTTGCGCCGGGCGCGCGCGCGCGTCCGGTGCCATCCGGTACTGCGCCGCCTCACCGGGCAGGTCCGCGGCCAGGCGTTGTCGCAGCTTGTCGATGAAGTCGGTCATTGTCCGATTGCCACCCCCTCCGAGTCAGCGGCCCGTCGCCGCGTGACGCTCCGGCGCGCCCGCACCGGCGCGCATTGCGTATACTCGCAGACGGCCCCGCCGCTGCGCCGGCAGGGCTGCCGCTTTCGACACAGACCCGGCATCGCCTTGTCCACCGCGTTCAGACACTCCCCGACAATGCTGCCGTTGCGGACCCTGCTGACCGGCCTGCTGCTGGCGATGTGCTGGCCCGGACCGGCGCCGGCGGCCGCAGCCGAGACGATCGATCTGGCATCGGGGTTCGGCATGCATGTCCATCGCTACCCGGCCGCCGGACGCCGGCTGCTGATCTGGTTGCCGTCGAAGTACGGCATCCGCCCCGGCAACTTCCCGTTCGCCAGGTCGGTCCAGGATGCCGGCATCGACTACTGGCTGGTCGACCTGCACGAATCCTATCTCGCGCCCACCGGGCGGCAGGCCTACGCCGAGTTCGACCCGCTGCACGTCGCCGAACTCGTCGACCATGCCGTTCGACAGGGCTGGGAGCATATCGTTCTCGGCGGCGAGAGCCGCGGCGCGGCACTGGCGCTGCGCGCCGCGCGCGCGTGGCAGCTGCGCAACGCCGGCGGCACGGCGCTCAAGGGGCTGCTGGTCTTCCACCCCTACCTGATCGACGGCCACACCGCGATCGGCGACGCGGCGACCTTCCACCCGATCGCAAGGCAGAGCAACCTGCCTGTCTACATCTTCCAACCCGAGTACAACAGCAAGTACCTGCACAGCGACCAGCTGATCGGGCAGCTCGAGCGCGGCGGCGCACGCGTGTTCTTTCATTTTCTCGACGGCGTGCGCGGCGGCTTTCATCTGCGTGACGCCGAGTTGCTGACCGCGCGCGAGGCCGAGGCACGCGCGGCCCTGGGACGCCGGATCCGCGCCGCGATCGGCATGCTCGGCGACGCGCCGGGCCCTGCCGCGCCGGCGCCGGCGGTGCCGCCGGCACCGGCGACGGGTGCCACCGAACGCGCAGCGGTGCTGCAGCGCCTCGACGATGTCGCGACCCCGCCACTGCGGCTGGTCGGCGCCACGGGTGCGGCCATCGACCTGGCCGACTACGCCGGCGACGTCGTACTGGTCAACTTCTGGGCGACCTGGTGCGGCCCCTGCGTCAAGGAGATCGCGTCGCTGATGCGCTTGGTCGAGCACTTCGACGGCCGGCGCTTCCGGGTCCTCGCGGTCAACATCAGCGAAGACCCAGCCACCGTCGCGACCTTCTTCGACGACCTCGATATCACACCCAATTTCACGCTCGCGTTCGATGCCGACGGCAGCGCGGCCCGCGACTGGCGCGTCTACGCGGTACCGTCGAGTTACCTGCTCGATACCGGGCAACACGTTCGCTACGGCTTTCGCGGCGCGCTGCGCTGGGACGGGCCGGACGTCGTCGACACCGTGGAACGCCTGCTGGACGCACCACTGCCGGCCGGCCGCACACGCCGCTAGCACGTCCGCAGTGCGGCGCACGCGTCACGCCGGGCGCGCCAAGACGTGCCTATTACCGCCCACCGCCGTGAATACCTCGTGTCCCTGTCGCCGCGGCGGCCCCTAGCCTTGTTCCCGTGCGCCACGGCGATGCCGTGTCGGAATATTCCTCACCCTGAATACACAACGGAGAAGACCCATGAAACGCACCCCGCAACAAAGCAGTGAACTGACCGCCCTGAGCACGGCCGAGATCGACCGCGTGGCCGGCGCCGGCGGCATCGTGTTCGGCCGCCCGCAACACGACCCGGCCACGCCCGGCGGCTACACGATCGTGCCCAGCAACGGTGCCGCCCCGGCACTGTATGCCAAGCTGTTCGGCAAATGGGTACCGCTGGGCAGCGAGCCGTTCATCGGCCCGGCGGCCGGTGAACTCGACGCCTGATCGGGTCCGCTACCGGCGGCCGCGCTGGCAACGGCGCGGCCGCCGGTAATGGCCCGTACCCGAGGGATGTCGGTGGTCCCGCAGCTGGCCCGCCCGTGGCGCTGTCACGACATGCCGGCGACGGCACTTGCGACACCAGCGGCGACATCCCAAGCGGCCGCCCGGCCGTCGGCCTGCCCGGGCACGGGCGCGGATTCGGCCTGGCAGCTGGCGTGCATCAGGTCGAGCGCGGCCGCATCGGGCGGCGGCGCGTGCCGTGGTGCCGCGTCGCGCCACTGCTCGGCGGCGACCCGTTCGCTGCCGCGCAGCAGCCGGTCCGGTCCGCGCCGGTCGCGTTCCCAATGCCGTGCGCACTCGGCGACGCGGGTGGGCCCCTTCAGCCGGGCGCGATCGCGCTGCCTGGTCTCGCTGAGCGTGCGCCTGTCGTCGCGGCTGCGCACATCGAATACGCCGCGGCGCGGCAGCAGCTGGATCTCGCCGATCGCGTCGGGCAGCCTGTCGGGTTCGACCGCGCCGATCACGGCCGGCACCAGCCGCTTGCAGTAGCGGCCGACCCGCGCGAGCTACCGCCGGCACCCGCGCGAGTCGACGGACGCCGGTAGCATGCCGTCGCGGCACCGCGTTGTGGCCGCGCCGGACATAATGGCGCAAGCCCCCGGTCACGCCACGACCCCGCCAGGCCGCACGCCGCACGGCCCGGCCTTCCCGCTTGCGCCCGCACGGCACCCGACTTGCAAGCAAACCTTGATTCGGAACAGAGTACGGCCTGGTCGATGCCATTATGCTGGACCGCACCACCATCACTACCGAGCCGTTGCCCCAGCCCCGAGGACGCCGCGCAATGCCCTATCAGACGACAGACATCCGCAATATCACCCTGGTCGGCCACACCGCCTCCGGCAAGACATCGCTGGTCGAGGCCCTGCTGGTCGCCGCCGGGCAGCTGGGTACGGCAGGCGATGTCAGTCGTGGCAACACGGTCTGCGACTTCGATCCGCTGGAGAAGTCGAAGGGTCACTCGCTGGATGCCGCGCTGGTGTCGTTCGACTGGGACGGCTGCCATATCAACCTGCTCGACACCCCCGGGGCGCCGGATTTTCTCGGCAAGGCGGTCGCAACCCTGCCCGCGGTCGAGACCGCCGCGGTCGTCGTCAACGCGCGCGCCGGCGTCGAGTCGGTGACGACCCGAATGATGCAGCGCGCCGCCGAACGCGGCCTGTGCCGGCTGATCGTCGTCAATCGAATCGACGCCGAGGACATCGACCTGCCGGCGCTGCTCGACGAGCTGCAGCAGACCTTCGGCAGGGAGTGCCTGCCGTTGAACCTGCCCGCGGACAACGCGACACGCGTCGTCGACTGTTTCTTTAATCCATCCGGCGACAGCGATTTCTCGAGCGTCGCCGATGCCCACCAGGCGCTGATCGACCAGGTCGTCGAGGTCGACGAGGAGCTGATGTCGCTGTACCTGGAACAGGGCGAGGAACTGGCCCCGGAGCAGCTGCATGCCCCGTTCGAGCAGGCGCTGCGCGAGGGCCACCTGATCCCGGTCTGTTTCGCATCCGCGACCAGCGGCGCCGGCGTCGCCGAGCTGCTCGACGTCATCAGCCGGCTGGCGCCAAACCCGACCGAGGGCAACCCGCCGCAGTGCCTGATCGGCGAAGGCGACGACGCCGAGCCGTACGCGGTCAAGCCGGACCCGGACAGCCACGTCGTCGGCCACGTATTCAAGGTCCTGTTCGATCCCTTCGTCGGCAAACTCGCGATGTTCCGCATTCACCAGGGCCGGGTCACGACCGGCAGCCAGCTGTACATCGGCGACGGCCGCAAGCCGTTCAAGGTCGGCCAGCTGTTCTCGCTGTTCGGCAAGGAGCACCCGCAGGTCGACGACGGTATACCGGGCGACATCCGCGCGGTCGCGAAGATCGACGAGATCCATCCGGACGCGATCCTGCACGATTCGCACGACGAGGACTTTCTCCACCTGCAGCCGTCGCGTTTCCCGCTGCCGGTGGCCGGGCTGGCGATCACGGTGCGCCGCACCCAGGACGAACAGCGCCTGGCCGAGGCGCTGCACAAGCTGCTCGAGGAGGACCCGTGCCTCGCGCTCGAGGCCAACCAGACGACCCGGGAGACGGTATTGCGCGGCCTGTCGGAGCTGCACCTGCGGACCATGCTCGAACAACTGCAGGCGCGCTACCGCATCGAGCTGGATACCAGCAAGCCCAGCGTCGCCTATCGCGAGACCATCAGCATGCCGGCGACGAGCCGTTATCGGCACAAGAAACAGACCGGCGGCGCCGGCCAGTTCGGCGAGGTCGAGCTCAAGGTCGAACCGCTACCGCGCGGCACCGGGTTCCAGTTCGCGTCGAGCGTGGTCGGCGGCGCGATCCCCGGGACCCTGATACCGGCCGTCGAGAAAGGCGTCCGCGAGGCCATGCAGTTGGGCGCCGCGGCCGGCTACCCGATCGTCGACATCAAGGTCACGGTCACCGACGGCAAGCACCACCCGGTCGATTCGAAGGAGGTCGCGTTCGTCACGGCGGGACGCAAGGCACTGCTCGAGGCCGTCGACGCCGCCCGCCCGGTGGTCATGGAACCGCTGGTCAATCTCGACGTGCAGACGACGCAGGATGCCGTTGGCAGCATCACCGGCGATCTCGCCGGCCGGCGCGGCCGGGTGCTCGGTACGCGGGCACTGCCTCAGGGTAGGATCATCGTCGCTGCCCAGGCACCGCTCGCCGAACTCGACGACTACCCCGAGCGGCTCAAGGCGATGACCGGCGGCAGCGCCAGCTACACGCTGGAGATGGCCGGCTACGAGCCGGTACCGGACACGCTGCAGCGGCAGCTGTGTGCCGCGTACAAGCGCCGCGGCGACGACGCCTAGCCGCGCACGGCAGCAGACCCGCCACGCATCCGACGAACCGCTCGGCGAACCCGGCGCGTCGCTGACACGGTGTTCTTGCGCGGGCGCCGCGGCACCGTGGATCACCGCCGTCTCACCGGTCACCGTGACGATCGCGCAAGGCGTCGCGGAGCGACCATGGCCTCACACGGCAACCCGAGCCATACACGCTGACAGGTCGCAGCGTCCGGCACCCGGCGCCGTGCCGACGGTGCGGCAAACAGATTCGCGGCGTCGCTGCGCGCCCGGCGCATCGCCGCGGGTCGCACGACGACGTGTGGCAGCCGGCAACAAAAAGCCCGGGCGGGTAGCAACCCAGCCCGGGCCGAGCGACGGCGATCGGCAGACCGCCGTGCCGCGGATGCGCCCCAGGGGCGCTGCGGCTTACTTGTTGACCGGCGACTCCGGATCGAACAGGTAGGCCATGACGTGGCTGATCTGTTCTTCGGTCAGCAGACCCTTCGCACCGATACGCGGCATGTGGGTACACGCGAAGTACGCGTGCGGGTTGTAGATGACGTCGTATGTGTACTTGAGGATCGCGTCACTGCTGCCGCGCAGCTTGCCGTAGCCGGTCAGCGGCGGGCCGATGGTCCCGCCGGTGCGGTCGGTGGCCAGCTGGTGACAGTTGTAGCAGTTGCCACCGGGGCCGTTCTTCGCTTTGCTGTGGTCGTCATTGCGGTGCCCGACACGGTAGCCGAAGCCAGACCACGCCAGTTGGCGTCCGATCTTCCAGTCACCGAGCTTGATGCCCCCTGCCGGATACTTGATGGTCTCGCGCGACATCGCCGTGACCTTGGCGGCGGTCTCGCTGTCGACCGGTTTACCGCGCAGCTTCGAGCAGAGTACTTGCACCTCGTCCTGCTTCAGGCGTGCTTCGGCGGTACCGCCCTCCTGGACGGGCATGTCGAGCTTGAAGCTCTTGGTCTCGAAGATCAGGTGCTCGGCCAATGCGTCCGGCGACATCTTCGCGTAATCGCCACCGCCTTTTGCGGTCTGTTCCGCGGCGTTGGTCGTGCAGCCCGCAGTCAGCAGGGCCATCGCAGTGATTGCGCCGGCGGCAGCAATCGTGGTTCTTTTCAACATGGTTTTCTTCCCCTTCGGCTCGGCAATCAGCGCTTCAGATCAGGCAGGATTGCGGGCTGTCCCCGCGCGGCATCGGTCCAGTACGACAGCAGCGCAATCGATGCGTCGGATCCGGCGTTGATCCCCGGGTGGCGCATCTGCCACAGGCAACCGCGGAGGCGGTGCTGCGTACTGCGTACGTTCTGGTGTCCGGCGCGCTCGGCCGGCCAGGAAATGGCCTTGCTCCACTCGTGCGGCTCGTTGATATTCGGCAGTACCGACGCGCGGATGCGCTGACCGGTCACGCCGTGGCAGGTATTGCAGCTGAAGTCCATCGGTCCGGCGCGGCGATAGAACAGCACCTCGCCGGCGTCGCGCATGGCCTTCTCCATAGGATGGTCGAGCGACGGATTCCACGGCAGGCCGTTCGACTGCATTGCGATGTAGGTCTGCAGTTTCATCATGTCGGAACCCGACCCGTGGCGTTTCTTGACCGCCGGATCGTCCTTGGCGAAGCCCTGTAGCGTCGTCATGCAGTGGACCAGGCGGGTCTCGAGGTCCATGACCTTGCCGGTATCGGCGAAGTAGCGCGGCATCTCGACGTAGGCGCCCTCGACGACGCCCGGCCCTTTACCGAAATCGCAGCCCTCGAGCGACGCGTTCTTTGGACCGCGCGGTGTCTTGAACAGCTCCTCGCCTTCCTCCGCGACCCAGTACGCCGGGTTGTCCGGCATCATCTGGCGGTTCTGCGGGCTCTGGTTGAGGTACGCGGACCCGGACTCGTCGATCAGGGTCTGCAGGATCTCTTCGGGCGCCTGGTCGGCAAAGCGATCGGCGGCGTAAGACGCTCCGATCGCCAATGCCAGAGGCACGGCGAATGCGGCTTTGTAAAGCATGGACTCCTCCTGTTGCTGTGTGTCGATACGGTCTCCGCAGATCCCGGCAAGGGCGCCGGGTCGCTGGACCGCGTGCGTTTCCGCTGAGTATCAAGACGTACGACGAGGAAGTCAAAAACCCTGTAGATTTTTGGGTAAAAGGAACTTATGTCGCCGATGCAGCAGGAAACCAGCGGCCGACGATGCAAGCCAGCGGCGTCGTCTGCCCGACCTGGCTGCGCCGGCGCCGCGCCGCGGCCGGCCGTGAACAAGCCGTCGTCGATGCCAGCGACAGGGCTGAGGATGCACCCGACGCCAATAGAAAGTCGCACGATTCGAACGACGCAACAGCGCGGCGCGCGTACGCCGCTCCGTCCGAGCGAAACCCTCCCGCATCACACTGCGGCCGAGTGGGGCCGCCCATGCGCCGCTCGACGCACCATGCGCGACGCCGCCTTTCGCTGCATAATTCCGCAGCGCGTGTGCCCCGGCCCGGGACACGGTCAGCAACCGCTGCCCGCCCGCGATGCAGCGGGCGGATACCAAAGAGGATTGCCCGATGCTGCTTCGCCTGCTGGATCGCCGCCCACTGCTCGATGCCGCCTATGCCGGCTGGATGTTCGACGTGTTCGCGTGGGCCGCGCGCAACTTCGATGCGCAGATGTTCCGCGACGAGACCGTGCTGGTGACGCCGTCCAACGACCACTTTCCGGGCCGCGCAGACAGCGCCCAGGACATGGCGCAGCTGATCTTCGATCGCGTGGTCGCCTACGCGGGCATGCAGCACTGGCCGCTGCGCCTGCTGCCTGCCGACAGCTGCACGCTGGAGACCGCGGCCGAGGTGCGCGTCGCCGGCGGGCGGCGCGGGTCGCGCGCCGCGGCCGCCGAAACCGCACCGGCGTCACTGACGGTCGGCTACGACCCCCAGTCCGTCAACAACCCCGAGGCGATGATCGCGGTGTTCGCCCATACCCTCGCCCATTACCTCGGCACGTCGGCCGACGAGCCGCCGCCGGGCGGTGTCGACAACTGGCCGCAGGCCACCGAGATCCTCGCGGTATTCCTCGGCTTCGGGCTGATGTTCGCCAACACCGCGCTGGTGCTGCCGCGCGGCGGCTGCTGCGGCGGCCCGGTGGTCCGCCGTCAGGCGTTCGTCTCGCAACACGACATCACCTACGCGCTGGCGATCTTCGCGGCGCTCAAGACGCTGCCCGGCAAGGCCGTGCTCGCCCACCTGAAGCCGGCCTTGCGGGGCCATTTCCGGCGCGCCGCGCGCGAGGTGGATACGCGCTACGCGCAGCGCCTGTTGGATATCCGCGGCCTCTACACCGCCTGAGCGGCGACCCACCCGGTCGACAAAGACCGCACCCAGCTACGGCACGGCCACCGTGCCCGCCGGCAGCGCACGACAACCCGGCCAACGCGCACGCCGCAAACCCGCGTCGCCGCACGCGCGCCAGCCGGTACGGCGCGACCGCCGTCGATGCTGGTTCACGGGCTGCCAGGCCCCGGATTCGCCGCCTCGATGTCGGCGAGCAGACGTTGCCAGCCGGCGTGTTCCTGCTGCGGCGTGAACAGATGGCGGCGCGCGTTGCAGGCGGCGTCGAGCGCGGCGTAGTAGCGCGGGTCGGCCTCGGCCCTCAGCAGCCGGTCGCGCAGCGCGGCCGTATCCTGTACCGGGTAGTAACCCGGGTAATCGTCGCCGAGCAGCCCGACCGAGCCCTCGATGTCGGACGCGATCACCGGCAGTCCGGCCATCACCGCCTCGGAGATCACGTTGGCGCCACCCTCCATTACCGATGGCAGGACCAGGACGTGCGAGCGCGTGTACACGCGCCGCAGCTCGGCATGCGCGATCTCGCCGTGCCAGCGGTAGCGCGGGTTGATCGCCATCTCGTCGCGCGCCGCCGCGGCCCAGTCCTCGGTATGCGCGCCACCGTAGGCATCGACGCGGATCCGGCTGTGCGCCGGCAGATCGCGCACCGCGTACGCCGGGCGCAGCGGGTCCTTCTCGTCGCGCAGGTGGCCGGCGAAGCAGACCCGGAAGTGGCGGCGCGCCGGTCGCCGCGTCGCCAGTGGCCTCGCCGACTGGATGATCGCGCGCAGCCTCGGGCGCAGTCGCGCCGGCAGCACGTTGCCGACCAGCGGGTGCAGGCCGACGATATGGTCGGCGGCGTCGAGCGACGCCAGCGTCGTGTCGCGGTCGCTGTGGATGAAGCGGTAGGCGTCGGTCCCGGTCAGCACGACGACCAGTGGACGCTGCGGATACGCCGCGGCGAACGCGGCGATCGCAGCGGCGCTGCGCCAGGCGTGCAGCGCGACCATCAGGTCGGCCGGTTCGCCGGCGTACGCGGTCGACACGGTCACGCGATGACCGAGGCGACGCAGGATCGCCGCCCAGCGGTTTGCCGAGGCGCGGTTGCCGGCGCGCGATCCGCGCGGTGCCGGCGTGACCAGTCTGATGTTCATGTGACATTGCGCCGCATCCCTGCGACCATAGCACCGAAGTGAATTCCTCGGTCACGTTCGCATGTCCCGGTTCCTCATCGACAGCATGGAAGACGCGCGGCGGCGTACGCTGACGCTGATCGACGGCCTGGACGGCGCGCAGCTGATTGGACCGCGGCTGCCGACGGTCAACCCGCTGCGCTGGGAGATCGGGCACACCGCGTACTTCTACGAGTACTGGATCTTGCGCCAGCACCTCGGGATGGACCCGGTGTTCGACAGCGTCGACAGTCTCTACGACTCGATCACCATCGCCCACGACGACCGCTGGGACCTTCCGCTGCGCAGCCTCGACGACACCCTGGCCTACATGCGCGAGGTCCACGACCGGGTGCGCCGGCACGTCGAACAGGACGGGCCGGACGCGCGCCGCGACTACCTGCTCGAATACGCGATCTATCACGAGGACATGCACACCGAGGCCTTCACGTACACGCGCCAGACGCTCGAATACCCGACGCCGGCGATCGGCGCGGTCCCGCAAGCGCTGATGACCGGCCGCCTGCCCGGCGACGTGGAGATTCCGGGCGGCACCTTCCTGCTCGGCGCAGGCAAGGACGACGGCTTCGTCTTCGACAACGAGAAATGGGCCCACGCGGTCGACGTCGAACCGTTCGCGATAGCGCGCGCCGCGGTCAGCAACGCCGAGTTCGCGGCCTTCGTCGACGCCGGCGGCTACCAGGACCCGCAGTACTGGGACGACGACGGCCGGGCCTGGCTGCAGGCGTCCGGCCTCGACTGCCCGTGTTACTGGCGTCGCTCGCCGGACGGCTGGCAGGTCCGGCGATTCGACCGCTGGACGCCGCTGCCGGCGGACGCCGCGGTGATCCACGTCTGCTGGCACGAGGCGCGCGCCTACTGCCGCTGGGCCGGCCGCCGGCTGCCGACCGAGGCCGAGTGGGAGGTCGCGGCCGCCGGCCAGGCGGATGCCAATGGCGGGCTGTCGCGCAGCAAGCGGCGCTATCCGTGGGGCGATGCCCAGCCGACCGCCGAGCACGCCAATCTAGACGGCCGCGCCCTCGGCACGATCGCCGTCGGCGCGTTGCCGGACAGCGACAGTGCGTTCGGCTGCCGCCAGATGATCGGCAACGCCTGGGAATGGACCGCCGACACGTTCGGTCCTTACCCCGGGTTCACGCCGGACATGTACCAGGATTATTCGCAGCCGTTGTTCGGCATCACCAAGGTGCTGCGCGGCGGCGCCTGGACCACGCGTGGCCGCATGATCCGCAACACTTGGCGGACCTACTACGGCCCGGAGCGCAACGACGTCTTCGCGGGGTTCCGCACCTGCGCGACCTGATTGCCGCGTGCCGCACGATGCTGCCCGGGTCGACAACAGCGACAGCCAACGCGACGCCGGCAAGCGGCCCGCGACGTCACGCCGCCGACCGCGGTGACCGGGCGCACGCAACCTTTCGCGACGACAGCGATCGAAGCATGGGCGCCGCCGGCCGCACCAGCGCGCCGCGTGAATCGACTGTGGCCCGATCGATGACTGCTGCAAACCTGGAAGACGCATGAACACTGACACGCCGGTACTCAAAGACATCGTCCTGGTCGGCGGCGGACACGCGCATGTCTCGGTGCTGCGCAAGTTCGGCATGAAACCGATGCCCGGTGTGCGCCTGACGCTGATCACGCGCGACATCCACACACCGTACTCGGGCATGCTGCCCGGCTATGTCGCCGGTCATTACGACCACGACGAGGTGCACATCGATCTCGGCCCGCTGGCGCGGTTTGCCGGCGCGCGCCTGTACCATGGCGAGGTCGACGGCATCGATCCGGTCGCGAAGACCGTCAACGTGCCCGGCCGTCCGCCGGTGCACTACGACCTGCTGTCGATCAATACCGGCTCGCGGCCGCGCACGATCGACGTGCCGGGCGCGCTGGATCACGCCTTCCCGGTCAAGCCGATCGATCGCTGGCTGCGCGACTGGGAGGCGCTGCAGGCCCGCGTCGCCGACAGCCACGGCGAGTTTCGCATCGTCGTCGTCGGTGGCGGCGCCGGCGGCGTCGAACTGGCACTGTCGACACAGCACCGCCTGCGCCGCCTGCTGTCGGGACGCGGCGACGACAGCGCCCGGCTGCACTACGCACTGCTCACCGACGGGCCAGAGATCCTGCCGACGCACAACGCCGGCGTGCGGCGCCGCTTCACGCGCGTGCTCGGCGAGCGTGACATCACGGTGTACCTGAACAGCCGGGCGGTGCGTGTCGCAGCGGACGGCGTCCACGTCGACGGCGGCGATTTCCATGCCGCCGATGCCGTGCTCTGGGTCACCTACGCGGCGGCGCCGGGGTGGCCGGCCGAGTCGGGGTTGGCCGTCGACGACGACGGCTTCATCACCGTCGACCGCGACCTGCGCTCGGTGTCCCACCCCAATGTCTTCGTCGCCGGCGACGTCGCCGCGATGCCGGACCCGCGACCCAAGTCCGGCGTGTTCGCGGTCCGTCAGGGACCGGTGCTGGCCGAGAACCTGCGCCGCGCCGCGGCCGGACGGCCGCTCAAGCAATACCGGCCGCAAAAGAACTTCCTCGGCCTGATCAGCACCGGCGACCCCTACGCAGTGGCGTCGCGCGGCGACTGGTCATGGGAGGGCCGGCTGCTGTGGCAATGGAAGGACTGGATCGACCGCCGCTTCATGCGCAAGTTCAACGAACTGCCGGACATGGAACAGGACAGCGCACCGCAGCTCGGCGGCATCGCCGATGCCGACGCGATCCGCGAACTGTCGACGCTGGCGATGCGCTGCGGCGGCTGCGGCGCCAAGGTCGGCAGTACGGTGCTGAGCCGGGTCATCAACCGGCTGCCGGCACAGCGCCGCGACGACGTGCTGATCGGCCTGGACTCGCCCGACGACGCCGCGGCCTTCGAGGTGCCGCCGGGCAAGGTCATGGTGCAGAGCGTCGACTACTTCCGCGCGTTCATCGACGACCCGTACACGTTCGGCCGTATCGCGGCCAACCACGCGCTCGGCGACATCTTCGCGATGGGCGCCGAGGCGCAGTCGGCGCTGGCGATCGCGACGGTGCCCTACGGTCGCGAGGCGATCGTCGAACAGACACTGTCTGACGTCATGAGCGGCGCGCTGGATACGCTGGCGCCGACCGGCGCCGTGCTCGCCGGTGGCCATTCCAGTGAGGGCGCCGAGCTCGCCTTCGGCCTGACCGTGAATGGCCTGATCGCCAGGGACGCGCTGCTGCGCAAGGGCGGCATGCAGCCGGGTGACGCCCTGATCCTGACCAAGCCGATCGGCACCGGCACGCTGTTCGCCGCCGACATGCGCGGCAAGGCCAAGGGGCGCTGGGTCGACGCGGCGATCCAGTCGATGCTGGTGTCCAACCAGGCCGCCGCGACCTGTCTGCACGACCACGGCGCGACGGCGTGTACCGACGTCACCGGCTTCGGCCTGCTCGGGCACCTGGTCGAGATGACCCGCGCGTCGGATACCGACGTCACGCTCGAACTGGCGACCGTGCCGTTGCTCGACGGTGCCGAACAGACCGTCGCCGCCGGCATCCTGTCGTCGCTGCAGCCGCAGAACGTGCGCCTGCGCCGCGCCGTGCGCAACGCCGACGCACTGAGCCGCCACGCGCGCTACCCGCTGCTGTTCGATCCGCAGACCGCCGGCGGCCTGTTGGCGTCGGTGCCGAACAGCGCAGCCACGCCGTGTCTGCACGCGCTCCACGAACTCGGCTACGCCAGCGCGGTCATCATCGGTCGCGTCGCGGCGCGCTCGGACGCCGACGCGCCGGTGGAGGTCGTCGTCTGATCGCCGCGCACCGCGGGCTCCCGGCCGTGGTGCGCCGCGCGCGGCGGTGACGTCAGTCCGCTGCCGCTCGGCCGCGACCGAAGGTCTCTGCGACACCCTGGGCGCGTCGGTAACTGGCAACGGCGGCATCGCCGGACAGGTTGCGCGGCACGCCTGCCGTGACCACGGGGCGCAAGCCGGGACGCGTCGACCGAGCCTCAGTTGGCCGCCTGTTGCGGATCGTCGGCGACCGGCGCGCTGCTGGCGATGGTCTCGCCGCCACTGTCGAACACCGACAACAGCATCAGCGACAGCTCACTGATGTGGCCCAGCGACTGCTGCGGCGGGTTCACGCCGTCGCTGAACCCGAGCACGCGCAGGCGTTCGGCGATGGTGTCGTTGCTGGTGATGATGTGTACCGGTACGTTCCACGTCGCGTTCGGCCCGGTGATGCCGCCGGCCGGCTGGTGGTCGCCGACCAGGACCAGCACCGAGTCGCGCGGCTGCGGCAACGCCTGGTAGCCGGCCAGCCACTCGAACGTGTACTGCACCGTGTTGATGTAGCCCTGGAACAGGCCGTGCCAGTCGATGGCGTCGTCCATCGCCTTCTTGGTGGCCTCATCCGAGTACGGCTTGTCGGTCGTGACTACGGTCCAGTCCGGCTGGTACGGCGGCGTCGGCCGGAACGGGATATGGGTCGTGATCGTAGGGTAGAAGACGAAGCGCGGCTTGCCGTCCGGATCGGGCGGGTACATCTCATCGATCCGCGCCATCGACCACTGGTCGGGCAGCCACCACAGCCCGAACTTCGGCCCGCGGTAGTCGAGGCTCGGCGCGTCGTGGTAGTGGTCGAAGCTGTAGAACGCGACCTCGGGCCAGTCCCAGCTCATCGCCGGATACAGGCCGATGGTGCGATAGCCGGCCTGTTCGAAGGTATCGAGGATCGTCGGACGGTCGGTCGTGATCAGCAGATCATGGCGGATCGGGTCGGTCAGATCGATACCCGACAGGAAGCTCAGGTGCGACAGATCGGAGGCACCGCCAAATGCCGCCGCCTTGACGAACGCCGACAGCACCACCCGACCCTCGGCCCTGGCCGCCTGCTCGAGCCTTTCCCGCCCCGGGTGAATCGCCGCGAACAAGTCGTCGCGCTCGTACGTCGTCGCGCCGTACGACTCGAGGAACACGACCTTTACCTCGGCACCGTTCAGCACCCCGAGGTCGGACCGCAGCGGCGGCGACGCCGGCAGATCGGAGCGGAAACTCTCGGGGAAGAACGCCGCCGCCAGCAGGTGCGCCTGGCGTTCGTACACCGGGTAGGCGGGGGCCGATACGTAGGCCGTCGCCGGCGCGACCTGCAGCAGGCTGGCCACGACCAGGCCTGCGGCCAGCACGCTGACCGCGAGTGCGGCCGGTGAGCGCAGCGTATACGGCGCGGCATGCACGGCGAGCACCGAGATGCAGGCACGGATCAGCCGCAGCAGCAGCCACAGCGCAACGACGAACGCGGCCACCATGCCGACCAACTGCCACCAGCTGTATTCCTGGCTGGCGACGTCGAGAAAACGGGGCAGGTGCTGGGCGTCCCAGTACAGGTTGACCTTGCGCCCGAACCACGATGGCACCGTGACGTCGACGTAGCGGCCGACGACGGCGGCGACGAACAGCACGGTCAGCAGCGTGATCGTACGCCGGCCGACAGACCCGAACAGCAGCACCAGCGTCAGCACTAGCAGCCACAGCGCGACCGCGTCGGCGCCGATGCGCGAATCCGCCTGGATCCACGGCGTCGACCAGACGTTGTCGAAGCTGGTCAGGAAATTCAGTACTAGCAGTGCAGCGGCGACCTTGGCGATCACCAGCCAGCGGCTGTCGTATCGTGTCTTCTGCGCGTCCACTGTTTTCGGTCTGTTTGCAGGCTCGGCCCCGCGAGCCTAGCAGAAAAGCAGCCGCGGCCCGGTCCTCGTAAGACCGCCGACTCGCTGATCTGAGTCCGTGCCGACAGCGGAATAAAACCACGTGTTGAACGCTGAATTAGGTCCGCCGGCCGCCGGCGCGCCGCTAGCGGCGGCCGACAGACGCGCTGTCGCGCACCCGACCCCAGCCGAGGTAGCAGGTGCCGAACAGTGCCGTGGTCCAGGCGTACTCCGAGAGGTGCGGGAGCATGCGATCCCACGGCTTGTCCAGGCCTTCGAACGTGGTCATGTAGGGACGCGCCTTGGCACGCACGATGACGTTGACCGGCGACATCCACCACGGTGCGTACTTCATGCCGGCGATCGCGATCCTGGCGTTCGGTGCCGTCGCCGAGAAGATGCGCTGGAGCGCGCGCTGCGATCGCACGACATCGTGCGTGAAGTGAAACAGCACGGCATCGAGCGGCGCGGGGATCGGCGCCGTGTCGATCGGCGATTCGAGGACCGTGACGTTACGCCATCCAGCCGCGCTGACACGCTCGCGCGCCTGGCTGGTCATCTCCGGGCTGATGTCGATGCCGATGACCTCGCCATCGCTGCCAACCGCGTCGCGCAGCAGCGGAAAGCTCAGACCGGTGCCGGAAGCGACATCGAGGACGCGATCGCCGGGCCGCAGCGCGAGCTTGGCGATGGCGCGCCGGCGCAGCCGCATCGTGCGCCGCGCCGACGCGTCGTAGCCGTCGGCATGACCCCGATATTTGGCGACGGCCCTTGCCGCGTCTGGCGCATCCAGCATGTTTGGTGCATCGAATCTCTGCATCATCAGTTCACCGGGACGGTACGCGGCGCGACCGGCGGGCCCGTCGTCGCCCGGCTCACCGCTGCACCGGTACATCGAGTTTGCGGTAAACGCCGGCAGCGCACAATAACCGCACGGACGCGCCGGCGCCGGCGATTCGCGGCGGCCGCGCCGGGCCCGGCCGTGGCCGGCCGCAGCGTGCCCGAACAGCGCGCGGCATGCGCCGCATCGGCGCCGGCAGCGGCATCGCCCGCGACGCATGCGATACCCGTCGCATCGAGCAAAGCATGGCACGTGCAATAGAAACCGGTCGCGACCCGGTCTACAGATCCAGGCGTCTGCCGGGAACTGCATCCCCGATCTGGTAATCTGTAGGGAAGGCTGCCGGCTGCGTCTGGCCCCGCACGCCAGTCATCGCAGACAAGAATAACAGGAGCCCGCACCGACAGTGATCAGCGCCACGACCCCTGGACGCAAGCGCATCGTATGCCGCCGGGCGGCACTGCCGGCCGTCGGGCGCGGCGCGCCGGCGCCACGCCGCGAAGGCAACGCGGGCAATCCCTTTGTCATGGACAGGCCATGAAGCACGACAAGACCCTGGTGCTGTTCGGTTACGACTGGGATCGCATCGAATTGCGCAAACTGGCGCGTTCGTGGCCGCAATTGAATGCCGGCTTCGACTTGTTCAGCTTTCCGAGCAATGCGCGTCTCGCGTGGTTCGACATGGAACGCTTCAGCAGCCTCGCCGCGCGGCGTGCGCGACTGCTCGGCGCGCGCGCCGTGGTCAGCAATCACGAACAGTTCGGCGCACTGTGCGCGGCGCTCGTGGCGGAGCAGATGGGCTGGCCCGGAACCCCGGTCGAGGCCGTGCTCGCCTGTCAGCACAAACTGCATGCGCGCGAGGTCCTCGAACGGGTCGCGCCAGAGGCCAATATCCCGTTTCGCCGGCTCGACGCGGCCTACGACGCCGACATCCCCGACGGCATTTCGTATCCGACCTTCGTCAAACCCGTCAAGGCCGCGTTCTCGGTGCTCGCCCGAACCATGCACAGCAAGCAGGCGCTGTACGATCACACGCGCTTCAGCCGCCCCGAACTGTGGATCATCCGGCATCTGGTCGAACCGTTCGAGAGGGTCGTCCGCAAGCGCCTGCCGGCGGCCGGCACGGCGCACAGCCTGATGCTCGAGGAGCACCTGCGTGGCAACCAGTACTGCCTCGATGGCTACTGTTTCGAAGGCGATGTGCGCCGCCTCGGAATCGTCGATGCCATCATGTACCCCGGCACCGATGCGTTCATGCGCTGGAACTATCCGAGCCGCCTGCCCGAGCACCTGCAGCGCGAGGCCGAGGCGATTGCCGCACGCTTTCTCGACGCGATCGGCTTCACGCACGGCTTCTTCAACATGGAGTTCGTCGTCGACGAGCATTCCGGGCGGCTCAAGGTCATCGAGTTCAACCCGCGCATGGCCGCCCAGTTCTCCGACCTGTACGCACGAGTCGACGGCAAGCACCTGCACGAGATGGCGCTGGCACTGAGCCACGGCATCGACCCGGCCAGCGTGGCGACGGCGGCGCCGACGGCCGCGTGCGCGGCCAGCTTCGTCTATCGAAGCTTCGATCCGGCTGCCATTGTGGCGATGCCGTCGGCGGCGCAGCAGCGCGCCTTTCATCGCGCCTACCCCGACGGCCTGCTGCTGCAGTTCCCCAAGCTCGCCAGCCAGGTCCAGCGCGACTTCAAGTGGCTGGGCAGCTATCGCTTCGGCATCGTCCACCTCGGCGGGCGGGATGCCGCGGACCTGGAACGGCGCTGCGAGCATGCCAGCACCCTGCTCGGCTGGTCGGCCCCGAGCGTCGAACCGGCCGCGGAGATCCCGGGCTTTGCGGACAGCGGCGAGCCGTGGCCCGCCGCCGTGGGCAGCGAGAATGCCACACGCTGAGCGCGCAGCGCGCGGATCGACGGTGTTCGCGGCGGTCTACGTCGCCGGTCGGCGGCGCACGCCGCTGACGACGTAACCGCTGCCGAAGTAGGTCGGACGCACGCCGTGCAGCTCGACATAGGACGCCAGCGGCAGCCACGGTCTGCGCAGTCCCCTGAAGGTCGTGAAATACGAGTACGAGACCGTCAACAACCAGATGTTGGCGATGCCGAGATACCACGGGAACAGCTTCAGGCCCGTGGACGCGACGCGTGCACCCGGCCTGACGGCAGCGAAGATGCGCGCCAGCGCGGCCTCCGACTGCAGGACATCCTGCGTGTAGACGAACAGCACGGCATCGAACGGCCCCGCGAGCGGTGCCGACTCGACACTGGACTCGACCAGTTGCACGTTGTCCCAGCCCGCGTCGGCAACGCGCCGGCGCGCCAGCCTCAGCATCTCCGACGACTGTTCCACGCCAACGACGGCACCGTCGGCGCCGACCGCGTTGCGCAGCATCGCGAGACTCTTGCCGGTACCGCAGGCGACATCGAGGACCCGCTGACCCGGCTCGAGGCACAGCGCATCGATCGCCTGCCGGCGCACCGGTTCGATGCGCCGCGTCGCCGAATCGTAACCCGGCGACAGCCGGCGGTAGCGGTCCCTCGCCAACTGGTTGTCGAGCTGGAACATGGCGTCACCCCCGGCGACCGGATGCCGCGCACCCGGCAGCGCGTCGTGGCGTTGCATCGCCGTTACCCGCGCGCCCGCGTCACTGTCGAAGGGCGGCGGTGCATTGCAGACCATAGCGCAACGGGCGGGCGACCGGCCAGTAGCCGCGCCTGCCGGCAGCACAGCGGCCCGCGGGCGCAGGTCGGCGGCGCCCGGGGTCGGCGCCGCGACCGCTTTCCCCTACAGACGACGCGTGAAATCGCCCGGCGGCATCCGGCGTTGTTGTGTTCGGCAACAGCGCCGGCCATAGTGTGCGCAGACTGCCGGTGCACGCCTGGTCGGGCCCGGCCGAGGTCCGCACCCACGCCGCAGCGCGGCGATCGTCGCGCACGCGAAGGCCGGTCGCCGGCCGTCGGCGGCCGCATCGCTCAACAGGGGGGGCCGCGCTTGGACCGCCTCGACTCCCACGCGCTCGCGCCCGCGTCAACACCCGCGGGCGCCGACCGATGAACCGCGTCGGCCTGGCAATCGTGCTGTCGATGGGCGCGCTGACGCTGCTGCTGTGGTGGCTGGTCAACCGTCCGGGTATGGAGCCGCCGTGGCCGGCGCAGATCGACGGGGTGTCGTTCTCGCCGATCCGCGCCGGGATGAATCCAAGCCTCGGCGAGTTCCCGTCGGCCGCCGACATCGACGCCGATCTGGCGCTGCTCGCCGGCGACGTCGCCGGCGTGCGTACCTATACCGTACAGGCGACGATGGCACAGGTGCCGCGGCTGGCCGCGGACCACGACCTGAACGTGACACTGGGCGCCTGGCTCAACGACCAGGCGGCATTCAACAACGCCGAGCTGGACCGCCTGATACAGACCTACCGGGCCAACCCCGACCCGGTCGTGCGCGTGATCGTCGGCAACGAATCGATTCACCGCGAAGAGCAGACCGTCGTCGACGTGATCGGCCATGTCCATACCGTCAAGCAGGCGGTCGCGGTGCCGGTCAGTACCGCCGAGCCCTGGTACCTGTGGCTGCGTCACCCGGAACTGGTCGATGCCGTCGATTTCATCGCCGTGCACCTGTTGCCCTACTGGGAGGGCATCGCGCTCGAGCAGGCGATCGAGCACGTGTTCTCGCAGTACCGACGGCTGCAGGCGGCCTACCCGGACAAGCCGATCGTGATCAGCGAGGTCGGTTGGCCGAGCCACGGGCGCACGCTGCACGGCGCCGTCGCGACGCCGGCCAACCAGGCACGCTTCCTGCGCCGCTTCCTCGCCGCCGCCGAGCGCGAGGAACTCGTCTACTACGTCATGGAGGCGTTCGACCAGCCCTGGAAGAGCAGGCTCGAGGGCCAGGCGGGCGCTCACTGGGGCATCTACGACGCGGCACGCGAAGCCAAGTTCGCGTTCGTGTCGCCGATCGTCCCGGTACCGAACTGGACCAGCCTCGCCGCGATCAGCATCGGCCTGGCGATCGTGCTGCTGGCGTTGCTGCTGCGCGACAGCCGGGGCCTGTCGGCCGGCGGCAGCGGCTTTCTTGCGCTGATCGCATACGGCCTGACGACCTTCGTCGTCTGGCTGCTCTACGATTTCACGCAGCAGTACATGAACCTCGGCCTGTTGATCGTCACCGGCGCGCTGCTGCTCAGCGCCGCGGCGATCATCGTCCTGCTACTCGCCGAGGCGCACGAGTGGGCCGAGTCGTTGTGGCGACGCCGCGACCGGCAAGCGCCGCTGCCGCTGCGCGAGCGCGCCACGGTCGACACGCTGCCCAGGGTCGCTATCCATGTGCCGATCTACAACGAACCGGCCGACATGGTGATCGCATCCCTCGACGCGCTGGCCAACCTCGACTACCCGGACTTCGAGGTGCTGGTCGTCGACAACAACACGCCGGATCCGGCCGTGTGGCGGCCGGTCGAGGCACACTGCCGCGAACTCGGTGGCCGTTTCCGCTTCTTCCACGTCGCACCGCTCGACGGCTTCAAGGCCGGCGCGTTGAACTTCGCCCTGGCCCATACCGATCCCGGCGCCACCGTGATCGGCGTCATCGACAGCGACTACCAGGTCGAGCCGTCGTGGCTGCGCGAACTCGCGCCGCTGTTCGACGACCCGGAAATCACGATCGTGCAGGCCCCGCAGGACTACCGCGACGGCCACGAGAGCCTGTTCAAGGCGATGTGCGAGGCCGAGTACCGCGGCTTCTTCCATATCGGCATGGTCACGCGCAACGAGCGCGACGCGATCATCCAACACGGTACGATGACGCTGGTGCGCCGCTCATCGCTGGCGTCGGTCGACGGCTGGAGCGAATGGTGCATCACCGAAGACGCCGAGCTCGGCCTGAAGCTGTTCGAACAGGGGCATTCGGCACTGTACATCCCGAAGAGCTACGGCCGCGGGCTGATACCGGACACCTTCGTCGATTTCAAGAAACAGCGCTTCCGTTGGGCATACGGCGCGATGCGTATCCTGCGCGCGCACTTCGCCAAGCTGTTCGGGCTGCGACGCAGTGCGCTGACGCCGGGCCAACGCTACCACTTCGTCGCCGGCTGGCTGCCGTGGCTGGCCGACGGGCTCAACCTGGCGTTCAACCTCGCGGCGATCGCGTGGACGACGGCCATGGTGCTCGCACCCGAACGCATCGCCCCGCCGCACCCGGTGTTCGTCGCCCTGCCGCTGACGCTGTTCGCATTCAAGCTGTCGAAGCTGCTGGTGCTGTATCGCTGGCGGGTCCGCGCCAGCCTCAGCGAGAGCGTCGCCGCCGGGCTCGCCGGCCTGGCGCTGTCGCACGTCATCGCACGCGCGATGCTGACCGGCTGCGTCGACCGCGGCGTCGACTTCTTCCGCACCCCCAAGCTCGCGAGCACGCGGGGACTGCGCCGTGCGCTGCACGATGCACGCGAGGAATTGCTGTTCCTGGTCGCGCTGTGCCTGGGTGCGATGGCCGTGTTGTGGCGCGAAGACGGCTCGTTGCTCGACGTGCGCCTGTGGTCGGCGATGCTGCTGGTCCAGGCGGTCCCGTACGCCGCGACCGTGATCGTGTCGATGATCAGCGCGGCACCGGGCCTGCCGGGACGCCTGGTCGTGCGCGGGCCGGGCTCGGTCACCCAGCCGTCGGCCTGAAGGCGTCGCCGCCACGCGGATCGAACGGTCGCAGCGGATCAGTCGCGACAGCTGTCGATGCGCGTGCTCAGCCGCAGGCCGGCACGGATCCGCCGCGACAGGCTGTCGATGCCGAGGTTCAGCAGCGCCGTGACCAGCAACAGCAGCATGACCCGGTCGAGGCGGATGTCGGCGAGCGCGCTGTCGATGTAGAAACCCAGCGTCGCGATGCCGAGCACGCCGAGGATCGCGGTCTCGCGCATGATGATCTCCCAGCGGTAGAACAGGTAGGCCAGAAACTGGCCGTACATCCGCGGCACGACCTCGAAGGCATACAGGTTGAAGCCCGATGCGCTGTCGGGACGCAGCCGGATCTCGTCGCTGTAGCGGCCGAGCAGGTGGCCGATGATCGCGCCGTTGTGCAGCGCCAGCGCGACGATCGCCGGCAGCATCGACGGCCCCCACAGCTGCAGGAAGATGTAGACCAGGATGAACTCCGGCGTCGAGCGCATGACGACGAGGAACAGGTGGCCGACACCGCGACCGAAGCGGCCGAAGAACTTGGTCGAGATCAGCGGGAAGAAGGCCAGCGTCAGGAAGGCCGTCGCGACCAGCGCGATCTGCGTCAGCACGACGGTCGCGACGATCCCCGGCAGCGCCTGGTCGCCGAGCATCATCATCAGCCAGTCACCGAACGCCGACCAGGCCTGCGGGTCGAGCAGGTCGGCGTTGCGCAGCGGCGCCGGCACGATGTCTTCGGTCACGAAGCGGACCACGTTGTCCCAGCGGATCTGCGACGCGCCGCCGAGCAGGAACGGCGCGACCAGCAGGTACAGCCCGACCAGCTTCGGCTTCATCCACAACCGCAGCGACGCGATGATTACATAGAACATGATCAGCTGCGCCGCGGCCTCGGAGTAGTTGCCCTCGCTGAACGCGGTCTGCAGGTAATAGCCGAGGGTCGGCAGGCCGACGAAGCCGAGCACGGCGCTCGAGCGCAGACCGCATTCGAAGCGGTACAGCGTGTAGTTCTTGATGTGCGCCCAGGCGTCGGGCAGGCGTACGAAGAAGAATGCCGAGATCGTCGATACGCCGGCCGGCAGCGCGTTCAATGCCGCGGCCGGGGTCTCGTCGAGCGTCTCGGCGTAGACCTTGGCGCAGATGCCGGCATACGGGATCGCGATCGCGAGCACGCCGGTCAGCGGCGACAGGCCGAACATCTGCAGGAAGATCAGCGCCCAGAACAGCTCGTGGATCGAGCGTGCGATGGCGCAGGCCCAGCGCACCGGCCCGATGTGGAAGAACTGTGCCAGGATGATGCCGAAGAAAGCCGCCAGCGCGACGCCGACCAGCGCGAACGAGATGGTCTGCACGACCGCGGTGCCGATCGCCTCGACGGCGAAGAAGTCGGGCGTGACGACACCGAGCAGCATGCGCTGCATCTCCGACCACGGATCGAGCGTCGTGATCGCGATATCGGCGAACGCGAGGCAAAAGACCGCGATCGCGACGAACAGCGTGCTGACCCGAACCGCGGCCGAGTAACGTGGGCGGCCGACGCCGGCCGCGTCAGCGATGGTCTTCATCGCCTCGCTTGTACAGGAAGTCGAGGTCGGCCGCGGTCAGCCCGGCGCTCGGGCTGTCGAGCGCGATGCCACCGTTCTGCAGGCCGACGATGCGTGTCGCGTAGCTCAACGCGAGGTCGACGTCGTGCATCGCCAGCACGACCGTCTCGAAATGCTCGTGCAGCACGTCGAGCACGGTGCGTGCCTGGTGACTGTCCACGGCCGACACCGGTTCGTCGCCGAGCACCAGGTCGCCGCCCTGGTGGATGGCGCGACAGACGCCGACGCGCTGCTGTTGCCCACCGGACAACTCGCCGGCGCGCTCGAACAGCTTCTCGCCGAGGCCGATTCGCTCGACCAACGGCCTGATCGCGTCGATCTCGCGGCGTTGCGGCCAGGCCAGGTTGAGCAGGTTGTACCAGGTCGAGTGACGGTTCAGTCGACCCATGTAGATGTTGTGAAAGACGCTCAGTGTGCCGACCAGTCCGGGGTTCTGCGGCACCAGGGCGGCCTGCTCGAGCAGGCGCGCCTGGATTGCCGTAAGCAGCGTGGACTTGCCGGCGCCGCTCTCGCCGACCAGCGCGATCCGGTCACCCGCGTGGATGCTGATCGAGATATCGCGCAGCACCAGGCCCCGGTCGTAACCGAAGTCCTGGTTGACGAGTTGCAGCAGCACCGTCGATCAATCGACCAGCTTGAGCTCGCGTGCGGTGTCGAGGATCGGCTGGAAGTCCGAGTTCGTCGCGGCGATGAAACCCTTGCGCGGGAACGACGCCAGCAGGTCCGGATCCTTCATGTCCAGCAGCGCGGCCTGGACCTTGTCCTTGAAACCGGCACCGAAGCGCGCATCGACGTCGCCGCGGATCGTCCACTGGTAGTCGGGATAGCCCGGCGTCTTCCAGATGATCGACAGCTTGCTCGGGTCGATCTTGCCCTCGGCCAGTTCACGCTTCCAGACCTTGAAGTTGGTCGCGCCGACCTGGTACGCACCGGACTGCACCAGCGCGACGGTCTTCGAATGGTTGCCGCTGAAACCGACCTTGCTGAACACCTCGTCCGGCTTCTTACCGAACTGCTCGCGGATGTGGTACTCGGGCATCAGGCGACCCGAGGTCGAGCCCTTCGAGCCGAACGTGAAGGTCATGCCGGCGATCTCTTTAGGGAAGTCCTTGGACTCCTTGAGACCGGTGCTCGAGTGGGCGATGAAATAGGTCTGGAAGTTCGGATCCTCGACGCCCTGGGCGATCGCCTCGGAGCCGTCGACCAGCAGGCGCGCGCGTACGCCGGACAGGCCACCGAACCAGGCCAGCTGGACCTGGTCGTTGCGGAACGCGGTGACCGCGGCCGCGTACGACTTGACCGGCACGTACTTGACCTCGATGCCGAGCTGATCGCTCAGGTAGGTCGCGACCTTGCTGAAGCGTTCCATCAGGCGCGCCTCGTCCTGGTCGGGGATCGCGGTGAACACGAAAGTGTCGGCGGCGACCACCGGGGCGGCGACCAGCGCGGCCGCGAGAAGTGTCGTCAATCGGCGCAGGATTCTTGTCATCATGATCGGTACTGTCCTTCGCAGAGCTTGTGTGCGTAGTGGATGGAGTCGGCAACATAGTGGACAGCACGCGCCCGTTGCAACCGCTTCGATCTCAAAGATCGGGCGATGCCACCCTGCAATCACTAAGGTCACCGCGCAGCGTCGTTCGACGCGACGGCCGACGACCGCGACCGCCTGAAATAACTCGTGCCGCCCGCGGGTCTCATAATGCTGGCCCGACGACCGACGCGGCGTCACGATGTCGCCGGCGCGGTGCAGAAGCCCCGGCAAAGCGTCGTCGTGCGGCGACGGGAGGACCCATGTCAATCAGCCGTGATCGTGTCGACCGTGGCCGCCGACGCGCCCTCGGCGGCCTGATGGCTCTGCCTTTCGCGCCGCTGGCGATCACCGCGCTCGCCGCGAAGCGTGGCATCGCCGGTGAGCCGGCACCGGAACTCCACGCCGCGTTCTGGATCGATGCCGACGGCCAACCGACCCGCTTCCGCCTGGCCGCCCAGCGCGGCCGCTGGGTGCACGTCAAGTGCTGGCAGAGCTGGTGCCCCGGCTGCCATGCGCACGGCTTCCCCGCACTGCAACGCCTGGTCGAGGCCTTCGCCGACGAGCCGCGCGTCGTCAACGTGGCGTTGCAGACGGTGTTCGAAGGACACGACATCAACACGGCCGAGCGCGTGCGCGAGACCCAGCTGCGCTATCAACTGCCGATCGTGTTCGGCCACGATCCGGGCGCCGACGCCGCCGACGGCCGCCCGCGGACGATGCGCGATTTCCGCACCGGCGGGACGCCGTGGCACATCCTGATCGATCCCGCGGGCGACGTCGTGTTCAATGGCTTCGGCCTGGACACGGCAGCGGCCATCGCGCATATCCGGGCGTCGCTGGCCTGACAGCCGGCCAATCGCGGTCATGCGCCGGCCCGGCGCCGCGATTCGTTGCCGCCCCGGCGTGCGCAGGCCGCGAGCGACGCGCTGGCGGGGCGCCGCGTGGGCCGGCGCGGCAGCGCATCGGCATTCCGGCACACGCGTCACATGACCGGGACGCCGACGGCGACTTTTCCCCCGCGACCGGCCGACTGTTGTTAGCATTGATGCCACTGTGACCGTCCAGCCGTCACGTTTCGCCGAGAGCCGCCATGCCGACATCACCGATACGCCTCCTCGCCCTGTTCTTCCTGTCAACCGCGGCCGGCACGACCGCGGCAGCGGACGCCGCCGCGGCGGCACAACAACCGGCCCGGGCCGGGACCGTCGTCGAAACCATGGAGGGCGGCGGCTACACCTATATGAAGGTCGACCAGGGCGGTGAGACCGTATGGGTGGCCGTGCAGCGTGCCGACGTCGCGGTCGGTGACCGGGTCGAATACATCGAGAACATGCGACTGCCGAACTTCACGAGCAAGTCGCTGAACCGGTCGTTCGACGAGATCGTGTTCGGCGGGCTACAGGGCGCGCGCGCGCCGGCGGCGACCCAGCCCCAGTCCCAGTCCCAGCCCAAGGCGCAAACGGTAGCCGAAGCCAGCGTCGGTGACGGCGCGATCGAGAAGGCCCCGGGCGGCTACACGGTGGCCGAGGTCTTCGCCCGCCGCGCGGACCTGGCCGGCCAGCGGATCAAGGTACGCGGCCGCGTCGTCAAGGTCTCGCAGGGGATCATGCGGCTGAACTGGGTCCATGTCGAAGACGGCTCCGGCGAACCCGGCGCCAACAAGATCATCTTCCGATCCCCGAACCAGCTGGCCCGCGTCGGCGACATCGTCACCGCCGAGGGGCGCGTCGAGACCGACAAGGACTTCGGCTTCGGCTACCGCTACGACGTGCTGGCCGAGGACGCAACCTTCAGCCGCTGACGCCGCGCCCGGCGATCGCGCGGCGCACTGACCTGCGCCGGCGGCGCACGGGTCCTGGACCAGCGGGTCCGGGCGCCCGCGCCGCCCGTCACCCGGATTGCGCTGGCAGGCGACCCGTTGGCCGGCCGGCGATGTCCGCCTGCGATAACGCAACTACCGTCGACGCTCGCCGCGGCGCCGCTTGCCGCGCACGCCGGGCACGGCGCCGAGGCTCGTTGCGATCCGGACCGGGACGCTTTCCCCCGATTTCGTCCGCACACGGCGGGCATCGTCGCTGCCGCGCGACGACCGGGCGTCCCGGGCAGGCCGGGGCCTGCGACGGACGGCATCCGCGGCGTCGCTCCGACTCCAACGTGTCGCCGAGTCGCCATCGTCGGCACCACAACGCCCAGCGGTCCGCGGCCGCCAACGACCCGGCGATGCCGCCGGTCGCCAGGCGGTCTGCGGCCGGGCTGCGGCGCGTGGACCGAACGCCGGTACCCGCCGGCTGGGGCGTCGTCGCCGCGCCGCCGGGCGGCGTCCCGCACTGCCCGGCCGCCGCTATGCATTCTTTATCGTCAATGGATAAGGTCAGTCATATCGATTTGTCCCGGCCGACGATTGCGGCGACACTGGCTGACCCTGAGCAGTCTCGAGACGGGATCATGTCGCCACTCGTCGTTCGCCTCCTCCCCTTCCTGCGCTGGTTTCCGATGTCACGCACCGGCATCCGGACCGACGTCGTCGCCGGCGTCACGGTGGCGCTGGTACTCGTGCCGCAGAGCATGGCCTATGCGCAGCTCGCCGGACTGCCCGTGGTCTACGGGCTGTACGCGTCGTTCGTGCCGGTGATCATCGCGTCGCTGTGGGGCTCGTCGAGCCAGCTGCACACCGGTCCGGTCGCGATGCTGTCGCTGATGTCGGCGGCCGCGCTGATCCCGTTCGCAACGCCCGGATCGGCGACCTTCATCGAACTCTCGGTGATGCTGGCGCTGATGGTCGGCATCCTGCGACTGCTGCTCGGCGCGCTCAGTCTCGGCGCCATCGTCAACCTGCTGTCGAGCCCGGTGATCGTCGGTTTCACGAACGCTGCCGCACTGATCATCGGGCTGTCGCAACTCAGCAAGGTCATCGGCGTACCGTTTCCGCGCACCGAGTCCTACCTCGCCGACCTGTGGCGCGTCGTCATGCAGGTCCCGCAGGCACACCTGCTGACCGTGCTGTTCGCGGTCGGCGCCTGGCTGCTGATCGCCGGCCTGCGCCGCGTCCGCCCCAACCTGCCGGGCGTACTGATCGCGGTCGTCGCGGCGACGGCGCTGAGTGCGCTGATCGGCTTCGAGAAGACCGTGACCGTCGACGTCGAACAGATCAGGGACGGCGAGAAGGTCGAGAGCCTGCGCGCGTTCCAGGAATCGCGGGATCGGATCAAGCTGATCACGTCCGAGCTGGCGACGATCTCCCAGCAGGCCAAGGCGACCGAGAGCGAGGGCGGGCTCGACGCGATCGCGACCGCGGCGGCACTGCGCGCGCCGGCGGTACCGCTCGAGTACGAACTCGACCGCGCCAAGCGCAGCCTGACGCGCCTGCAGATCGAACTGCACGCGCTGGCGCTGTACGCGGCCGCCGATGCCGACGGCGACATGGGTTACTACCTGGCGGACAATGTCCCCGGGGGCAGGGACAGCGACGCGCCACGCTGGCATTTCGTTTCCGTCGACGACGGTCGCGTGACGCTGTCGGCCGGCGGCAGCGTGGTCGGCGAGATCCCGCAGGGCCTGCCCAGCCTGCAGGTCCCGGTGCTGCACTGGGACCTGGTCTGGGCGCTGCTGCCGGCGGCGATCGTCATGGCGCTGATCGGCTTCATGGAGGCGACGTCGATCTCCAAGGCAATCGCGACCAAGACCGGCGACCGCGTCGACACCAACCGTGAACTGATCGGCCAGGGCCTGGCCAACATCGCCGGCAGCTTCTTCAACGCGTTCACGGTCAGCGGCTCGTTCTCGCGCTCGGCCGTCGCGGCGCGCATGGGCGCGCAGACCGGCCTGTTCGCGATCATCAGCGCGCTCGCGGTCGTGCTGGTGCTGCTGTTCTTCACCCGCTACCTCTACCACCTGCCGCAGGCGGTGCTCGCCGTGATCGTCATGATGGCGGTGTTCGGGCTGATCCGCGTACGACCGCTGGTACAGGCCTGGCGCACCGACCGCGTCGGCGCGATCATCGGCATCGTCACCTTCATCGCGACCCTGGTCATGGCACCGGCGATCGCCAACGGCATCCTGCTCGGGATCGCGTTGACCGTGCTGCACTTCCTGATCCGCACGATGCGGCCGCGCGCCGATATCGTCGCGCGCAAGCCCGACGGTACGCTCGGCGGCATCCGCGCCAATCGCCTGCAGCCGCTCAGCGAACACTTCGTCCCGGTGCGCTTCGACGGTTCGCTGACCTTCATCAACGTCGCCTACTTCGAGGACATCATCCTCGAGGCGAACGCCGACTTTCCGAAGGCCAAGGCGATTCTCGTGATCGGCAGCGGTATCAACGACATCGACGCGTCCGGCGAGGAGAAGATCCGCGAGGTCGCCGAGCGCTTGCGCAAGGTCGGCGTCCGGCTGATGTTCAGCGGCCTCAAGCACCAGGTACGCCGCATCCTGCAGAAGGGCGGCGTCTGCGACGAGCTCGGCCGGGACGCGTTCTATTCGGACAAGGAAACCGCGCTGCGCGCGCTGCAGAGCACCTTCGCCGGGGCCCGATAGCGGCGGCCGGCCGCGACCGCAGGCACGCGGCCAGGCCGCCGCGACCTGGCCGTTGGGTATAATCTCGCGGTCCCGGCATCGCCCGGCGACAGTCCGTTACCCGTGACCGGGGAGTCGCTTGTATGCGCTTCAATGCCACCGCGTTGCAGCAGCGGTTCATTTCGCTGCGCGAGAACCGGCTGTTCGAGACCTTCGTCATCGCCGTGATCATCTTCTCGGCGCTGCTGATCGGCGCCAAGACCTACGCCATCCCGCCCGGCACCTTGGCCGTCATGCACGCCCTCGACTGGCTCGTGACCCTGTTCTTCCTCGTCGAGATCCTGGTGCGGATGATCGCCGAGGGCAGCCTGCGCAATTTCTTCCGCAAGGGCTGGAACGTGTTCGATTTCATCATCGTCGCGGTCAGCCTGGTGCCGATCGAAGACAGCGAGGCGGCGCTGCTCGGCCGCCTGCTGCGCGTATTCCGCGTCCTGCGCCTGGTGTCGATCGTGCCCGAGCTGCGTGTGCTGTTGAACGCGTTCCTGCAGGCGATCCCGCGCATGGGTTACGTGTCGTTGTTGATGTTCGTGATCTTCTACATCTATGCCGCGGTGGGCAGCATGTTCTTCGCCGACATCAACGCGACGCTGTGGTCGAACATCACGGTGGCGATGCTGACGCTGTTCCGCGTCGCGACGTTCGAAGACTGGACGGACGTGATGTACGAGACGATGGCGGTCTACCCGTTGAGCTGGGCCTACTACCTGTCGTTCATCTTCATCGTCGCCTTCGTGTTCCTGAACATGATGATCGGCATCGTGCTCGAGACGTTGCAGCGCGAGCACGACGACTATGCCCGCGAGCAGGGAGAGGGCATGGCGGTCGAGGTCGACAACATCGAGCAGCGCACGCAGCAGATGGACCAGCGGCTGGCGCGCATGGAGGCGATGCTCGAGGCGCTGCACGAGCGCCATCGCAAGGCCTGACGCCGCGGCCACCGCGCGGCGTTCGCCGGCGTGCCGCGGCCGGTCAGCGCCGTCGGTCGTCGATCAGCGCCATCGCGTTGTCGAACGCGATCCGTGCGGCGACCTCGGGCGGCAGCTGGGCGAGCCAGCCCCGCGCCTCGCCGGCGAGCTCCGGCAGCTCCGCCCAGCGCCCGCCGACATGCGTGTCCATACCGACCATGAAGCGCCGCGGCCAGGCGAGAAACAGCTCGCGCCAGTCGTCGGCCAGCGTCCCGAGCGGCGCGATGTCGCTGCGATACGACAGCTCGATCAGCAGATTCGGGTAGCGCGCCAGCATCTCGCCGAGACGCGCGACCGGCACGTCGAAGCCGGCGTGTGCCCAGATGACCGTGACGTCGGGCGCGCGTTCGACGAGGTGCACGATTGCCTGTTCATCGGCATGCGCCTGCAGGAACAGGCGGCGCTCGCTGGCCAGCGCGATCATGGCGTCGACGACCGGGGTCGCGGCGTCGGCGCCGAACACGTGGAACTCACCGATCCCGCGGTACGGGAAGGCGTCGAGCCGCTCGCGCAGGCGCGCGACCAGCCCACTGTCCGCATACCAGCTGCGACGGTCGGCCGTGCTGCGGTACGGGCGCAGCAGCGGGACCACCAGCGCCTGGTCTGTGGTGTGCAGGCGCTCGGTCCCGGCGGTCGGTGTACTCGACACCAGCGCGTGTCGGATGCCCACCGCGCGCAGGCGCGCGATCGCGTCCGCCGGTTCGATCGCGTCCCAGACATCCGCGTTGTAGTGGATGTGACCGTCGAACAGCGGACCATCGTAGGCACCGGCCTGGGCACGCAGCGGCAGCGCGAGCACGGCCAGCGTCGCGAGCGCTAGCGGTAACCGCAGCCAGAGCGAGCCGCCGGCATCGCGGCAACGGCGGTCGGGATTCGCCATCGAAGGTCTCCGGATTGCAGCGGACGGATTCCGCTGCCGCCCAGCATAGCCGACGTCGACCGCGGTTGCCGTGGTCGCCGGCGGCCCGTAGCGGCCGCCGGCGGGCCGTCGGCGACAGCCGGGTCGGTCAGCGCAGATCGAAGCGGTCGAGGTTCATGACCTTGTCCCACGCCGCGACGAAGTCGTCGACGAACTTCTGCTGCGCATCGGCCGACGCATAGACCTCGGCCAGCGCGCGCAGCTCGGAGTTGGCGCCGAACACCAGGTCGACGCGGCTGCCGGTCCAGCGGACCTCGCCGGTGTTGCGGTCGCGGCCCTCGAACACGTCGGCATCGGCGGCGCTCGGCGTCCACTCGGTCGCCATGTCGAGCAGGTTGACGAAGAAGTCGTTGCTCAGCGACCCGGGGCGGTCCGTGCACACCCCGTGCGCACTGCCGCCGGCATTGCTGCCAAGCACCCGCATGCCGCCTACCAGCACCGTCATCTCCGGCGGCGTCAGCGTCAGCAGTTGCGCCCGGTCGACCAGCAGCTCCTCCGCCGGCACGCTGTAGCCGGCCTTCAGGTAGTTGCGGAAGCCGTCGGCGATCGGCTCCATGACCGCGAACGACGCGACGTCGGTCTGTGCCTGTGATGCGTCGCCACGGCCCGGTACGAACGGCACCGTGACGTCGTGGCCGGCAGTTCTCGCCGCCTGCTCGACGCCGGCACAACCGGCGAGCACGATCAGGTCGGCCAGCGAGACGCGCTTGCCGTCGGACTGGGCGTCGTTGAACTCGCCCCGGATGCGCTCGAGCGTCTGCAGCACCTTGGCCAGCTGCGCCGGCTCGTTGACCGCCCAGTCCTTCTGCGGCGCGAGGCGGACGCGCGCGCCGTTGGCGCCGCCGCGCTTGTCCGAGTCGCGGTAGGTCGACGCCGCGGCCCACGCGGTCGACACCAGCTCGCCGACGGACAGGCCGGCAGCAAGGACCTTGCTCTTCAGGGCCGCGATGTCGTCGGCATCGACCAGCGCGTGATCGACGGCCGGGACCGGGTCCTGCCAGATCAGCTCCTCGTCCGGCACCTCGGGGCCGAGGTAGCGCGAGCGCGGCCCCATGTCGCGGTGGGTCAGCTTGAACCAGGCACGTGCGAACGCATCGGCAAACTCATCGGGGTGGGCGCGGAAGTGTTGCGCGATCGGCGCGTAGTCCGGATCCATGCGCATCGCCATATCGGCCGTCGTCATGATGATCGGGCGCCGCTGCGCCGCGTCGTCGGCGGCCGGCGCCTGGTTGGCGTCGGTGGTCTGCTGCGGGGTCCACTGCCAGGCGCCCGCCGGACTCTTGGTCAGCTGCCACTCGTTGCCGAACAGCATGTCGAGGTAGGCCATGTCCCACTGCGTCGGCGTCGGCGTCCAGGCGCCCTCAAGACCGCTGCCGATCTGGTCGCCGCCCTTGCCGCTGCCGTAGCGGCTGTGCCAGCCGAGGCCCTGGGCCTCGAGCGGCGCGGCCTCCGGCTCGGGACCGACCAGCGCCGCATCGCCGGCGCCATGGCATTTGCCGAAGGTGTGACCGCCGGCGGTCAGCGCGACCGTCTCGTAGTCGTCCATCGCCATGCGCGCGAAAGTCTCGCGCACGTCGCGACCCGACGCGACCGGGTCGGGCTGGCCGTTCGGGCCCTCGGGATTCACGTAGATCAGGCCCATCTGCACCGCGGCGAGCGGGTTCTCCAGCGCCTCGTGGTCGCCGGCATAGCGTTGGTCGTCGAGCCAGGCCTGTTCGCGGCCCCAGTAGATGTCCTTCTCCGGCTCCCAGATATCCTCGCGCCCGCCGGCGAAGCCGAAGGTCTTGAAGCCCATCGACTCCAGCGCGACGTTGCCGGCGAGGATCAGCAGGTCGGCCCACGAGATGTTGCGGCCGTATTTCTGCTTGATCGGCCACAACAGCCGGCGCGCCTTGTCTAGGTTGACGTTGTCGGGCCAGCTGTTGACCGGCGCGAAGCGCTGATTGCCGGTGCCGGCGCCACCGCGGCCGTCGGCGGTGCGGTAGGTCCCGGCGCTGTGCCAGGCCATGCGGATGAAGAACGGCCCGTAATGGCCGTAGTCTGCCGGCCACCAGTCCTGCGAGTCGGTCATCAGCGCGTGCAGGTCGTGCTTGACGGCGGCGAGGTCGAGGCCGTTGAACGCGGCGGCGTAGTCGAAATCGGCATCCATCGGGTTCGACGCCGCGGCGTGCTGGCGCAGGATGTCGAGATTGAGGCGGTTGGGCCACCAGTCACGGTTCGACGTGCCGCTGCCGGCGGCGTGATGAAACGGGCAGTTGCTCAGGTCACTCACGGCGATTCCTCCTCGGCGCATGCGGCGCCAGTGCTGGTACCGCCAGTTGTAGTGGTCGTCGCGGACTAAATGAAATTGATTGTAATTATCATAACGATAGTTCTTTGCTATCTATCCACCTGGCTGCGCAAGGCGCCCGCCGTTGCGGGCACCCGGCAGCCGCCCGCCCGGCGCGCGAGACTGCCGGTGAGTGACGCCGCGGCGACGTGGTCGTGACGGTTGTCGGCGGTATCGCCGGCGCACCGAGCGCAACGCACCGCCGTGGCCGTGGACCCCGCGACCTGCGGTACGCCGGCAGCCTCCCGGGGCACCTCTGTTGGTCGCTGCCGGCGGCGGCGCCGGCAGCGACCGCCGCGATCACCCGGCCATCAGGTTCGCTTCGACGACCTGGCTGGCGAAATCGCGATACGCCGTGCCGACCTGCCGCGCCATCGTGTCGGGGAAGACGTGAAAGTCGCCGGACGCGAGCGCGTCGATGATCGCCTCGGCGACCCGTTCGGCCGGTTCCGCGATGTCGCCGAGGCCGGCGCTGTGCGCCATGTCGGTCTCGATTGGTCCGGGGTGGACGCTGATCACTCGTGTGCCCTGCTCATGCAATACGTCGCGCAGGCCCTGGGTGATCGAATACGACGCCGCCTTCGACGCCGAATAGGTCGCGAAGTCGGCGAAACTCTTCATCGACGCGACCGAGTTGAGCTGCACCAGCGCGCCGCCGCCGTTGCCGGCCAGCACCGGCGCGAAGGCCTGCGCCATGCGCATCAGGCCGTAGACGTTTACCTCGACCTCCTGCTGTAGCGCATTCACGGCGTCGTCGGCCAACGGGTTGGCGACGTTCAGCATGCCGGCGTTGTTGACGACGATATCGACGTCGGTGGCGACCCCGGCCGCGGCCGTGATGCTGGCGGGGTCGTTGAGGTCGATATGCAGCGGAACGATGCGGTCACCGTAGGTCGCGGTCAGGGCATCGAGAGATTCGGGGCGGCGCGCGGCCGCGTAGACCCGGCCCGCGCCGGCGTCGAGAAACGTCTCGACGATGCTCTTGCCGATGCCGCGGTTGGCGCCGGTGACGAGAACGACGCGATCTTTGACTGAATCCATGACAGGCTCCTTACCCGCTTGGGGTTGTGTACCGTTTGGTAAATAATTGCAATTGTTTACCTATCGGTACATAATGTCAAGGCAAGTGACGGCAACGATCAACCACACAATGCGTGCAGGCAGAAAACGCACATTCGATACCACCGACGCGCTCGACAAGGCGATGCGCGTGTTCTGGCGCAATGGCTACGCGGGCACGTCGATGAACGACCTGACCCAGGCGCTGGGGATCGCCAAGCCGAGCCTGTATGCAGCGTTCGGCAACAAGGAAGACCTGTACGCCGCGGCGCTCGAGCACTACATGGCGCAGTACGGCGCGCCGCTGCAGCGGCGCCTGCGCGAACCCGCGGATGCACCGCTGGCGCAACGCCTGCGCAACTATCTCGACGGCGTCCTCGACCTGATCGCGGACACCGGGTCGCCGCGCGGCTGCCTGTTCGTCAAGAGCAGCTGCGAGCTCGGCGGCAGCGCGATGCCCGAGCAGGCCGCGGCGGCGCTGCACGACATGGACCTGGCCAACGAAAAGGCGCTGACCGATGTGCTGGCCAGCGAACGTCGACACGGCCGACTGCAGGGACACGCGGACCCACGGCACATCGCCGGCCTCGTGATTGCGACGATCTACGGCCTGTCCGTACTGGCGCGCCAGGGCAGACCGCGCGCCCAACTCGACGCGGTCGCCGACGCGCTGATCGTGACGCTGCTGCCGTCGCAGGCCTGACGCCGAGCGGATGCGGCGGATGGCGGGCGGGGGCGCCGCCGGCGGCAGCTGCCTGCCGCACCGACGCGACCGGTCTTGCCTGCGCGCCGGATGGCGTCATCGCGCGGCGGTCGCGCGAGTCGATCCGGTGCACGTCCCGACCGCGCCCTGCCCGGCCCCGTCCACCCCGGCCAACTCCACCCCGGCCAACTCCAGTTCGGTGTAGGCCGCTGCCGCACCTGCGCCGTCGCGACGCGCCAGCCGCTACAATGCGCCGACCGGGCGCGCCAGCCGCGGGCCGCGGCCACTTCCAACACCACGCCGCCGAGACATGTCCCGACTGCTGATCAAACTGCGCCATGCACCCGACGACGAGATCGCCGAGATCCGCGAGCTGTTGCACGACAACCAGATCGCGTTCTACGAGACGCAGGCCGGGCCGTGGGGCATCTCGGCGCCGGGCATCTGGGTCGAGGACGACGACCAGTTCGCGCGCGCCAAGGCGCTGATGGACGACTACCAGGCCAGGCGCTTTCGCGAGCAGCGCGCCGCCTACGAGCGGCTGCGCAGCGCCGGCCAGCACCGCACCTTCGTGCAGAACCTGATCGAGAACCCGCTGCAGGTGATCCTCTACAGCCTGATCATCGGCCTGATCCTGTACCTGTCGATCAGCCCGTTCTTTCCCGACGGTTGAGTCATCGCGCGGCAGTTCGCTCGCCGCCGGTGCCGCGCCGGCGTGGTGGCGCGTGGCCGGTTTCGACAGCCGCGGCCGGCAGGCGCCGCCGCGGCCAACCACCAGGCGCCGGCACTGCCAGGCCTCGACGACCGGCAACGACCGCGAACGCCGCGCGCCGGGGTTGCGACCGCGGCCACCGATCGGGTAGCGTTAACCGAGAACAGGGATCGACAGCCAAAGGAAGAACGGCCATGTACTCACTCCCCATAGTCCGCACCCGGCTCGTCGCCGGAGCATTCGTGAGCGCACTGCTGGCGACCGGGCCGGCGAGCGCGACCGCGATCTACGATGCAATCGTGTCGTCGCGGCTCAGCGTCGCATCGGTCACCAACCTGACCAGCCCCGGCACGACCGGCGACCTGCTGATCGAAGGCGAGGCGACGGTGTTCGACAGCGGCATACTCGCGATCGGGGATGCAACGGCCGATGCCGACGGCTCGGCCACGCCGGCGGCCGCGACGACGCTCGCTGTCGGCGATGACGTCGACCTGCTGGCCGTCGCGTTCGGTGACGCCGGCGCCGCGGCCGCGGCCGGCACCGCCGATTCCTTCTTCTTTACCGATGGCGCGGTGACGCTCGACAACACCTCCGCCACCGACACCTACGAGGTCGCGTTCGTGTTCGACTACGCGGCGGCAGCCACGGCATTGGTCGACGATGCCGTCAGCGAGTTTGCATTCGCCCTCGCAGTTCTGTCGCTGCTCAGCACGACCGAGATCGATCCGATCGTCGACCTGCTGCTCGAGGCCGACACGGACCTCGGCCTGCCGGGCGGGCTGGTCGTCGACAGTATCAACTTCACCGTGACCGTCGCCCCGGGCGGTGGCGAGAGCCTGCTGCTGCTCGCCGACGCCGAGGGTTTCGCCGTCAACGTCGGCGCCGTCGCACTGCCCATGCCGACCGCGTTGCTCGGCGCCGGTCTACTGGCGTTGGGCATGTCGCGACGGCGATCGCCGGCAGCACCCGCCGGCTGATCGCCGCGTCCGCGGCGCCACCCGACGAACGGCGGGCGGTCACGCGGTCGGATCGGCCGGCTGCAACCCGGCGCCGCACGCGGCACCTGGCGCAAATCGCGATCGCGCGCAGATAACGGTAGCGCGCCATCGCGCCCCGACCCGGCCGCTCAGTCGCCCGCCCCGTGCCGGCCCAGCGCCAGGTGCACACCGAAACCGATGAACACGGCACCGGCGACGCGCTCGATCGCGAGCCGCGCGTTTCGATAGGCATGCATGACGCGATGGCTCGACAGCAGCAGCGCGACCGCGCCGTACCAGAGCAGCGAGATCCCGGCCATCACGATGACGCTCGAGACGCCGAGCACCCAGCCCGGCCGCTCGGGCAACACCGTCGCGAACAGGCTCATGACGAACAGCGCGGTCTTCGGGTTGGTCAGGTTGGTCAGCAGACCGGTCCAGAACACGCGCCGGGGCGCCGACGAGTGGCGAATGGGGGACGACCGCTGGCCGGCACGCCACAGCAGCCGGACACCCAGGTAACACAGGTAGGCGGCACCCAGCAGCTTGAGCAGACCGAAGGCCCACGGCGCCACGGCGAACAGCAGCGTTATGCCGAAGAAGTACGCGAGGCCCCACAGCACCGTGCCGAGTACGATGCCGAGCACGGCCATCGCGGCTGCGCGCCGCGACTGCGACGCGCCCTGGTGCGCGACGAGAAAGAAATTCGGACCCGGGGTCACGACGGCGACCCCCCAGATCGCCGCGACCCCGAGCAGGACTGCCACGACATCGTTCATCCGCGACCCCCAGTGTTTCGGCCACTACGCCGCGATTGTCGACCAGCCCGCATACTGCGTGCGACTTCGCACGGCCCGAGGCGCTCGCAGCCGTCGTGGTGCCGGCCTGGAGCGAAAGCCGTAGCCGCTGCCGTGGCGTACGTGGAAGCCAAGTCAGCGCGAGCGGCAAAGCGCAGCCGTCCGCGGAGCACAGCACCGGGCACAAGCCGCCGATTCCGGATCTTCGCAACAACGGCCGAAAGCAAACGCATTCCCGACACCCGCAGAGTTGACGTCGTTCGGCTCATGAGCCCGTCAGGCTGGCGCGAAGCGCGAAGCGACCGACGCCGCCACGGTGCGGACGGCCGGCGCCCGCGAAACATACACCCGATGACAGGTCGACCCCGGTCACCGGCCCATGGGTATCCGGCGACGCGGTGGCAAGATGCGCGAAGACGTTCCGGTCAACGCACAACCCCGTGCGCCGCGTCGCCCCTGCTGCCCGTCCCAGCCAGGCCGTCGGGTCCACCGATGTCGCCGCAGCCTCCCCAATGCGACACGGCGATGCCGCCGGCCGCCGTCGGTACCGCCACTGCGGGCGCCGGCGACTGGTGCGCAACCAGATACTCACGATGCCCGAAATGCGTACCGGGCACGAGCATGGCTCAGGATCCGACGGCCGCCGCGATCGCGTCGCCGAGTTCGGCAGTCGCCGCCACGCCGCCCATGTCCGGCGTACGCGGCGCGGCCGGGTCGGCGAGCACGCGTTCGATCGCGTGCATGATCATGTCGTGCGCGTCGCGATGTCCGAGATGGTCGAGCATCATCGCGCCCGACCAGATCTGCCCGATCGGATTGGCGATGCCCTTGCCGGTGATATCCGGGGCCGAACCGTGTACCGGCTCGAAGCACGACGGGAAATCGCGCTCCGGGTTCAGGTTCGCCGATGGCGCGATGCCGATCGTGCCGGTGCAGGCCGGACCGAGGTCGGACAGGATGTCGCCGAACAGGTTGGAGCCAACGACGACATCGAACCAGTTTGGATTGCGCACGAACTGCGCGGTCAGGATATCGACGTGGAACCTGTCGACCGCGACGTCCGGGAAGCCCGCGGCCATCGCGTCGACGCGCTCGTCCCAGAACGGCATCGTGTGGATGATGCCGTTCGACTTGGTCGCGCTGGTCAGGTGCCGCGCCGGGCGGCGCTGCGCGAGCTCGAACGCGTAGCGCAGGACCCGGTCGACGCCGCGGCGGGTGAAGATGCTCTGCTGCACGACGGTCTCGTCGTCGGTACCGGCATACAGGCGTCCGCCGACGTCGGAGTACTCGCCCTCGTTGTTCTCGCGCACGATGTAGAAGTCGATGTCGCCGGGCGCACGGCCGGCGAGCGGGCACGGTACGCCGTCGAACAGGCGGACCGGACGCAGGTTGACGTACTGCCGGAACTCGCGACGGATCGGGATCAACAGCCCCCACAGCGACACATGGTCGGGCACGCCGGGGAAACCGACCGCGCCGAGGTAGATTGCATCATGGTTCGCGATCTGCGCGATGCCGTCCTCGGGCATCATCGCGCCGTGCCTGGCGAAGCGCTCGCACGACCAGTCGAATTCGTCCCACGTGAACCCGATGCCGCAGCGCTCGGCGGTCCGTTCGAGCACCTTGATACCTTCCGGCACGACCTCGCGGCCGATGCCGTCGCCCGGAATCACGGCGATCCTGTAGCGCGTCGTCATCGCGATACCCCCCGCGGGTCGCCCTGCACGTCCGAATTCAGCCGCCGGCCGCCAGGCCGTTGAGCTCGTCGAACAGCGCGGCCGGAATCGTCACGCCAGCGCGTGCCGCCTGCTCGCGCAGCGCGTGTCGGCGTTCGCCGGGGAGCCGCGTACCGTCCTGCTGCAGGATCGCGTCGAGCAGCGTCTCCAGCCGCGCGGCGAAGCCCCCTGCGGAGAACGCGTCGGGATCGATCGCGATCAGGAACTGGCCGACCCCGGGCGGCTCGCCGTCGGCACTGAAGAACGACGAGGCCTCGAAACCGAAGCGTGCGCCGGTCAGTGCCGCGGCGAGTATCTCGACCATCAGGACCAGCGCGGCGCCCTTGGCGTCGCCCATCGGCAGCATCGTGCCCTGCAGCGCGGCCGCGGCATCGGTGGTCGGCCGACCGCCGCTGTCGAGCGCCCAGCCTTCCGGTATCGGCTCACCCTGCCGGGCCGCTATCATGACCTTGCCGCGCGCCACCTTGCTCAGGCTGAGATCGATCAGCAGCGCCGGCCCGGCCGCGCGCGGCGCCGCGAACGCGATCGGATTGGTGCCGAATACGCCGGCCGAGCCGCCCCACGGCGCGATCGCCTTCGGGCTGTTGCCGAACACGAGACCGATCATGCCGGCCTCGGCGAGGCGCTCGACGTGATAGCCGGCCTGGCCGAAATGGTGCGACCGGTACACCGCCGCCGCGGCAATGCCGGTGACGGCGACGCGCTCGGCCAGCGTGTCGACCGCGAGCGCCATCGCCGGGAACGCGAAACCGTTGCCCGCATCGATGCGTACAGCGGCCGTGACGGCGGCCTCGACGCACGGCTGCGCGTGGCCGTCGACCTTGCCGCTGGCGGCCTGCGCGGCATACGACGGCACGCGCGACAGGCCGTGCCCCTTCTGACCGTCGACCTCGGCGGCGATCAGCGCGCGCGCGACACACACGGCATTGGCGGTGCCGGTCGCGTGCTGCAGCAACACGTCGCGTGCCAATGCCTCGGCCTGTTCGATCGATAGCGTGACCCCCGTCATCGGCCGCTCAGTGCCCGGCGCACGTTGTCGGCGGTCAGCGCGCTGACCCGCACGTTGGACTCCTGCGTGACGCCGGCGATGTGCGGCGTCAACACCAGGTTGGCAATACCGGCGAAGCGGCCGCCGCTGTCCGCCGTGACCGCCTCGGTCGCGAACACGTCGAGCGCGGCGCCGCCGAGGTGACCCGAGCGCAGCGCGGCAATCAACGCGTCCTCGTCGACGGTACCGCCGCGCGCGCTGTTGATCAGCACCGCGCCGCGCTGCATCGACGCGATCCGGCGCGCATCGAACAGCCCGCGCGTCGCATCGGTCAGTGGGACGTGCAGGCTGACGACGTCGGCCGCGGCCAGCAGCGCATCGAGCTCGCAGCGCTCGACGTCGTCCCAGGCCGGATCGCTCGCGGCCAGGTACGGATCGTGGGCCAATACGCGCATGCCCAGCGCACGGGCGCGCCGCGCCGTCTCGCGCGCGATGCCGCCGTAACCGACCAGGCCCAGCAGCTTGCCGCCGATCTCGCGGCCCATGCAGCGCTGGCGCGGCCAGGTACCGGCGATCACGTCGGCGCCGGCCTGGTAAGCGTCGCGCAACAGCAGCATGGCCGTCGCGATGACGTACTCGGCGACCGCGACATCGTTCGCGCCGGTGGCCGGACAGACCTCGATGCCGCGTACCTCGCACGCGGCGACATCGATGTTGTCGAGGCCGACACCGAGACGCCCGACGACCCGCAGCCGCGCGGCGGCTGCGAGCAGATCGCCGCGCACCTGGGTGCGGTTGCGTACGATCAATGCCCTCGCGTCGGCGCCGGCGGCGGCCAGTCGCTCGGGCTCGTCGACCAGCCTGGGGTCATAGAGCACGTCGAACTCGGCGGCCAGGCCGTCTACCGCGGCCTGGTCCATGAACTCGCTGATCACAATGTCCGTCACGCGCGCGGCCCTCCGTCAAACACGCTGCGCCAATCCCGTCAGTCGAACAACAGCCCGGTCGGCAGCGGCACCAGCAGCAGCTCGGCGAAGATGGCATAGAAACCGACGACGATGCCGGCGCCGACCAGCGGGTAGACGATGACGCGGAAGCGCGTCCATGGATCGTACATCGCGAAACCCATGATCGCCGCGAACACCGCGAGGCCCGAGATCACGAAACCGACGTACGGCATCAGTGCCGTGGCGATCAGCATCGCCGCGACCAGGCCGACGCGGCGCGGCGTCGAGGCGCCTTCGACTGGGCTGCCGTCGTCCGGCGACGGGCGCACCAGGTTCCAGACGATCAGCGCTATCGAGAACGCGATCATCGCGATCGCGATCGCGCGCGGAAACACATAGGAATCGGCATCGGCCATCGTCGTCGTATCCCACAGCGACACGGCCGCGACCAGGATGAACACGACGGCCATGACCATGCCGCCGACGTCGCGGCCTGCCGGCGGCGAATGATTATCAGTCTGCACGTACCTTCCTCCTCGTGCCGCCCAACCAGCGTGAGCGGATCAGCGGGTAGAACAGCGACAACAGGATCAGCGCGATGATCGCGAGGCTGATCGGTCGACCGAAGAACATGCCGACCAGGTCTTCGGTCGCCGCACCGATGGTCCAGGCCTGGACGAATCCCTGTTCGGCGATGCTGCCGAGGATCAGCCCGAGCACGATCGGCGACGGGCTGTAGCCGAAGCGGTTCAGCACCCAGCCGACGACGCCGAGCGTGATCATGATCACGACATCGGAGATGCTGTTGCGAATCGCGTAGGTGCCGATCATCGTCATGAACCCGACCGTCGGCACCAGCATGGCCTTGGGCACCGTGATGATCGTCTTGTAGGCGTAGCGGCCGATGATCAGGCCGACCGGCAGCATCAGGATGGTCGCGAGAAACAGGCCGTAGATGAACGTGAAGACGATCGAGCCCTCGCTGGTGAACAGGTTGGGCCCGGTGCGTACGCCCTGGATCAACAGCGCACCGAGGATGACCGCGTCGGGCGGCGTGCCCGGGATGCCGAGCACCAGCGTCGGGATGAAGCCGCCGCCGACGGTGGCGTTGTTGGCCGACTCGGTGGCCTGAATGCCCTCGGGTTCTCCCTTGCCGAAGTGCTCGGAACGCTTCGAGCTGCGCCGCGCCTCGGAATACGCGACGAGGCCGGCGATCGAGCCGCCGGCACCGGGCAGGATGCCGACCAGGGTGCCGACCACCGAACTGCGCAACAGGTTCAGCTTGTGCTTCCACGAGATCGCGACCGATTCGAGAAAGCGAAACCCGCGCGGCTGGTGCGTGACCTTCAGGTGCTTGTCCGGCGTCGCGACCAGATCGATCAGCACCGGTATGCAGTACAGCCCGATCAGCGCGCTGACCGTCTCGATGCCACCGAGCAGCGTCTGGCTGCCGAACGTGAAGCGGATGTCGGCACTGATCTCGGCGACACCGACACAGGCCAGCAGCAGGCCGAAGCACGCGCCGATCAGGCCCTTGAGCAGGTTGCCTTCCGACAATGCCGAGATCAGCGTCAGGCCGAATACCGCGAGCCAGAAATACTCGACCGGCCCGAAGGCCAGCGCGACATCGGCCAGCGGCGGCGCCAGCATCAACAGGAACGCGGCACCGACCAGGCCGCCGATCACCGACGCGAGACACGCCAGCGTGACGGCGAGATCGCCGTCTCCGCGTTTGGCCATCGGGAAGCCGTCGAACGTCGTCGCGATCGCCGACGGCGTCCCCGGCGTGTTGAGCAGGATCGCCGCGTAGGCGCCGCCGTAGATCGCGCCGGTGTAGATCGCGCCCATCAGGATCAGCGCCGACGCCGGCGGCATCGTGAACGTGATCGGCACCAGGACGGCAACGGCCATCGTCGCGGTCAGCCCCGGCAGGGACCCGATGATGGTCCCCGCGATCACCCCGCCCAGCGCGAGCAGGACGTTTATCGGGGTCAGAGCGTCGAGCAGGTATTCGATACCCGGCATGGTCGCTGCCCTCCCGGTCCGATCCGTCAGACGGCGGTGGCGTGGGTTACTTCACGACCCCGGCATCGCGCGCCGCCTTGCCATAGATCCCGATTTTGTCGTCCATAAAGGCCTGGTACCCGGCATAGTCGACGTCGAGCAGCGCCATGCCGTCGTTCTCCATGCGCTTGCGGAACTCCGGATCGGCATTGATCTCGCCGATCATCTTCGACAGCTGCACCCGAACCTCTTTAGGCGTCGATTTGGGTACCGCGATGCCGCGATAGGCACCGGAGACCAGGTCGAAGCCGAGCTCTTTGAAGGTCGGCACATCGGGGAACTTCCGATGGCGCTCCTCCATCGCGACCGCGAGCAGGCGCACCTTGCCCTCATGCTTGGCACCGACGGAGGTGTAGCCCCACTGCGCCTTTACCTGATTGCCGAGCAGCGCGGCCACGGCCTTGCCGGTCCCCTTGAACGCGACATAGGTGGTCTTGATGCCGGCCATGTCGTCGAAACGGATCTGTGCCAGGTGGTTGGCCGTGCCCTTGCCCGACCCGGACAGCGTCAGCTTGCCCGGGTTGGCCTTGGCGTAATCGATGACGTCCTGCACCGTCTTGAACTCGCTGTCATCGCGTACCACCAGCGCATCCGGCGTGTAGTGGAACATGTAGACGCCGGTGATGTCCTCGGTCTTGAACCCGACGTCTTTCTGCATCGGCTTGACGATGATGTGCGGCAGATTGATACCCATGATCGTGTAGCCGTCGCCCTTGGCGCTGTTGAGCTGCGACCATCCGACGGCGCCGCCGCCGCCCGGCTTGTACGAGATGACCATGTCCTGGCCGAACTTTTCCTTGAAGAACGGCTGCTGGTGGCGCGCCGTGATATCGGATTCGCCGCCTGGGCCGAACGGAATGATGTAGTTGATGGGTTTGCTCGGATAATCGGCGACCGCCGAACCGATCGGGATCAGTGTCGCCAGTGCGATCATCGCCAACTGCTTCGTCTTCATGGTCATCTCCTGTCATCTCGTCTGTGTAGTTATCAAACCCAAACAGTCTGCCGGCGCCAACCGGCACCTGGCTTTCTTCCACCGCGCCCGCATCGCGAACCCGGTGTTCGCCGATGAGCCCGGCAGCTCGCCCATGGGTCTATGGGCGCAATACGATCTTCGGCGCCGCGGCCGCACCTTCGTGGATGTCGCGAAACGCGGCAGCACCGTCGGACAGCTGCCGTGTCTCGACCCAGTCGAGCGGACCCAGCGCACCGAGGTAAAGCGCCCGGATCGCAGCACGCAGGTCCACGGGGCTGTAGGTATAGTTGCCGAGGAAGGTGATCTCCTCGAGGGTCATCCTGCGGGTGTCCAGGCCCGGTTCGTTGTCCTGCAGGCCAACATGCGAGATGACGCCGCCCGCCTTGACGAAACGACAGGAGGCGGCGCGCGTGCGACCGCTGCCGACCGCATCGATGACCAGATCGAAGCTGTTTTCGTCAGGCAGGTCGGCCCCCAAAGGATCGTAGACTTCGCAGCATCCGAGACTCTCTGCCGTCTGCCTGCGCAGTGGATTGGTGTCGCCGAGGCAGATGTCCTGACAACCCTTGTCGCTGAGCATCAGTGCTGCGAAGGCCCCGATGGAACCCCCGCCCATCACCAGAGCACGGCATTCCGAGATCGGTCGGTGCAGCACCTTTTCTGCCAGATAGATCGCATGCAGCGACGTGGCGGCAGGCTCGGTAAGGCTGGCAACCACCGGATCCATCTCCTGCGGCATGTCGAGCAGGTTCCGTTCCGGAATCGCAATGTATTGCGCGAAGGCACCGGCAAGCCGCATACCGATAAGCTCGCGCTTCGCACACAGGTTGGACCGCCCGCCCTGGCAGTGGTCGCAGACTCCACAGGTCATCAGTGGATTGAGCACGACGCGCCGACCCTTCAGGGGACCGGTCTGCACCTCCCCCACCGCCTCATGGCCGAGGATCAGCGGCGGGACCCGGCGCTCGTCGTGTCCGTGGTAGGCGTGCATGTCCGAACCGCAGATACCGACTGCCTCTATCTTGATCAGGGCCTCGCCGGGCCCGGGGACGGGATCCGGTTCGTCGCGGTACTGCAACTCGAGCGTGTCTGTGTATACGAGCGCTTTCATTCGCTGTGCACCTATTTCGCGGTGAAGCCGCCGTCGAGGTAGATGACCTGCCCCGTGAGATAGTTGGAGGCCGGCGAGGCGAGGAATACGGTCAGGCCGTCCAGATCCGACAATTCGCCGTTCCGCCCAATCGTGGTCTGCGCGGCGAGCTTTTGCAGCAGCTCCGGGTTTTCGTAGACCGGCGCGGTCAGTTCGGTCGGAAAAAAACCGGGCGCCATCGCATTGCAGGTAATGCCATGACGCGACCAGGCCTCGGCCATCGCGCGTGTCAGCTGCGTAATCGCCCCCTTGGAGGCGCCGTAGGCCAGCCCGTTGGGAAAGGCCCGGCTCGATTGCAGCGATGCGATGTTCAGTATCCGCCCCCAGCCTCTCTCCTGCATCGCCGGCACCAGCTCGCGCGCCAGGAAGAACGGCACGGCAAGATTCAGGTTCAGCGTCGCATCCCAGCTGTCGAATGAGATCTCGTCGACCGCTTGACGAAGGTTCACGCCGGCCGCGTTTATCAGTATGTCGATCGCACCAAAGGGGGCGGCGGCACGTTCGGCCAGCTGCGCCAGGACCGCTCGGTCAGCCAGATCCGCAGGGACAGATGCCGCCGCGCCGCCCGCGGCCTCGATCTCGGAAATCGCCTCTTGCAGCTGTGCCTCGCGACGGCCGGTCAGCACCACGTCGGCCCCGGCTGCCGCCAGCGCCAACGCCTGGCGACGACCGATGCCCGATGTTGCACCGGTCACCAAGGCGACCTTACCCGCTAGCGTGAACTGGGCGTTCATTCGGACACGTTCACACGGACCCGGTCAGATCGAACGCTTCGTTCGGGAAGTACTTTTTCAGCCGGATGTCGGCCGTGCGGGCATGGCCTTCCATACCCTCCAGGCGGGAGATGCGGGCTGTCGCCTCGGCAATCGGTTTGGCCCCCTCGCGCGTGGCGCGTTGCCAGGTCACGATCTTCATGTACTTGTGCACCGACAGACCGCCGGTGTAGCGCGCCGCACCGGACGTCGGCAGCACATGGTTGGGACCCGATGCCTTGTCGCCGAACGCCACCGTGGTCTCCTCGCCGAGGAACAGTGAGCCGTAGCACTTGAGCCGGTCCAGCCACCAGCCCAGGTCCTGCGCCTGCACGGTCAGGTGTTCGGGCGCATACTCGTCCGACGTCGCGGCCATCTGCTCGCGGTCGCCGCACAGTATCACCTCACCATAGTCGCGCCACGCGGCGGTGGCGTTGTCGCGATTGACGTCGGGCAGCGATTCAATGTGTTGAGGCACCAGTTCCAGCACCTTTTCCGCCAGCGGTCGATTGTCGGTGACCAGCCATACCGGTGAGTTGTAGCCGTGCTCGGCCTGTCCCACGAGATCGGCGGCGACGATATCCGCGTCGGCCGTCGCGTCGGCCAGGATCAGGCTATCGGTCGGCCCGGCGAACATATCGATGCCCACGCGCCCGAACAGGATGCGCTTGGCCTCGGCGACGAACTGGTTGCCGGGTCCGACGAGGATGTCGGATTCCGGCTGGCCGAACAGACCGAAGGCCATCGCCGCCACGCCCTGCACGCCGCCCAGCGCCAGGATCGAATCCGCACCGCAGATGTGCGCGGTATAGACAATGGCCGGATTGATGCCGACCTCGGGACGCGGCGGCGAACAGACGGAGATGTGCTCGCACCCGGCAACCTTGGCGGTGGTCACGGTCATGATCGCCGACGCGACATGGCTGTAGCGCCCACCCGGCACGTAGCACCCGGCGGCGCGCACCGGGATGCTCTTCTGCCCCGCAACGAGGCCCGGCACGATCTCGGTCTCGACGTTGATCAGGGTCTCCATCTGCGCCTCGGCAAAGCGCCGCACGTTGTCGTGCGCGAAGCGGATGTCGTCCTTGAGCTTCTGCGAGACCTGGTCAGCAGCGGCGGCGATCTCGTCGTCGGTCAGCACGATATTGCCGTCGTAGCGATCAAACTGCTTCGCATACTTGCGCGCCGCCTCCTCGCCTCCCGCCTCGATCTCGTCGAGGATGCCCTGCACCGTGGCACGTACGTCACCGGCATCGGTGCTGGAGGTCTTCGGCGCTTTCTTCAGGTATTCACGCGACATGGGTATGCCCTCGCAGCTGTTGGCCCTGGTTATGCACTCTCGTAGAGGCGGGTCAGTACGAACTCGCGATGACCCAGCGCCTCCGCGCACGTCAACCGACCGTTCGCCGTGCGGAACATGCAGTCGAGCAGCGCATCGCCGGCCTCGTCGGGTGTCATCTCCCTGCGCAGCAGGGCCGACACGTCGACATCTATGTGTTCGCTCATCGTGCGCACGGTGCGCGGGTTGGCGCACAGCTTGATGACCGGCAGGATCGGGTTGCCGATGATATTGCCCTGCCCGGTCGGAAAGAAATGCACGACGTAGCCGGCCGCTGCTGCCAGCGTGACCATCTCGGCCGCGGCCGACGACGAGTCCATGAACCACAGGCCTGGTCCGGACGGTTCTTCCGCCTTGTCGAGCACGCCGTCGACCAGGCATTCCTTGCCGATCTTCTGGATATTGCCCAGGGCCTTTTCCTCGATCGTCGTCAGGCCACCCTCGATGTTGCCCTTGGTCGGCTGCGAGTCGGACAGGTCCGAGGTCTTGTGGCGTTCGATCAGTTCCTGGTAGCGGTCGAACATGAACATGAAACGCTCACGCACCTCGTCGTTGCGGCAACGCGCGGCGACCAGATGCTCACCACCGGTGATCTCCGAGGTCTCGCCGAACAGCAGCGTCGTGCCGTACGGATACATCTTGTCGAAGGCGTTGCCGACCGTCGGATTGGCACCGCAGCCGGACGTGGTGTCGGACTCGCCGCACTTGGTCGACACCCACAGTTCGTTCAGCGGCGCCTCTTCACGGCGCAGCTCGGACGCCCACTGCAGGTATTCTTTGGCCACTCGCGAGGCGTTCATGATGGTCTCGTGATCGCCGTGCTGCTCGATACCAAAAGCCGATACCGGCTTGCCGGTCGCGGCGATGCCGTCGGCGACCTTCTGCGCCCACTGGTTCTCGATACCGATCACGACCACGGCGGCCACGTTCGGGTTGGCGCCAGTGCCGATCAGGGTGCGGAAATGCAGGTCGAGGTCGGCGCCGAACTGCAGGCGCCCGTAAGGGTGCGGCAGCGCCATGGTCCCCGGTATCGCGCTGGCCACGGCTTCACAGGCGGCGTTGGACAGGTCGTCGACCGGCAGGATGATGACGTGGTTACGCACACCGACGCGTCCATTCTCGCGCCGGTAGCCGAGGAATGTGGCTTTGCTCAGTTCTTGGGACATGGATCTCTCTCCGTTGGGTTGACGGCAGTTGTCGGCGTCGCCGCCTACCAGCGCTTGGTCTTGATGTTATGGACGTGGGCGTGCTCGCCCGGGCCGATATCGGCAACGACCTTGCCGATGTCGATGCCGTACTTGATCACGGTGTCGCCTGCCTTGAGCGGCCTGATCGCCAGCTTGTGCCCGATCGGGATATCGCTCGCCGCCGTGAACCTGATGTCCTTGTCCTGATCCATGATCCAGCCGGTGACCTCGTCACCGGCCTTCACACCTTCAACGACGACAACGCCGACGCTGTCTCCCTCGTCATGAACCACAAAATCGATCATTTGTGTCTCCCCAATTGGATCTGCAAAAGGCTGAATCAGCTCGGTATCGCCGGAGTGTAGCGCCCTGCCCAGGCTAGTCAAGTAGTCTTATATAAGACTTGGGCATCTACACAGCCCCCGACGCCAGGCGGCCAAGCTCCGACCCCTAGGATTGAGTCTTGTATAAGACTACAATTTGGGCACGAGCAAAGACCGCTTTTGATCCGTGTATTCGAGCGTCTAGAGGAGTGCAGTTTTGGTGCTATCCAACGCGAAGGGATCGATCCCGCTTTACATGCAGATCAAGGAGCTTTTTGTCGCGAACATCAGTGACGGACGCTGGTCGCCGGGTGACGTCATTCCGAGCGAGATTCAGCTCGCCCAGGACCTGGGCGTCAGCCAGGGCACCGTCCGCAAGGCCATTACCGAACTGGTCGAGAACAATGTGCTGACCCGCAGGCAAGGCCGGGGCACGTTTGTCGCGTTCCATGACAGCGAGCGGGCCTTGTTTCACTTCTTTCACATCGTGGACAACAAAGGCCACAAGGTACTGCCAGAGAGCACAACCCTGTCGTGCCGTCGCAAGCGCGCAACCCGGACCGAATCGTCGAAACTGGGCCTGGCGTCTGGCAGTTCCGTGGTCTGCATCGAGCGAATGAGAAAGCTGGACGATCAACCGACCCTGCTGGAAACAATCACACTGCCATCAGAACCCTTCGGGGAACTGGGCAACGTCGGGGCCTGTGACCTGCCCAACATGCTCTACGAAATGTATGAGCAGAAGTTCGGGATTACCATCCATAACGCCGAAGAGCAGTTGCGCGCAGTATCCGCCTCCGAACGTGAAGCGTCTCTGCTCGATCTGCCGGCGGGCGCACCATTACTCGAGATCGAGCGTATCGCCAGGACGCTGGACAATACCCCTGTTGAGCTACGTGTCAGTCGCTGCACCACCCGCAATCATCATTACCGGACGACGATCTTTTGAGATGAGGGTGCGCATGGTGCACGAACCGATCAACGGCACATAACGTCGTTGTTGAGCACGGAAGGCTACTCGTTGCTGCCTGCCTCTACGCCCAAGCGATCAGGACTTGGCGGAAGGCCCGCGTTACGCGAGCGGAACGTCGAGCGATCATCGACATGCCCGGCGCTTACCCATGACAAGGTGGATCGAAGGAGATGCATCGTGAGTTACCCACCCGACATTACCCTGGGTAGCCAAAGCACCAGTTGCGGGAAGACCAACAGCAGGATCAGACCGACGAGCTGAATTCCCATGAACTGGATCATGCCGAGATAGATGTCCTTGAGATCCCAGTCCGGTACGACCCCCTTCAGGAAGTACGCC
>JASJCU010000079.1 GCA_030065815.1 Gammaproteobacteria bacterium | reverse complement strand
CAATTCCTGTCGATGATGGAGAAGCCCGACGTCGACCACATCGAGGGTCTGTCGCCGGCAATCTCGATCGAGCAGAAGACCACCAGCCACAACCCGCGTTCGACGGTCGGCACAATCACGGAGATCTACGACTACCTGCGCCTGTTGTTCGCCCGCGCCGGTACGCCACGCTGCCCCGAGCACGGCGAGCACCTCGAGGCGCAGACCGTCAGCCAGATGGTCGACCAGGTGCTGACACTGCCGACCGGCAGCAAACTGATGCTGCTCGCCCCGGTGATCTCCGAGCGCAAGGGCGAATACCACAAGCTGCTCGGCGAGCTGCACGCCCAGGGGTTCATTCGCGCGCGCATCGACGGCGAGATCTACGAGCTCGACGAGCCGCCCGAGCTCGAACTGCACAAGAAACACACGATCGAGGTCGTCGTCGACCGCTTCAAGGTGCGCGACGATCTGCAGCTGCGCCTCGCCGAGTCGTTCGAGACCGCGCTGCACCTGGCCGAAGGCGTCGCCCGCGTCGCGTGGATGGAGCCGGACCCGAAGGAACCGCAGGCGGACCTGGTGTTCTCGGCCAACTTCGCGTGCCCGGTCTGTGGCTATAGCATCGAGGAGCTCGAACCGCGGCTGTTCTCGTTCAACAACCCGGTCGGCGCCTGCGCCAGCTGCGACGGCCTCGGCGTCGAGCAGTTCTTCGATCCTGACAAGATCGTCGCCAACCCCGAGCTGTCACTCGGCGGCGGCGCGGTGCGCGGCTGGGACCGGCGCAACGCCTACTACTACCAGATGATCCGCTCGCTCGGAAAGCACTACGGCTTCGATCCCGAGACGCCGTGGAACGAACTGGCCGACGACATCCGCGACGTGATCCTCAACGGCAGCGGGCTCGACGCCGTCGAATTCAACTACTTCAACGACCGCGGCCGCGTGGTCAAGAAACAGCACCCGTTCGAGGGCATCCTCAACAACATGCAGCGGCGCTACCGCGAGACCGACTCGAACGCGGTGCGCGAGGAACTGTCGCGCTATATCTCGTCACAGCCGTGCCCCGACTGCGGCGGCACGCGTCTCAACGAGGGCGCGCGCAACGTGTTCGTCGACGACGTCAACCTGCCGGCGATCACGGCGATGGCGGTCGAGCGCAGCCTGGCGTTCTTCGAGCGGCTCGACCTGCCCGGCAAGCAGGGCAAGATCGCGGCCAAGATCATCAAGGAGATCAACGACCGGCTGCGCTTCCTGGTCAACGTCGGCCTGAATTACCTGACGCTCGACCGCAGCGCCGAGACCCTGTCCGGCGGCGAGGCGCAGCGCATCCGCCTGGCCAGCCAGATCGGCGCCGGGCTGGTCGGCGTGATGTACGTGCTCGACGAGCCGTCGATCGGCCTGCACCAGCGCGACAACGAGCGCCTGCTCAGGACGCTGACCTATCTGCGCGACCTCGGAAACACCGTGATCGTCGTCGAGCACGACGAGGACGCGATCCGCAGCGCCGATCACATCGTCGATATCGGCCCGGGTGCCGGCGTGCACGGCGGCGAGATTATCGCCCAGGGCTCGGTCGACGACATCTGCGCCGAGGGTGCGTCGATCACCGGCGACTTTCTCGCCGACCGCGAGCGCATCGAGGTACCGACGACCCGCCATCCGGTCGACCGCAAGCGCCTGCTCAAGGTCGATGGCGCGCGCGGCAACAACTTGAAAGCGGTCAAGCTCGAGATCCCGGCCGGCCTGTTCACCTGTGTGACCGGCGTGTCCGGCTCCGGGAAATCGACGCTGATCAACGACACGCTGTACCCGCTGACCGCCAACCAGCTCAACGGCGCCAGCCACACAATCGCGCCGCACAAGCGCGCGACCGGCCTCAAGCACTTCGACAAGGTCGTCGACATCGACCAGTCGCCGATCGGGCGCACGCCGCGCTCCAACCCGGCCACCTATACCGGCCTGTTCACGCCGATCCGCGAGCTGTTTGCCGGCGTACCCGAGGCGCGCTCGCGCGGCTACACGCCCGGACGCTTCAGCTTCAACGTCAAGGGCGGCCGCTGCGAGGCCTGCAAGGGCGACGGCGTGATCAAGGTCGAGATGCACTTCCTGCCCGACATCTACGTACAGTGCGACGTCTGCAAGGGCAAGCGCTACAACCGCGAGACGCTGGAGATCCAGTACAAGGGCCGACGCATCAACGAGGTGCTCGACATGACGGTCGAGGACGCACTGGCGTTCTTCGACGCAGTGCCGGTGATCAAACGCAAGCTGCAGACGCTGATGGACGTCGGCCTGAGCTACATCACGCTTGGGCAGAACGCGACCACGCTGTCTGGTGGCGAGGCGCAGCGGGTCAAGCTGTCACGCGAGCTGTCCAAGCGCGATACCGGGCGCACGCTGTACATCCTCGACGAACCGACCACCGGCCTGCACTTCCACGACGTGCGTCAGCTGCTGCGCGTGCTGCACCGGCTGCGCGATCACGGCAACACCGTGGTGGTCATCGAGCACAACCTGGATGTCATCAAGACGGCCGACTGGATCGTCGACCTCGGACCCGAGGGGGGTGACGGCGGCGGTGAGATCATCGCGACCGGCACGCCCGAGGAGATCGCCGGCATGGCACATTCGCACACCGGCCGCTTCCTCGCGCCGGTGTTGGCGGGACGGATCCGCGGCTGACCGGCGGCCGGTCAGAAGTCGCCGTTGGCGACCGAGTCCGGCGGCAACTGCGGCTTCAGGCGCGCCTCGAGCTGATAGTAGCGATCGGTCAGCTTGAGCAGATCGCTCTTCTTCTGGCGCAGCTGTTCGCGAACCTCTTCCAGTTCGCGGCGTACGCTCTCCTCGCGACGCAGCAGCGGCTGGATGTCCTCCATGCGCCTCGCCAGACTCGCGGCCAGGCGTTTGTTGTCATCGAACAGCTTCTTCTGCTTGCGCTTCAGGCGCTTGTTCTCGTACTCGATCTCGCGCAGGCGGTGGCTGCGCTCGGCCAGCGCGTCACGCTGGGCGCGGATCAGCTCGCGCGTCGCCGGCGAGTCTTCGACACCGGCATCGAGGCGCGCGACGCGCTCGTGTAGCCGCTTGTTGCTCTCGACCAGCACCTGATTTTCGAGCAGCAGGTCGCGATAGGCCTGTTCCAGCGACGCGCCGCTGAGCTTGATCGCAGCCGCGGCATCGACCGTCGGCGCGTGGATCTGCCCGTCGTGCCAGGCGGATCCGGCAGGCGAACCGCTGCGCCGTCGCCCGGCGAAACGCGCGAGGAGTGATTTCTTGCCGTTCTTCTTCATGCACATTCCCCCATGCATGTCCGACACCGTGATGCCCGGCTGGCCGACGGGCAGGGCCATGCGGCCCCGCCACGCATGCATCGCTCAGCCGACGCCGCGTCGTCGCGCGGCCGCCATGCCCAGCCAGCCGGCCGTCCACAGCAGCACGACCGCGACGCCGGGCAGCGGTGCATTGCCGGCCGCCACGATCACGCCCCGACGCAGGCCGTCGTTGACGACACCCGGCGACGCCGTGGCCAGCAGCCACGATTCGCGGTCGAGCGTACCGACGCGCTGTAGCGACAGGCCGACGGCCGTCGACGCGCTCTCGAAGGCATCGATCAGCCGCGCGGTCAGCCCGGCGGCCGGGCCGTCGCTGGCCGTTACGGCCTGCTCGTAGGCGATGAAATCGACCACGCTACCCTGGTCCGAGACCAACGCCACCGCGTCCGGCCCGTTCTGCAGCGCCGCGAACACGACGCCGATCTCGATCAGCCCGTCGCTGCTGCCGTGCGGCGCGGCCGACACGGCCGATGCGTCATAGCGCCTGCCGTTCGCGCCGTTGTACAGTTCGACCTGCCAGCCGTCGAAATCGAACCCGACCGGTCCGGTAACGGCGACGAACTCACCGACATCGCGCCCGGCGTTGTCATAGTGCAGTTCACTGATGAACGGTATCAGCGACGCATGCGCCGCCGTTCCGGCAACGGACAACCCGATGCAAAGCAGCATCATCCTTGCTGCGGACATAACAACCTCCTTGTCTTGGTACCCGCCGATCCGTGGCGGTGACTTCAATCTATCAGGAAATTATCCCCCAACGCCAGCGACAGGCGCTGCGCGGCCGATGCCCCGTTGACCGCGATCTCGGCCAATCGTTGGGAATTAAAATACCAAAAAGCGTCGCCGGGCGCGACCGCGCTGAACGTCGGCGCATAGCGCAGACGCCGGTCGCCGAGCGCTATCGTGTTGTTTTGCTTGATGCAATCCGCCGACACGCCGGTCATCGCGTTACCGAAGCCGTCGATGTAGACGACCGCGCCGAGCGTCGCCGGCCAATCGGCGCCGGTCAGCGACCCGGGGTCGAGCGGCGCCGTGTCGACGGTCTCGCCACGCGCGATCCGTGCGGCCACCGGCGCGAACAGGTCGCGGCCGTGAAAACTCGCCGACAGCGTCGCCGGCCGCCAGTCGATGCGGCCGGCCCGGCGGATCCCGGGCAACCGCGCCAACAGGCCGTTGTCGGGGCCGACGAACGTCGCCCGCTCGGTCTCGACGACGATCGGCAGCCGGGCGCCGCCGACCCCGGGGTCGACGACGGCGACGACGACGGCGCGGTCCGCCAGGTCGCGGCACACCGCCGGCAGCAGGTAGGCCGCGAGGTCGGGGCGGAAGCGCGGCGCGTCGTGCATCAGGTGGATCACGGGAACACCCGGGTCGATGCCGAACAGCGCCGCCTCGAGCTGGCCGACGTACGGCCCGGTGCAGCCGAAATCGGTAAACAGGTAGACAGGTCGCGGCGTCTGCATGCCCGCAGTCTAGCCGCAAAACCACCACGATCGGCGCGACGGTCGCGCGATACCCGCGCCGCGCCGCGGCCGCCAACCGACGTAACAGGCGGCGCGCTGCGGACGGCTGGCGGCGTCGCATGACCGGAGACGCGACGGCGTGCCCACCGTGCCGGCCAGCGGCCGCTGCCGACGCGACCGGCGGACCGCGTGCGAACCGTGGCGGCGCGCGCGCCGGGGTCGCGGACCCGGTCGAGCCGCCACCCGGTCGCAGCGGCGTCGCGGCGCCCAGAAACGACGAAGCCGGGCACGGCCCGGCTTCGCAGCATGCCCGATGGCAGCGTGCGGCCTATTCGGTCTCGGCCTCGACCTCGACGTCCTCTTCGACGACCGGGCGGTCGACCAGCTCGACGTAGGCCATCGGCGCCTTGTCGCCGGGGCGGTGGCCGCACTTAAGGATGCGCAGGTAGCCGCCCGGGCGTTCCCTGTAACGCGGGCCGAGTTCGGCAAACAGCTTGCCGACCGCGGCGTCGTCACGCAGGCGCGCGAACGCGAGGCGGCGTTTCGCGACGTTGTCGTCCTTGGCCATCGTGATCAACGGCTCGGCGACGCGGCGCAGTTCCTTGGCCTTGGGCACCGTGGTCTTGATCAGTTCGTGCTCGATCAGCGACGCGGTCATGTTGCGGAACATGGCCTTGCGGTGCGAGCTGTTACGGTTGAGCTGCCGTCCGGCTTTGCGGTGACGCATGGGTCGACGTCCTGGTTAATTTAGTTACACAAATACGCTTCTCAGCGTGCCATCAGTTCTTCGAGGTTCTCGGGCGGCCAGTTCTCCAGCCGCATGCCCAGCGACAGCCCGCGCGTCGCCAGCACGTCCTTGATCTCGGTCAGCGACTTCTTGCCCAGGTTCGGGGTCTTGAGCAGCTCGACCTCGGTGCGCTGGATCAGGTCGCCGATCAGGAAGATGTTCTCTGCCTTCAGGCAGTTGGCCGAGCGCACGGTCAGCTCCAGGTCGTCGACCGGGCGCAGCAGGATCGGGTCGACGGCCGGCTCGCTGCGCTCCTGCTCGGCGACCGCGCTGGTGGTCTCGTCGAGCTTGACGAACGCCGACAGCTGGTCCTGCAGGATGGTCGCGGAGCGACGGATCGCGTCTTCCGGGTCGATCGTGCCGTCGGTCTCGATATCGATGACCAGGCGGTCGAGGTTGGTCTTCTGCTCGACGCGCGCGGCCTCGACTGCATACGCGACGCGACGCACCGGGCTGAACGTAGCGTCGAGCTGCAGGTGACCGATCGGACGATCGTCACCCGCGGCGCTCTCGCGGCTGGCCGCCGGCTCGTAGCCACGGCCGCGGCGTACCTTCATGGTCAGGTTCAGCGCGCCCTTGTCGGTCAGGCGGGCGATGATCAGGTCGGGATTGGAGACGCTCATGCCGTGCGACAGCTGGATATCGCCGGCGGTGATCACGCCCGGACCCTTGGCGTTTACGCTGACGATCGCCTCGTCGCGGTCTTCCATCGTGATCGCGACCTCTTTGAGGTTGAGCAGGATCTCGAGCACGTCCTCCTGGACGCCCTCGATCGCACTGTACTCGTGCAGCACGCCCTCGATCTCGGCCTCGACGATCGCGCAACCCGGCATCGACGACAGCAGGATGCGGCGCAGGGCATTGCCGAGGGTGTGGCCGAAACCGCGCTCGAGCGGCTCCAGGGACACCTTCGCGTGGCGTTCGTTGACGGTCTGGACGTTGACGATACGCGGCTTCAGGAAGTCGGTGACGGATTCCGTCATGGATAGCCCTCTCAGTTCCTTTACTTGGAATACAGTTCGACGATCAACTGCTCGTTGATCTCGGCCGGCAGCTCGACCCGGTCCGGGACACGCTTGAACGTGCCGCTCATACCCTTGGTGTCGACCTCGACCCACTCGGGCATGCCGTACTGCTCGGCGAGGCTCAGCGAACTCTTGACGCGTTCCTGCTTCTGCGCCTTCTCGTTGACCGCGACGACGTCCTCGGGCCGCACCTTGTAGGACGCGACGTTGACGACCTTGCCGTTGACCGTGATCGCCTTGTGGCTGACCAGCTGGCGCGCCTCGGCGCGGGTCGATCCGAAGCCCATGCGGTAGACGACGTTGTCGAGACGGCTCTCGAGCAGACGCAGCAGGTTCTCGCCGGTCGGGCCCTTCACGCGGTCCGCTTCCTTGTAGTAGTTGCGGAACTGGCGCTCGAGCACGCCGTACAGGCGGCGCACCTTCTGCTTCTCGCGCAGCTGGACGCCGTAGTCGGACAGGCGGCGGCGACGGTCGCTCTGCTGGCCCGGCACCTTCTCCATGTTGCACTTGGAATCCACCGAGCGCACGCGGCTCTTCAGGTACAGGTCCGTACCCTCGCGGCGCATCAGCTTACATTTGGGACCGATATAACGTGCCATTACTCAAACTCCAGGTCAGACGCGGCGCTTCTTGGGCGGACGGCAGCCGTTGTGCGGGATCGGCGTGACGTCGGAGATGCTGGTGATCTTGAAACCGGCGTTGTTCAGCGCACGCACGGCCGACTCACGGCCCGGGCCGGGGCCCTTGACGTTGACGTCCAGGTTCTTGACCCCGTATTCCTTGGCCATCTGGCCGCAGCGGTCGGCGGCGACCTGCGCGGCGAACGGCGTGCTCTTGCGCGAGCCACGGAAACCGGAACCGCCGGCCGTGGCCCAGCACAGCGCGTTGCCCTGGCGGTCGCTGATCGTGATGATGGTGTTGTTGAACGATGCGTGGATGTGCGCGACACCGTCGGTGACAACCTTCTTGACCTTTTTGCGGGTGCGGGTCGGGGTCTTGGCCATGTATGGATACCTGAAGCTGACGCTTATCTTTTGATCGGTTTGCGCGGGCCCTTGCGGGTGCGCGCGTTAGTGCGCGTGCGCTGGCCGCGCAGCGGCAGGCCGCGGCGATGCCGGATACCGCGGTTGCAGCCGAGATCCATCAGCCGCTTGATGTTCATCGAGACCTCGCGACGCAGGTCACCCTCGACGGCGAACTCGGCGACCGCGGAGCGCAATTTCTCGACCTCTTCCTCGGTCAGGTCCATGATCTTGCGGTCCTGCGCAACGTTGGCCGCATCGCAGATCTGCTGCGCACGAGCACGACCGATGCCGTAGATCGACGTCAGCGCGATGACCGCGTGCTTGCGGTCTGGAATGTTGACTCCAGCGATACGAGCCATTCTCAAAATCTCCCGATTCGGCGGTGGACCCGCGCGAGAAAGCGCGAAATTCTACCGATATTTCAGACTTTTAACAATGCCGGGCTCAGCCCTGGCGCTGTTTGTGTCGCGGATCGCTGCAGATCACGCGGATCACGCCGCGGCGCTTGATGATCTTGCAGTTGCGGCACATCTTCTTGACGGATGCACGGACTTTCATCGTTATCTCCTAAACCCGGTTCGGCGCTCAGCGCGGCACGCCGGTGCCGCCGATGCCCTTCAAATTCGCCTTCTTCATCAGGCCCTCGTACTGGTGCGACATCACGTGGGCCTGCACCTGGGCCATGAAATCCATGACCACGACGACGACGATCAGCAGCGACGTGCCGCCGAAATAGAACGGCACGTTCCAGCCGACGATCAGGAACTCCGGCATCAGGCACACCGCGGTGATGTACAGCGCGCCGACGAACGTCAGTCGCGACATGACCTGGTCGATGTAGCGGGCGGTCTGCTCACCCGGGCGGATACCCGGGATGAACGCGCCGGAGCGCTTCAGGTTGTCGGCGGTGTCCTTCGAATTGAACACCAGGGCCGTGTAGAAGAAGCAGAAGAAGATGATCGCCGCCGCGTAAAGCGCAACGTAGATCGGCTCGCCGGGCGACAGCTTGGCGACGATGTCCTGCAGCCAGCGCATGCCCTCGGTGTTACCCGCCCATTGCGCCAGCGTGGTCGGGAACAGGATGATCGACGATGCGAAGATCGGCGGAATCACGCCGGCCATGTTCAGCTTCAACGGCAGGTGGCTGCTCTGCGCCGCGTACATCTTGCGGCCCTGCTGGCGCTTGGCGTAATTGACCGTGATCCGACGCTGGCCGCGCTCGACGAACACGACGAAGCCGGTCACGGCGATCGCCAGCAGGAACAGGAACAGCGCAAACAGTGCGTTCATCTCGCCGTTGCTGACCAGCTCGACGACGGCGCCGAACGCCGACGGCAGCCCGGCGACAATGCCGGCGAAGATGATCATCGAGATGCCGTTGCCGAGGCCGCGCTCGGTGATCTGCTCGCCGAGCCACATCAGGAACATCGTCCCGGTCACCAGCGACACCGTCGCCGTGAATACGAAGCCGGGGCCGGTCGTCACGACCATGCCCTCGCCGAACTGGCCCTGCAGTGCGACCGAGATGCCGATCGCCTGGAAGGTCGCCAGCACCAGCGTGCCGTAGCGCGTGTACTGCGTGATCTTGCGCCGGCCGGCCTCGCCTTCCTTCTTCAGCTGCTCGAGCTTCGGGATCACCGCGGTCATCAGCTGGATGATGATCGACGCCGAGATGTACGGCATGATGCCGAGCGCGAACAGGCTCGCGCGGCTCAAAGCGCCGCCCGAGAACATGTTGAACATGTCCAGGATCGTGCCCTGCTGCTGGTCGAACAGCGCCGCCAGCGCCGCCGGGTTGACGCCGGGGACCGGGATGAAGGTCCCGATGCGGTAGACGATCAGCGCGCCGAGCAGGAACAGCAGACGCTGGCGCAACTCGGTGAGTCGCCCCAGGTTCATGCCGCCGGCACTTGCGGGATTCAGAGCCATGGCGTGACCTTATTCCTCGACCTTGCCGCCGGCCGCCTCGATCGCGGCGCGCGCGCCCTTGGTGACGCGGATGCCGCGCACCGTGACGGCGCGCTCGATCGAGCCGGACAGGATGATCTTGGCGCGGGTCATGTTGATCGGCAGGATGTCGGCGCGGTACAGCGCCTCCATGTCGACCACGTCGCCGTCGACCTTGGCGATCTCGTGCAGGCGCAGCTCGCCGGTCGTGCGCGCCAGCTTGGAGCGGAAACCGACCTTGGGCAGGCGCCGCTGCAGCGGCATCTGGCCGCCCTCGAAACCGACCTTGTGGAATCCACCGGAGCGCGACTTCTGGCCCTTGTGACCGCGACCGGCGGTCTTGCCCAGACCGCTGCCGATGCCGCGACCGACGCGCTTGCGATCCGTTTTGCTGCCCGCGGCGGGCTTGAGCGTGTTCAGACGCATGTCACGCCTCCTCAACCAGCTGAACCATGTAGGACACCTTGTTCAGCATGCCGCGCGTCGCGGGGGTGTCCTCGATCTCGACGGTCTGGTGCATGCGGCGCAGCCCCAGGCCACGCACGCAGGCGCGGTGCTTTTCCAGGCGGCCGTGTACGCTGCGCACCAGCTTGACCTTCATCGTCTTCTTGTCGGCCATGTCTGCTTACCCCAGGATCTCTTCGACGGTCTTGCCGCGCTTGGCCGCGACGTATTCCGGGTCGTCCATGTTGACTAGGCCGTTCATCGTCGCGCGCACGACGTTGATCGGGTTGTTGGTGCCGATGCACTTGGCCAGCACGTCGTTGACACCGACGACCTCGAAGATCGCGCGCATCGCGCCGCCGGCGATGATGCCGGTACCTTCCGAGGCCGGCTGCATGTAGACCTTGGCGGCGCCATGGCGGCCGACCAGCGGATACTGCAGCGTACCGTTCTTGAGCTTCACGCTCTGCATGTTGCGACGCGCCATGTCCATCGCCTTCTGGATCGCGACCGGGACTTCTTTCGCCTTGCCGGTACCGAAGCCGACCTTGCCGTTGCCGTCACCGACGACCACCAGCGCGGCGAAGCCGAACACGCGACCACCCTTGACGACCTTGGCGACGCGGTTGACGCCGATCAGCTTCTCGATCAGATCGTCGCCGGCGGGTTTGGTTTCAAAACTTGCCATACCTCAAGACCCCTCAGAACTCGAGCCCGGCTTCGCGGGCGGCGTCGGCCAGGGCCTTAACCCGACCGTGATAACGGAAACCGGAGCGATCGAAGGCGACTCGACCGACGCCCTTTTCCTTGGCGCGCTCGGCGACGATGCGCCCGACCACGGCGGCCGCGCCGGTGTTGCCAGACGGACCGTCGATGCCGGCGGCCACGGTCTTTTCGACCGTCGACGCGGCGGCGACAACTTCGGCGCCATTGGGCGCGATCACCTGGGCGTAGATGTGGCGCGGCGTGCGGTGGATGGTCAGGCGATGCACGCCCAACTCGCTGATCTTGGCGCGCGCCCTCTTGGCGCGGCGAATCCGGGCAGTTTTCTTGTCCATCGTGCTAAACCCTTACTTTTTCTTCGCTTCTTTGCGGACAATGCGCTCATCCGCATAGCGAACGCCCTTACCCTTGTACGGCTCCGGCGGACGGAAGGCGCGGATCTCGGCGGCGACCTGGCCGACCCGCTGCTTGTCGCTGCCCGAGACGACGATCTCGGTCTGCGACGGCGTCTCGATCGTGATCCCGTCCGGGACCGGGTAGTCGATCGGGTGCGAGAAGCCGAGGCTCAGGTTGAGCGTCTTGCCCTTGCCCTGGGCGCGGTAGCCGACGCCGACCAGCTGCAGCTTCTTCGCGAAGCCCTCGCTGACGCCGGTGACCATGTTGCCGAGCAGCGCGCGCATCGTGCCGGCCATGGCCCAGGCCGAGTCGTTGGCCGGGGTGACAGTCAGAACGCCGTCTTCGAGCTTGGCCGACACCGTCGGGTGCAGGTCGAGGTGCATGTTGCCCTTCGGGCCCTTGACCGAAACGGCGCGGCCGTCGACCTTGACCTCGACGCCCTTGGCGACCGTGATCGGTGCTTTTGCGATACGTGACATGGCAGACCCCCGATCAGGCGACGAAGGCGATGACTTCGCCGCCGTGGCCCTGCTTGCGGGCTTCGCGGTCGGTCATCACGCCCTTCGACGTCGAGATGATCGCGATACCGAGGCCGCCACGGACCTTCGGCAGTTCTTCGCGGCTCTTGTAGATGCGCAGGCCGGGACGGCTGACACGCTTGACGTGCTCGATGACCGGCGCACCCTGGAAGTACTTCAGCGTGACCTCGAGAGCGGGTTTGCCGTTGAGTTCGGCCGCGGAGAAATCGGTGATGTAGCCTTCGTCCTTGAGGACCTGGGCGATCGCGGCTTTTTGCTTCGACGCCGGCATGCGGACGGCCGACTTGCCAGCAGACTGGCCGTTGCGGATGCGGGTCAGCATATCCGCAATCGGATCTGACATGCTCATGATGAGACTCCTTTTGGTCAGACCACCCTTGTTGGGCGCGATACCGGTTCTACGAATAAAGCCCCCTGCGCGAGGGAGCCGTGCAATATAGCCCGATCTGACTGAAAAAGCTAGCGGGATTTACCAGCTGGCCTTCTTCAGCCCGGGCACCTCGCCGCGCATCGCCGCCTCGCGCAGCTTGTTACGACATAGGCCGAACTTGCGGTAGACCGCGTGCGGACGGCCCGAGACCCGGCAGCGGCGCTGCTGGCGCGCCGGGCTGGCATCACGCGGCAGCTTCTGCAGCGCGACCACCGCGGCGTCGATCTCTTCGTGCGACTTGCTGCGATCGTTGATGATTGCCTTCAGTTCGGCACGCTTGTTGGCGTACTTTGCGACCTTCTTGGCACGCTTGACCTCGCGCGCCCACATGCTTTTCTTTGCCATGATGTCTTGCCGTCTTACTTGAACGGGAAACTGAAACTGTCGAGCAGGGCCCGGCACTCGTCGTCATTCTTCGCCGACGTCGTGATCGTGATGTCCATGCCGCGCAGCGCATCGACCTTGTCGTACTCGACCTCGGGAAAGATGATCTGCTCCTTGACGCCCATGCTGTAGTTGCCGCGGCCGTCGAACGCCTTCGGACTCAGGCCACGGAAGTCGCGGATTCGCGGGATCGCGATGTTGATCAGGCGATCGAGGAACTCGTACATGCGCTCTCGACGCAGCGTGACCTTGCAGCCGATCGGCCAGCCGTCACGGATCTTGAACCCGGCCACCGACTTCTTGGCCTTTGTCACGATCGCCTTTTGCCCGGCGATCTTCTCCATGTCGCCGACCGCGAAGTCCATGATCTTCTTGTCACCAACCGCCTCGCCGACGCCCATGTTGAGCGTGATCTTCTCGATGCGCGGCACTTGCATCACGGAGCTGTAGCCGAACTTCTCCATCAGCTGCGGAACGACATTGTCTTTGTAGTGTTGCTGTAACCTTGCCATCGCTATCGCCTCAGACGTCCACGACTTCGCCGCTGGACTTGAATATCCGTACCTTGCGGCCGTCGTCGAGGGTCTTGAAGCCGACGCGGTCGCCCTTCTCGGTGGCCGGGTTGTACAGCGCGACATTCGACACGTGCAGCGGCATCTCCTTGTCGACGATGCCGCCCTGCTCGCCGACATTGGGGTTCGGCTTCACGTGCTTACGCGCCAGATTGATGTTCTCGACCACGACGCGGTCCTCGCCGGCCATGCGCAGCACGGTACCGCGCTTGCCCTTGTCCTTGCCGGCCAGGATGATGACGTCGTCGCCTTTGCGGATCTTGGTTGCCATCGTTTTCTACCTCAGAGCACTTCCGGTGCGAGCGAGATGATCTTCATGAACCTCTCGCTGCGTAGTTCGCGCGTCACCGGCCCAAAGATGCGCGTGCCGATCGGCTCGAGCTTGCTGTTCAGCAGCACGGCAGCATTGCCGTCGAAGCGGATCAGCGAACCGTCGGGACGGCGCACGCCTTTGCGCGTACGCACGACCACGGCGTTGAATACGTCGCCCTTCTTGACCTTGCCGCGCGGGTTGGCGTCTTTGATGGACACCTTGATGACGTCCCCGATACCGGCGTAGCGCCGATGGGAGCCACCCAGCACTTTGATGCACTGCACGCGACGCGCGCCACTGTTGTCGGCGACGTTCAGCAAAGACTGCATCTGGATCATGACACTACCCCACCAAAATTCGATTCGTTAACGTGTTTGTGCTCAGCTCGGGCGCTCGACCAGTTTGACGAAACGCCACGACTTCGTCTTTGACAGGGGGCGGCACTGCTCGACGACGACGAGGTCGCCGATCTGACACTCGTTCTTCTCGTCGTGCGCATGGATCTTGGTCGACTTGCGCACGAACTTGCCATAGATCGGATGCTTTACGCGGCGCTCGATCGACACGGTAATGCTCTTGTCCATCTTGTCGCTGACCACGCGACCCTGCAGGGTGCGGTTCTCGGCTGCCTGCTCGCTCATGCTTCACCTGCCTGGCGTTTCTGGTTCATCACGGTTCTCACGCGCGCGATATTGCGGCGCACATCCTTCATCAGGTGCGGACGGGAAAACTGCCCGGTGCCACGCTGCATCCGCAGGTTGAACTGCTCCTTGAGCAGCTCGTGCAGTGCATCGCGCAGCTCTGTCTGGGTCTTTTCGCGAAGTTCTGACGCTTTCATCACAGGATCATCCGTTTCACGAAGGCGGTCTGCACCGGCAGCTTGGCCGCGGCAAGGGAAAACGCCTCGCGCGCCAGCTCCTCGTTGACACCCTCAATCTCGTACAACATGCGGCCGGGCTGGATCTGCGCCACCCAGTACTCCACGTTGCCCTTGCCCTTGCCCATGCGGACCTCGAGAGGCTTCTTCGAGATCGGCTTGTCCGGGAACACGCGAATCCACAGCTTGCCGCCGCGCTTCACGGTGCGGGTGATCGTGCGGCGGGCCGCCTCGATCTGACGGGCCGTGATGCGACCGCGGCCGGTGGCCTTGAGGCCGAACTCACCGAAGCTGACCTTGTTGCCGGACTGCGCGAGACCGCGGTTGCGGCCCTTCATCTGTTTGCGGAACTTTGTACGTTTTGGCTGCAGCATGTCTTAACTCCGCGGTGCGCCTTTGCTCGGAGCCGGCGCATCCTGTTCCTCTTCCCGGTCGCCGAACACCTCGCCTTTGAAGATCCAGGTCTTGACGCCGATGATGCCGTACGTGGTCAGCGCTTCGGCAAAGCCGTAATCGATGTCTGCGCGCAGCGTATGCAGCGGCACACGGCCCTCGCGGTACCACTCGCTGCGCGCGATCTCGGCGCCGTTCAGGCGGCCTGCGATATTGACTTTGATGCCCTGGGCGCCGAGGCGCATCGAGTTTTGTACGGCGCGCTTCATTGCGCGCCGGAACATGATGCGACGCTCGAGCTGCTGGGCGATGCTCTCGGCGACCAGCTGCGCGTCGAGCTCCGGCTTGCGGATCTCCTCGATACTGATGTGCACCGGGATACCCATGCGCCCCGCCACCTCTTTGCGCAGCGCGTCGATGTCCTCACCCTTCTTGCCGATCACCAGACCGGGGCGCGCCGTGTGGATGGTGATGTGCGCATTCTTCGCCGGCCGGTCGATCTGGATACGGCTGACCGACGCCTGCTTGAGCTTGTTCTTCAGGAAGTCACGGACCTCGAGATCCGTGTTCAGAAGATCTGCATAGTGTTTGCTGTCGGCGTACCACTTCGACGTCCAGTCCGAAACGATGCCGAGGCGAATGCCGTTAGGATGTACTTTCTGACCCATAGTTCTTGCCCGATTACTCGTCCGCTACCGTGACGGTGATGTGACTGGTGCGCTTGAGAATACGAGCGGCACGCCCTTTGGCTCGCGCACGGATGCGCTTCATCGTGGGTCCTTCGTCGACACACACGGCCATGACTTTCAATTCGTCAACATCGGCGCCTTCGTTGTTCTCGGCGTTGGCGACCGCCGAATCCAGCACCTTTTTCATCATCGCAGCGCCCTTTTTCTTGCTGAATGCCAGCACGTTCAGGGCCTGCTCGACCGGAAGACCGCGGATCTGGTCAGCGACCAGGCGGCCCTTCTGGGCCGAGATGCGTGCAAAGCGCAGTTTTGCGACAGCTTGCATGACGTTCTCCTTACCGCGACTTCTTGTCCGCGACGTGACCACGATAGTTGCGGGTCAGCGCGAACTCGCCAAGTTTGTGACCAACCATGTTCTCGGAGATCAACACCGGAACATGCTGCTTGCCGTTGTAGACAGCGATCGTCAGGCCAACCATGTCGGGGCTGACCATAGAGCGCCGCGACCAGGTCTTGATCGGCCGACGATCATTGCTCTCGCGAGCGGCATCCACCTTCTTCTGCAGGTGGAGATCGATAAAAGGACCCTTGCGAATGGAACGTGGCATTGCCTTCTAGCCTCTCACCTGAATTACTTGCGACGACGATCGCGCACGATGAACTTGTCGGTGCGCTTGTTCGAGCGCGTCTTGAAACCCTTGGTCGGCGTGCCCCACGGGCTGACCGGATGGCGACCACCCGAGGTCCGGCCCTCGCCGCCACCGTGCGGGTGGTCGACCGGGTTCATGACCACACCGCGCACCGTCGGACGCACGCCGCGCCAGCGCGTCGCGCCGGCCTTGCCGAGCTTCTGCAGGTTGTGCTCGGAGTTGCCCGCCGAGCCCAGCGTCGCGCGGCAGTCAGCGTGCACCTTGCGCATCTCGCCGGAACGCAGGCGCAGTGTCGCATAGTCGCCTTCGCGGGCGACCAGCTGCACCGAAGCGCCGGCGCTGCGCGCCAGCTGTGCGCCCTTGCCGATCTTCAGCTCGACACAGTGCACCGTGCTGCCGACCGGGATGTTGCGCAGCGGCATGCTGTTGCCGACCGTGATTGGCGCCTCGACGCCCGACAGGATGGTATCGCCCGCCTTCAGGCCCGACGGCGCAATGATGTAGCGGCGCTCGCCGTCGGCATACTTGATCAACGCGATGTGCGCGGTACGGTTCGGGTCGTACTCGATGCGTTCTACAGTACCCGGCACACCGTCCTTGTCGCGCTTGAAATCGATGATCCGGTATCGCTGCTTGTGGCCGCCGCCCTTGTGGCGCGTGGTGATGCGGCCGTTGTTGTTGCGCCCACCGGTCTTGCTCTTCTTGCCGACCAGCGCCCCGTGCGGCGCGCCCTTGTGCAGGCCGTCGTGCTTGATCTGGACGACGTGGCGACGCCCCGGGGATGTCGGTTTGGTCTTGACGATTGCCATGGTTCTACCCGTTACCTAATGCCCGACCGCGCTCACGCGCCACCGGCGAAATCGATATCGTGGCCAGCCTGCAGACGGACGTAGGCCTTCTTCCAGTCGTTGCGACGACCCATCACGGCGCCGAAGCGCTTCTGCTTGCCTTTGACGTTCACGGTGCGCACCTGCGCGACCTTGACGTCGAACAGCAGCTCGACCGCCGCGGCGATCTCCGGCTTGGTGGCATCCGTGGCGACCTTGAAGCCGAACTGGTTGGCGCTGTCGGCCGCCATCGCACTCTTCTCCGAGACGACCGGGCTGAGCAGGATCTTCATCAGACGATCTTTGTTCATGCCAGCTTCTCCTCGAGGGCCTTGAGCGCACCGGCGGTCATGATCACCTTGTCGAAGCCGATCAGGCTGACCGGGTCGACTTCGTTCGGCGTGCGTGCGTCGACGTGGTACAGGTTGCGGCTGGCCAGCAGCAGGTTCTCGTCGAATGCCTCGATGACGATCAGCGCATCCCTGGCATCGAGACCGTCAAGCTTCGCCACCAGATCCTTTGTCTTCGGCCCATCGACCGAGAACGCATCGACCACGAGCAGGCGATCCTGGCGGACCAGTTCCGACAGGATCGAGCGCAGCGCTCCGCGGTACATCTTGCGGTTGACCTTCTGCTCGTAGCTGCGCGGACGCGCAGCGAACGCGACCCCGCCGGTGCGGAAGATCGGGCTGCGGATCGTACCCTGACGGGCGTTACCCGTACCTTTTTGACGGAACGGCTTTTTGCCGCCGCCGCTGACTTCCGAACGGGTCTTTTGCGCCTTGGTGCCGGCACGCGCGCCGGCCATGTAGGCGACGACGACCTGGTGCACCAGTGACTCTTTGAAATCCGCGCCGAACACTGCATCCGAGACCTGGATATTCGATCCGCCTTGTACATTCAGGTCCATGCTCTCCACCCTTGTTCTTCCGTTTGATCGCCGGCGTCACGATGACGTCACCGCCACGCGCACCGGGGACCGCACCCCTGACCAGCAGCAGGTTGCGGTCGGTGTCGACGCGCACGACCTCGATGCTCTGCGTGGTCACACGGGCCGCACCCATGTGGCCGGCCATCTTCTTGCCCTTGAACACGCGTCCCGGCGTCTGGCACTGGCCGATCGAACCCGGTGCACGGTGCGACAGCGAGTTGCCGTGGGTCGCGTCCTGGGTGCGGAAATTGTGCCGCTTGACGCCGCCCTGGAAGCCCTTGCCCTTGCTGGTGCCACGCACGTCGACCCGCTGACCGGCCTCGAACACGTCGGCCTTGATCTCGGCACCGACCTCGGGCACGTCGCCGTCGTGGTCTTCGAGGCGGAACTCCCAGAGTCCGCGACCGGCCTCGACACCGGCCTTGGCGAAGTGTCCGGCCTGCGGCTTGTTCAGGCGCGAGCCCTTCTTGCTGCCGACCGTTACCTGTACGGCTCGGTAGCCATCGGTGTCGTCGGCGCGGACCTGGGTCACGCGGTTTGGCTCGACCTCGATAACGGTGACCGGGACCGAGGCACCGTCGTCGGTGAAGATCCGTGTCATGCCTGCTTTGCGGCCTACAATTCCAATCGCCATCTCTCTGTCCTCAGTTCAGCTTGATCTGAACGTCGACTCCCGCCGCCAGATCCAGCTTCATCAGCGCGTCGACCGTCTTGTCGGTCGGATCGACGATGTCCATCAGGCGCTTGTGGGTGCGGATCTCGTACTGGTCGCGCGCGTCCTTGTTGACGTGCGGCGAAATCAGCACGGTGAAGCGCTCCTTCTTGGTCGGCAGCGGAATCGGCCCCAGCACCTGGGCGCCGGTACGCTTCGCGGTATCGACGATCTCGCGCGCCGACTGATCGATCAGCCGGTGATCGAAGGATTTCAGACGAATACGGATACGCTGACTGGTCATTGAACTCACTCGATAATCTTGGAGACGACGCCGGCGCCGACGGTGCGGCCACCCTCGCGGATGGCGAAGCGCAGTCCCTCGTCCATCGCGATCGGCGCAATCAGCTTCACGGTCATCTTCACGTTGTCGCCGGGCATCACCATCTCGACC
>JASJCU010000078.1 GCA_030065815.1 Gammaproteobacteria bacterium | reverse complement strand
GCGCATCACGGCGTGCTGTTCCTCGACGAGCTGCCGGAGTTCGACCGCCGCGTGCTCGAGGTGCTGCGCGAGCCGCTCGAGACCGGCCGTATCCTGATCTCGCGCGCCGCCCGGCAGGCCGAGTACCCGGCCGACTTCCAGCTGATCGCGGCGATGAACCCGTGCCGCTGCGGCTATGCCAACGATCCCGAGCGCGCCTGCGCGCGCTGCAGCCCGGAGCAGGCCGGGCGCTACCAGCAGCGCGTGTCCGGGCCGCTGCGCGACCGCATCGACATCCAGATCGAGGTGGCCGCGCTGCCGCGCGCCGAGCTGGTCGGCGGCATCGACACGGTCGCCGAGGCCAGCGCCAGCGTGCGTGCCCGGATCGCCGCGGCGTGGCGCCGCCAGCACGACCGCCAGGGCGTCGCCAACGCCCGCCTCGACAGCCGCGGCCTGCGCGACCACTGCGCCCTCGACAGCGCCGGGCGCACGCTGCTGGCCGACGCGATCGAGCGCCTCGGGCTGTCGGCACGTGCGTTCCACCGCGTGCTGCGGGTCGCGCGCACGATCGCCGACCTCGACGACAGCGCCGCGATCGCGCCGGGTCACGTCGCCGAAGCGGTCGGCTACCGGCGCCTCGACCGCCAGCCGTAGGCGCGGCCCACACCACGGGCGGCGCGGCAAGCCCCAGCAACAGCGCGTTTTCTCGATCGCCGGCGGCGGGCATCGTGGCGCTGACGACGCGCACCGCGCCGCGTCACCGACACCAACCGGAGGACGACCGATGCAGACACCGCGACTGGCCACACTGCTGGCAGGCGCCATCGCCTGTGCGCCACTGACCCTGGCACATGCCGACCCGCGGGCCGCCGAGGCCAAGCAGATCGCCAAGACCTTCGCACAACGGCTGCAGGGCGAGCTGCAGGCCGCGATGCAGGCCGGCGGCCCGGTGCAGGCCGTCGAGGTCTGTCACAGCCGCGCGCCGGCGATCGCCGCCGAACTCACGGCGCAGACCGGCTGGGAGGTTGGTCGCACCAGCCTCAAGCGGCGCAACGCCGACAACGCGCCGGATGCCTGGGAGCGTGAGGTCATGGCCGCGTTCGAGGCGCGCAAGGCACGCGGCGAGGACCCGGCGACCCTGGTCCACACCGCGACCGTCGACGGCGCCGACGGCAAACGCTTCCGCTTCATGACGGCGATACCGACCCAGCCGGTCTGCCTGACCTGTCACGGCGGCGACTCGGTCGCCGACGACGTCGAGTCCCTGCTGCGCACGTACTACCCGGACGACCAGGCGCGCGGTTACGCGGTCGGCGACCTGCGCGGCGCGTTCACGCTGAGCCGCCCGGGCGGCTGAGGTTGCGGCGGCGGCCGCGGCAGGCCCGGCCCGCTTCAGGACAGGGCGAGGGCGAGACCGCCGGCGACGATGAACCCGGCGGTCACGACGACGATCGCCATCGCCGCGAGCGCCAGGAACGGCCTGCCGTCGACGTCGAGCGCATAGCGCGCGAAGCCGAGCATCCGCTGTGCCGGCAGCGCCAGCCGCGCCAGGAAGCCGCCGGCGACGAACAGCCACAGCCACGCCGACGTGAAGAAGCCCGACCAGAAGAAGATCCAGATTGGCGGGCCGTTGAACTCGCGCTGCGCGTCCCAGCGGGTCAGCACCTGCCAGAATCCCGACCAGTACTCGCGCGAGTCCCACGCCAGCTGGGCGCCGGACGGTGCGGCGTTGACCGTGCCGTACATCGCCAGACACAGCGCGCCGCTGATGATCGCGGTCAGCACGACGTCGACGACGAGGATCGCGGCGAAGGTCGCGCGGCTCGACGTGCGTCTGACCAGGCCGATCGCGACGCGGGTCTCGAACAGCGAGACATAGTCCGGCAGCGCGTTGAAGAACAGCGTCAGGATCACCAACAGCACGACCAGGCCGAGACTCAGGGTCAACACGCCGTGTTCGCCGACGTCGTCGACCTCGATGGCGAAGTAGTCGAATGAATAAGACAGAAAGACCAGCGTAACGACGAACGTGAACAGGAACGACGCGACGACCGACCGCGAGAAGCACCGCCATGACAGGTGACGCTCGCCGAACACGTGGTCGAAGGCATCGACGAACAGCGCCGACAGGCGGTTCAGGCGCTGCCGCGGATCGGCGTCACGGATCCACGCCGACATGCGCCGCTTGACCTCCGGCGATGCCACGCTGTCGACGCGCTCGAACAGGCCCCACAGCAGTCCGACCGACGCCAGCCAGGCACCGACGAACGCGGCCACTTCGAACGGGAAAGACTGCAGCATTGTCGAATCGCCACCTGCTCCGCGTGGGCCCGTGGCGTGCGTCGCCGTCGACCGGCATGCCAACGGCATTGGCCACCGGCGGTGCACACCATGCGCCGCAGTGTAGCCGCTGCGCGTGGGCACGCGCGCGCGGCGACCCGACGCGTCCGCACGGCGCGGCTGCCGTATACTGCGCTCTCGCAACTCGCCCCGCGGGCCCGGCGCCCCGACCCTCCACGATGCTGCAGTTCGACAACGTCTCCCTCCGCCGCGGCCCGCACCTGCTGTTCGCACGCGCGACCTTCCAGATCCACCCCGGCCAGAAGGTCGGCCTGACCGGCGCCAACGGCACCGGCAAGTCGAGCCTGTTCGCGATGATCCTCGGCCGCCTCGGCAGCGACAGCGGCGAGGTCAGGCGCCCGGCCGGCTGGCAGATCGCGCACGTCGCTCAGGAGATGCCGGCGAGCGCGCAGCCGGCGATCGAGTTCGTGCTCGACGGCGATACCGGCCTGCGCCGGCTGCAGCGCGACCTGGCCGACGCCGAGGCCGCCGGCGACGGCGAGCGCATCGCCCACCTGCATGCCGAGCTCGAACACGTCGGCGGCTACCAGGCCAACAGCCGCGCCGCCAGCCTGCTCAGCGGGCTCGGCTTCGCGCCCGGCGACGAGACCCGCCCGGTCGGCGACTTCTCCGGCGGCTGGCGCATGCGCCTGAACCTCGCCCAGGCGCTGATGTGCCGCTCCGACCTGCTGCTGCTCGACGAGCCGACCAACCACCTCGACCTCGACGCGGTGATCTGGCTCGAGGCCTGGCTGCGCCAGTACCGCGGCACGTTGCTGCTGATCTCGCACGACCGCGACTTCCTCGACAGCGTGTGCGGCCAGATCCTGCACATCGAGCACCACCGCGCGACCCTGTACAGCGGCAACTACAGCGCATTCGAACGCGTGCGCGCCGAGCAGCTCGCCAACCAGCAGGCCGCGTTCCAGAAACAACAGCGCGAGATCGCGCACATGCACGCCTTCGTCGAGCGCTTCCGCGCCAAGGCGACCAAGGCGCGCCAGGCACAGAGCCGCATCAAGGCCCTCGAACGCATGGAGCTGATCGCGCCGGCGCACGTCGACTCGCCGTTCCGCTTCGCGTTCCGCGAGCCGGCGAAGAACCCCCACCCACTGCTGACCCTCGACCACTGCGCCGCGGGCTACGCCGATACCCGGGTCATCGACGGCGTGCGCCTGGTGTTCAATCCCGGTGACCGGGTCGGCCTGCTCGGCCCGAACGGCGCCGGCAAGTCGACGCTGATCAAGCTGCTGGCCGGCGAACTCGCGCCGCTGGCCGGCGAGTGCAGCCCGGCCAAGCACCTGGCGATCGGGTACTTCGCCCAGCACCAGCTCGAGCAACTGCACCCCGCGCACAGCCCGCTCGAGCACCTGCAGCAGCTCGACCCGCAGGCCAGCGAGCAGGCGTTGCGCGACTACCTCGGCGGCTTCGGCTTCGTCGGCGACAAGGCGCTGGAGGCGGTCGCACCGTTTTCCGGCGGCGAGAAATCGCGCCTGGTGCTGGCGCTGCTGATCTACCGCAGGCCCAACCTGCTGCTGCTCGACGAACCGACCAACCACCTCGACCTGGAGATGCGCCAGGCGCTGGCGACCGCGCTGCAGGACTTCGCCGGCGCGATGGTGCTCGTGTCGCACGACCGCCACCTGCTGCGCGTGAGCTGTGACCGGCTGCTGCTGGTACACGGCGGCAGGGTCGACGAGTTCGGCGACGCCCTCGACGCCTACCCGGCCTGGCTCACGCGGCACGGCGCGCAGGCCGCGCGCCGACCCGGCGCGGGCGGCGACGAACCGCGCGACAGCGCCGACGCACGCAAGGCGCGCAAACGCGACGAGGCCGAACGCCGCCGCCAGCTGCAGCCGTTGAAGAAGGCCGTCGAGCGCGCCGAGGCGCGCCTCGAGAGGCTGCAGGCGGAACAGCAGGCCCTCGAGGATGAGCTCGCCGACGGCGCGCTCTACGAGGCCGGCAACAAGGAGCGCCTGGCCGAGCTGCTCAGGCGCAAGGCGGGCATCGACCGCGATGTCGAGGACGGCGAGCTCGAATGGCTGCGCGCCGTGGACGCGCTCGAGACGGCCGGCGCCGCAGCGCCGTGAAACCCCACGACATCCATTGGCAAGGCGTGCCGCGCGGCGCGACAATCGCCGCTCTGTACGGCCACGCAACGGTGACAACGATGGCGACGAGGTTCTGGACAATCCTGCTGTGCGGCATGCTGCTGACGGCGCCGGGCGCGCTGCTGGCCGCCGACGTCGAGCGCAGCGAACGGACGGCGTTCCGCGTCGAACGCATCACCGCGGGCCTGGAGCATCCGTGGGCGGTCGCGTTCCTGCCCGACGGCGGCTACCTGGTCACCGAACGCCGGGGCCGCCTGCGCCTGGTCGGCGCCGACGGCAGCCTGCATCCGCAGCCGATCGGCGGCCTGCCCGACATCGTCGAGCTCGGCCAGGGCGGCCTGCTCGACGTCGTGCTGCACCCGGAATTCGCCAACAATCGCTGGGTCTACATCAGCTATGCCGAACCCGGTCCGCGCGGGGTCGGTACCGCGGTCGCACGCGGCCGGCTCGACGGCATGCAGCTGCGCGACACCGAGGTACTGTTCCGCCTGCAGCCGAAGTCGCGCCGCGGCCTGCACTTCGGGTCGCGCCTGGTATTCGACAACGACGGCTACCTGTTCATCACGCTCGGCGACCGCGGCGAGCGACGGCGCGCGCAGGATCTCAGCAATCACCTGGGCAGCGTGATCCGCGTGCACGACGACGGCCGCGTGCCCGACGACAACCCGTTCGTCGGCCGCGCCGACGCGCAGCCGGAGATCTTCAGCTACGGCCACCGCAACATCCAGGGGGCGACCTTGCACCCGCAGACCGGCGAGCTGTGGACCCACGAGCACGGCCCGCAGGGCGGCGACGAGGTCAATGTGCCGCGGGCGGCCGTCAACCACGGCTGGCCGGTGATCACCTACGGCGTCAACTACGGCATCGGCACGCCGATCGGCGAGGGCACCGAGCGGCCCGGCATGGCGCAACCGTTGTACCAGTGGACGCCGTCGATCGCGCCGTCGGGCATGGCGATCTACGACGGCGACGCCTTCCCCGAATGGCGCGGCAGCGTCTTCGTCGGCTCGCTGAAGTTCCGCCTGCTGGTGCGCCTCGAGGTCGCCGACGGACGCATCGTCCACGAGGAGCGCCTGCTCGCGGACCGACTCGGCCGCATCCGCGACGTGCGCCAGGGCCCGGATGGCCTGCTGTACCTGCTGACCGACGCCAGCGACGGCCAGCTCGTGCGCCTGCGCCCGGCCGGCTGAGGAACGCCGCGTGCTGGTCATCACGGACCACATCGTGCTGCGCGACGACGAGCTGGAATGGCAGGCGATCCGCGCCCAGGGCGCCGGCGGGCAGAACGTCAACAAGGTGTCGTCGGCGCTGCACCTGCGTTTCGCGATCCGCGACTCGTCACTGCCCGACGCCGTCAAGCAGCGCCTGCTGGCGAGCCGCGACCAGCGGATCGCCGCCGATGGCACGCTGGTGATCAAGGCACAGCGCTACCGCACCCAGGAGAAGAACCGCGCCGACGCGATCGCGCGCCTGCGCGACATCATCGTCGCGGCGACCCGCGTGCCGAAGAAGCGCCGGCCGACCAAGCCGACCCGCGCCGCGCAGCAGCGCCGTCTCGACGGCAAGACGCGCCGCGGCCAGACCAAGCGCCTGCGGCGCACGCTCGACGACTGAACACGCCTACAGCATCCGCCGCACGGCATCGACCAGGATGCCGACCGAGATCACCCACAGCGCGCCGCGCAGCATGCCGCGGTAGGTATCCATGTCGACCCGCTTGCGCACGCGGATGCCGAGCCACAGCGCGCCGAGGATCAGCGGCAGCGACAGCACCGCGAGCCCGACCACGTCGACGTCGAACGCACCCTGGCTGACGAAGCCGATGATCTGCCCGCTCTTGCTGGTGATGAAGCTGAGATTGAAGGTCGCGACCATCAGCGCCGCCGGCATGCGCGTGTACAGCGCATAGGCGACGACCAGCGGCGAGAAGATGTTGACGACGCCGGCCAGCAGCCCGAGCAGCAGGCCGAACAGCCCCATGCCCCACTGCGGCATGTCGATTGCGTGCTCGCTGCGGTGCAGGTGATCGCTGAGCAGGTAGGCGATCAGCACGACGGCGAGCAGCACGCGGAACGGCTCCGGATCGACGCTGAGCAGCAGCTGGGTGCCGAGAAAACTGCCGACGATCGTGAACGTCGGGATCGGCCAGTAGTCGCGCAATGCCGCGCGCCAGTGCCTCTCCGACAGGATGCTGACCATGTTGACCGACACCGTCGGCACCAGCGTCAGCAGTATCGCGGTCTGCAGCTCGAAGCCGAACGCCAGCAGCGGCGTCGCCAGCAGCGGAAAACCGAAACCGAATGCGCCATGCACGAACGCCGACAGCATACTGACGGCGATGAACAGGATCTCGTTCTGCAACGCCTAGGCGCCCATCGTCGCGACGCAACCCGGTGACCGCCACGACGCTGCGGCGACCGCGTCGCGGCTGGCGTCGCGACGGCCGGTAAACGAACGTGATTCTTTATCTGTCTGCAGCGGTTCTCCCCGCGCATTTTGCGGTCTAGGATGCCAGTAAAGGGGTGTCACGACGCCCCGTGACAACGACAGCGGAGGGGACAGATGTATCTCGGGCCACAAGACACGATCAAGGCCGAGCGCCGCGGCAACAGGCCGCCGATACCCGCCGACGTAGACAGCCAGCTGACGCAGGAACAGCGCCTCGCACTGCACAAGGTCGAGGACTTCGGCTGGCAACTCGCGTTCGTCCGCCGGCCCTTGTTCCAATCGGCAGTCGCCGTCGTCACCAGCCCCGACCACGAGCGGTATGCGGTGCTGGAGACAGACGGCGAACTGAACATGCAGCCGGACATCGTCATTCGCCACTAGGCGGTTCGGACGAGCCGACCAGTTCGCGGATGCCGGCGACGCCGAGCGCGCGCAGGCGCGCGACGTTGCGCGCCGGGATCGCGCCCGGGTCGTCGATCGATTCGAGCGCCGCGCTCAGCCCGTCCTCGCGGATCAGGTGGAACATCGGGAACGGCGAGCGGTTGCTGTAGTTGGCCGGGTCATCGACCGGCGCACCATCGAATCGGTAGTCGGGGTGAAAGCTCGCGACCTGCACCAGGCCCTCGGCACCGGCCTCGACGATCACCTGGTCGAGCAGTGCCAGTGCATCGAGGTAGTCGTCGAACGCCGGCAGACCGCGACTGAGGACCAGCAACGCGGTCTCGACGTCGCCGGGCTCGCACGTGAACATGTCGTACAGCAGCGACAGGAAGTCCTGGTAGATGTCGTCGATCGCGTCGGCATGCGTCACCGCGAAACGTATCCGCCCGCCATTGAACGGAGCCGCCGCGAACGGACACAGGCCGAGGCCGATGACGAAGCGCTCGAGCCAGTCGCGCGTGGCGCGCAGTACCGCATCGTCGCCGTGCGGCTGGTCGCTCACGCGAGTATCTCGACCGGCATACCGACCTCGAGCATCCCGCTGCCGTCGTGCAGCAGGTTCTGGCCGAAGTAGATCTTGTTGTCGCGACTGCGGTAGCCGCGCAGCGTCTGCAGCGGTTCACGGCCGCGCTCACCGCTGGCGATGTCGACGCCGGGGATCACGCAGCGCGCGCACGGCTTGGCGACGCGGAACACCAGGTCACCGATGCGTATGCGCCGCCAGTCGTCCTCGGCATGCGCCGCACAACCGGCGACGACCAGATTGGGGCGGAAACGCTGCATCGGCAGCGGTCTGTCGAGGCGCGCGTTGAGCCCGTCGAGCGAGGCCTGCGAGATCAGCAGGAACGGGAAGCCGTCGGCGAAGCCGACCTGGTCAGCGGCGTTCGCGTAGGCCGGATCGACGCCGCGGCGCGTGTCGTCGGGCATGCGTACCAGGCGACACGGCTGGCCGAGGAAACGGCCCAGCCAGGCGTCGGCGCCGGCATCGCCGGCAAGCGCGTCGACGCTGTCGTTCCAGACCTGGACGACGACGCGTTCGTCGAGATCGTCGGCGACCGCCAGCGCCGCCATGCCGGGGGCGGCGAGATGCAACGCGCCGGCGGCATCGACGCGCGCATCGATCAGCGCCATGCGCGACTGCTGGCGCTGGGTCAGAAAGCGGTTGTCGGCATCGACGATCATCCAGCGACGGTCGAAGACCGGGCCGCGGGCATCGACCGCGAGCGAAGCAAATTCCTCGCCGCGCAGCGACTTGACCGGATAGCGGTAGAGCGCCTGCAGGCTCAGCTCGGACATCGCCGGATCCTCAACTTTCCGATCGCTCAGCCGAAGATACTGATCGATCCGATACACACAGGGATTCGCCATGGAACTCGCCCCGTATCTGCGCCTAATGGTACAGCGCAACGGCTCGGACCTGTACTTCAGTACCGGTGCGCTGCCGCATATCAAGATCAGCGGCCAGACCATGGCCATCGGCGACCAACTGATGGCTCCCGGCGATGTCGCCAAGCTCGCCTACTCGATCATGAACGACGACCAGATCCGCGAGTACGAGGGCACGATGGAGTGCAACCTCGCGATCTCGGTGCAGTCGCTCGGCCGCTTCCGCGTCAACGTGTTCCGCCAGCGCGGCGACGTCGCGATGGTGATCCGCTTCATCAAGGCCGAGATCCCGAGTATCGAAGAGCTCTACCTGCCATTGCTGCTGAAGAAGCTGATCATGGAGCGGCGCGGCCTGATCCTGGTCGTCGGTTCGACCGGTTCGGGCAAGTCGACGACGCTGGCGTCGATGATCGACTACCGCAACGAACACACGACCGGGCACATCCTGTCGATCGAGGACCCGATCGAGTTCCTGCACTCGCACAAGAAGTCGGTCGTCAACCAGCGCGAGATCGGCCTCGACTCGATGAGCTACGAGAACGCGCTGAAGAACGCGCTGCGCGAGGCGCCCGACGTCATCCTGATCGGCGAGATCCGCGACGCCGCGACGATGCAGCACGCGATCGCGTACGCCGAGACCGGTCACCTGTGCCTGTCGACACTGCACGCCAACAACGCCAACCAGGCACTCGACCGTATCGTCAATTTCTTCCCCGACAGTGCCCACAAGCAGATCCTCAACGACCTGTCGCTGAACCTGAAGTCGGTGATCTCGCAACGCCTGGTGCCGACCGTCGACAACGCGCGCCGCGCCGCGGTCGAGATGCTGATCCAGACGAGTTACACCGCGGAGCTGATCCAGAAGGGCAAGATCCACGACCTCAAGGAGGCCATGGAGCAGGGCACCCAGCGCGGCATGCTTACCTTCGACCAGTCGCTCTACGACCTGTACCAGGAAGGCGCGATCTCGCTCGAGCAGGCGCTCAACCACGCCGACTCGCGCAACAACCTGGCACTGCGGATCCGCCTGAATGCCGGCAACGCCAATGCGCAGGCGCCCGGCACCCTCGACCTCAAGGACGGCGCGCTCGGCTGATACCGGCACACCGGGGCCGCGCCGCACGGCCGGCGATCGGCGATAATGTGCGCTTTGAGCGCGCAGCCCGGCATCGAACGTGAACCCGTACAAACCCTTCAAGGTCGCCCGCCTGCCGACGATCCGTTTCGGCAGCGGCACCTTCGACGACATCCCCGAGGTCCTCGCCGGCTACGGCACGCGGGCGCTGCTGGTCACCGGCGCGCGCTCGCTGCAGCGCACGCCGCGCTGGCAGCACCTGCTCGATGCGCTCGCGGCCGCCGGTATCGACTGGCGCCAGGTCACCGTCGACGGCGAGCCGTCGCCCGACCTGGTCGACGACGCGGTGCGCGAACACCGCGCCGCCGGCGTCGACGTCGTCGCCGGCATCGGCGGTGGCAGCGTGCTCGATGCGGCCAAGGCGATCGCCGGCCTGCTGATCCCGGGCAACAGCGTGCTCGACCACCTCGAGGGCGTCGGTCGCGGCCTGCCGTATTCGGGTCCGGCGGTACCGTTCGTCGCGGTGCCGACCACGGCCGGGACCGGCAGCGAGGCGACCAAGAACGCGGTGCTGTCGCGCCAGGGCGACGACGGCTTCAAGAAGTCGTTCCGCGACGAGCGCCTGGTCGCCGCGGTCGCGATCGTCGACCCGAGCCTGCTCGACAGCTGTCCGCCTGAGCTGGTCGCGGCGAACGGCATGGACGCGTTTACGCAGCTGCTCGAATCCTACGTCTCGCTGCGCGCCAGCCCGTTCACCGACGCGCTGGCGTCGTCCGGCATGCAGGCCTTCCGCGACGGCTTCTGGCAGGCCTGGAACCCCGGCGACCCGCTCGCCCAGCAGGGTTACCAGAAGCTCGCCTACGCGTCGCTGTGCTCGGGTATCACGCTGGCGCAGTGCGGTCTCGGCTCGGTGCATGGCCTGGCGTCGCCGCTCGGCGCGTTCTTCCCGATCCCGCACGGCACGGTCTGCGGCACGCTGGTCGCCGCGGCGACCCGGGTCAACATCCGGGCGCTGCGCGATCGCGAACCGCACGGCCCGGCGCTGCGCAAGTACGCCGAGGCCGGACTGTTGCTGAGCGGCCGGATGTTCGCCAGCGAGGCCGCGGCCCAGGACGGCCTGGTCGAGCTGCTCGACGACTGGACGGCGCGTCTCGAACTGCCACGCCTTGGCGCGTTCGGCATGCGCGAACAGGATATCCCGCGCGTCGTCGCCAACTGCCGCGGCGGCAGCATGCAGACCAATCCGCTGGTGCTCAGCGACGACGAGCTGGCCGGGCTGTTGCGCGAACGCCTGTGAGCGACAAAGGGCGCGCTGGCGGCGCGCTCAGCGGCGATCGCCGTGCGCCGGTCGCCGGGCCCTGTCGTGCGACTCAGAAGCCGATGCCGATGCCGACGCCGCCCCAGCTGCGACCACCGCTGCCGACGCCGACACCGATGCTCGGGCGGATGCGCGGGCCGCCCGACGAGACCCCCTCGCTGGGTGGATCGCCCCACAGCCTGACGCGCTCGCTGACCACGACCGGGTAACGGTACGGCGAGTCGCCGACCGTGCCGTCGGTGAAGCCGTTCAACCGCCCACGCACCTCGACCAGGCGTCCGGACGCGTACTCGTGCGGCTCGAGGAAGCCCGACTTGTCGACGATGAAACGCCCCTGTGGGGTCTCGTCGATCTGGGGTTCGCCGTCGCTGTCGAGCGGCAGCGCGAGCACCTCGATCAGGGTGCGGTCACGCAGGTTCTTGACCTTGACGATCTGCCCACCCCAGTGCACCTCGCTCTGCGCGACACCGCTGTCGCGGACCTCGGCCGGGGTCGGCCCGGTGTCGGCCGGCGGGGTGCTGGCGCAGCCGGCGATCAGCGCCGCGCTGCACGCGGCTATCAGTGTCTGTCTCATGCTCACCACCAGTAAGGATGACGGTACGGACCCCACGGGCCCCACGGCGAGTGGGGCCACCACGGATCCCAGTACGGATCACGATACCACGGCGACGGCGACGGCGGCCTGTAGGCCGGCCACAGGTGCCAGGCATCGGCCGCGACCAGCGGGTAGCGGTACGGGAAATCGCCGATCGGCCGGGTCAGCGCGGCGCCGACCCGGCCGCGCACGGTCAGGCGCTTGCCCGGCGCGTACTCGACCGGGTCGAGGAAGCGCGGCACGCGGGCGATGAAGCGGACGCCGTCGCCGCCGTCCGGTCTCGGCTCGAAATTGTCGAGCAACGGTCGTGCATAGATCTCGACGTCGGTCGAGCCGCTGGCGTTGCGCACCGCGAGGATCTCGCCGCCCCACAGCACCTCGCGCCCGGCGAACGCCGCGGGACCCTGCTGCACGCTGCGGGTCGACGGCGCATCGGCGATCGCTGCGCCGAGCTGCTGCGGCGGCTTGCTGGCGCAGCCGCCGACGACGACACCGAGCAACAGCAGGCCGGCGAGCGAAACGGGTATTGGCAGGTGCATCCGGCTTCCCCAGTGTGCCTAAGATCACAGAGTCGCATGGCGCCGATAAGTTCAGGTGGCGCCCGGCCCCGCGATCGACGACGAAAACCCGCGGCGGGTCGTTTACACTCCCCGGCTGCGCCGCCAGTCAGCCGTGAAGGGACGATGCTCGACGACAGTCTGCCATGCTGGGTCTACCGCAGCCCGCGCAAAGCGGAGATGTACCTGTACCTCGCCGCGGAGGACGCCTTCGACAAGGTACCCGAGGCGTTGCTCGAACAGTTCGGCGAGCCGGTACTGGTCATCGAACTGGAACTCAGCGCGCAGCGCCAACTGGCGCGCGAGGACGTCAAGCAGGTCATGGCCAACCTGCGCCGCCAGGGTTTCCACCTGCAGCTGCCGCCGCGGCTGCAACCCGACCTGTACCGCGGCAACCCGGTCTGAGGCCGGCGGCACGACGATGAGCGAACTGTTCCTGCTGACGCTGAGCGGCGATGACCACCCGGGCGTGACCGCGGCATTCACGGCGGCGCTGGCCGAGCACGGCGTCAGCGTGCTCGACATCGGCCAGGCCGTGATCCACGACCGCCTCAATCTCGGCGTGCTGATCGAGATCCCGGACGCCGGCGAGTCCGGCGCGGTCATGAAGGAGCTGCTGTTCCTCGGCCACGGCCACGGCATCGAGGTCGACTTCCAGCCGATCGCCGCCGCCGACTACGAGGCCTGGGTCGCCAGCCAGGGGCGGCCGCGCTACATCGTCACGCTGCTCGGCCGCAAGCTCAGCGCCGCGAACATCAGCCACGTCGCCGCGGTCGTCGCCGACCACGGCCTCAATATCGACGCCATCAGCCGCCTGTCCGGGCGCTTCTCGCTGCGCGACGCCAACCCGCGGCGGCGCGCCTGCATCGAGTTCTCGATCCGCGGCGTCGCCGACGACGCCGAGCGCCTGCGCCACGACCTGCTCGCGATCACGCGCGACGACGAGGTCGACGTCGCGTTCCAGGCCGACGACCTGTTCCGCCGCAACCGCCGGCTGATCGTGTTCGACATGGACTCGACGCTGATCCAGTGCGAGGTCATCGACGAGTTGGCGCGTGCGGCCGGCGTCGGCGAACAGGTCGCCGCGATCACCGACGCGGCGATGCGCGGCGAGATCCCGTTCAGCGAGAGCTTCGCGCGCCGCCTCGCGACGCTCGCCGGCCTCAGCGAATCGGTCCTCGAAGAGATCGCGCGCGCGCTGCCGGTCACCGAGGGCGCCGAGCGCCTGATCGCCAACCTCAAGCGCCTCGGCTACAAGGTCGGCATCCTGTCCGGCGGCTTCACGTACTTCGCCGAGCACCTGCAGCGCCGCTTCGGCATCGACTGCGTGTCGGCCAACCAGCTCGACATCGTCGATGGCCGCCTGACCGGCCGGGTCAAGGGCGAGATCGTCGACGGCGACAAGAAGGCCGAGCTGCTGCGCGGCATGGCCGCGCAGCTCGGCATCGACATGCGCCAGACGATCGCGGTCGGCGACGGCGCCAACGACCTGCCGATGCTGTCGATCGCCGGTCTCGGCGTCGCGTTCCATGCCAAGCCGGTGGTACGCGACAACGCCCGCCACAGCATCTCGACGCTCGGCCTCGACAGCATCCTGTACCTGCTCGGCGTGCGCGACCGCGAGGTGATCGAGTGAGGATACCGTTGACCATTCTCGCGGTCGTCGGCGTGCTGCTCGGCGCCTTCTACCTGTTCGCGCCGCCGCCCGACCCGGCCGCCATGCAGCCGCGCACCGATCTGCCGTGGCAGGTCACCGCGAATGCCGACGGCAGCAGCCGGGTCTTCGACCTCGAGCTCGGCAGCGCGACGCTGGCCGACGCGATGGCCAAGTTCGGCGGCGTCGAGGGCCTCGCGCTGTTCGAACCGAAAGACGGCGCGCTGGCCCTCGAGGCCTACTTCGGCAACGTCCAGCTCGGCCCGCTCAAGGCCAAGGTCATCGTCGGCCTCGATGCGACGCCCGCCGAGTTGGCCACGATCCGCGCGCGCGCGCGCGACCGCGAGGGTTCGCCGTCCGGCGACTGGAAGTACACGCTGCGCGACGTGCCGCAGGACCACCTGGGTCGCCGGCTGCGCGGCATCAGCTACATCCCCGGCACGCGCAACCTCGACGCCGCGTTCTTCCGCGAACGCTTCGGCGAGCCGGCGGCGACGCGGCGCGAGAGCGAGCACGCGGTCAGCTGGTTCTACCCGGCGATCGGCCTGTCGGTGCTGATCGACGACGACGCCCGCGAGGTGCTCGAATACCTGCCACCGCGCGATTTCGTGCTGCCCGACGGCGCAACACCGCACGGTCCTCGCGACAGCTGAGGCGCGCGCCGGCGCGCGACCATGCCCGGCCGACGACAGCCGCCGGCCGTTGCGCCGCACCGAACCCCGCCACCAGCCCAGCGACGCCCGCGTCTTGCCCGATTGGGCGGGGCGGCCAGACGCCAAAACCGCCCCCCAACCCGGCCTGGCCGGCCGCAGCCGTCGGCGCCGGGCCGGCGCCGCGACGTCCGCCAACGGCGACCCGAATCTGCGACAAAACCTGTTCAGAAATCAGCGGCTTGCCCCATGTCGGTGCATCGCGCGCGGGCCGTCGACGCCTGAGTCAAAAAGCTTCTTAACCCCGCTCAAGAATCCGGCCATTTAGTCGCCGACAACACAAACCAATCGGGGAACTGCGCAACATGGCAACCAAGACGATCGATCCGTTAACCCGCATCGAGGGGCACCTCGCGGTCAAGGTCGATGTCGACGACAACGTCGTCAGCGACGCGTGGTCGGCCGGCGAGATGTTCCGCGGCTTCGAACTCATCATGCGCGGCCGCGACCCGATGGACGCCCAGCAGATCACCCAGCGCATCTGCGGCCTGTGCCCGGTGTCGCACGGCGTGGCGTCGATCTACGCCCAGGACGATGCCTACGGGCTCGAGGTGCCGGGCAACGGCTGGCGGCTGCGCAACCTGGTCCAGGCCGGCAACTACCTGCAGGACCACATCTCGCATTTCTACCTGCTGAGCGCGCCCGACTTCGTCGATCTCGCCCGCCTCGGCGCCTACGAAGGCGACGACCCGAAGCTGAGCATGCTGCGCGACTGGCTGCGCAGCCAGGATCCGTCGCCGGGCCTGATCCAGGCGGCGCCGCTGCTGCCGCGCTACGACGCCGACTACCTCAGCGAGCCGGAGTTCGCCGACCCGGTGCTGCGCCACTACGTGACCGCATTCGACATCCGCATACTCGGGCACAAGATGACCGCACTGATCGCCGGCAAGCAGCCGCATACACCGGCGCTGGTGCCCGGCGGCATCACGCTGCGTCCCGACGTCAAGATACTGACCGCGTACGCGACGATGCTCGACAAGATCCGGCGCTTCGTCGACACCGCGATGATCGAGGACCTGTTGACGATCGCGAGGCGCTTTCCGCAGCAGTTCAACGAGGGCCGCAGCTACGGCGACTACCTGGTGTTCGGCGCGTTCATCGACGACGAGGTGACCGGCGGCCGCTACTTCCCGGCCGGCGCCTGGATCGACGGCCGGCTCGAACCGCTCGATCTCGGTGCGATCACCGAAGACCTGCGCTTCTCGATGTTCGACTCGACGTCCGGTCTCGCGCCGCTCCAGAGCGACCTGTCGCCGGCACCGGACAAGGACGGCGCGTACTCGTGGATCAAGGCACCGCGTTACCTCGGCCGGCCGATGGAGGTCGGACCGAACGCGCGCCTGGTCGTCGGTTATCACCAGGGACACCCCGACATCAAGCGGCTGGTCGACTGGTTCATGGGCGAGACCGGCATGCATCTCGACCAGTTCAACTCGTCGCTCGGCCGCCATGCCGCCCGGGTCCTCGAGACCAAGCTGATCGCCGACCGCACCGTCAACTGGTTGCGCGGCGTCCGCCTCGGCGCCGCCGAACCGGTGTGCGCCCGCTTCGACGTGCCGCGCGAGGCCGTCGGCGTCGGCCTGACCGAGGCGCCGCGCGGCGCGCTCGGCCACTGGCTGGAGATCCGCGGCCACAAGGTGCACCGCTACGAGTGTGTCGTGCCGACGACATGGAACTGCTCGCCGCGCGACGACCAGGGCCGGCGCGGGCCGATGGAACAGGCACTGATCGATACCTGGATGGCCGATCCCGACCAACCGATCGAGGCCGCGCGGGTGGTCCGCGCCTACGACCCCTGCCTCGCCTGCTCAGTTCACTAGGAGAGCCGCGATGTCCGGATACACACGCAGAGACTTTCTCAAGTTCGGCGCCTACTTCGGTGCGGTCATGGGGCTCGGCGGTGCGGCCGCGCCGACGCTCGCGGCGGCGCTGCAACGGCTGACCGAGAGCCGCCCGCCGGTGCTCTGGTTGCACGGCCTCGCGTGCTCGGGCTGCACGGTGTCGCTGCTCAACTCGGAGAACCCCGGACCGCTCGAACTGCTGACCCAGCACATCCACCTGAACTTCCATGCGACGCTGTCGACCGCGACCGGCAGCGTCGCGATCGACGTGCTCGAAAAGACCATCGCCGCCGGCGACTACGTGCTGGTCGTCGAGGGATCGATCCCGGCGACGATGCCCAAGGCCTGTCGGGTCAATCACGAACCGATCGGCGAACTGGTACTGCGCGCGACCCGCCAGGCCAAGCAGGTGCCGGGCGCCGACGGCAGCCTGCAGCCACTGGTCGTCGCGACCGGAGCATGCGCCGCGTTCGGCGGCGTGCCCGCGGCGGAGAACAACCCGACCGGCGCGACCAGCGTCGGGGACTACCTGACGCAGCGCGGCCAGGCGGCGCGCGTCGTCAATCTGCCGGGTTGCCCGGTGCACCCCGACTGGATCGTCGGCACCTTGGCGCACGTGCTCGGCTTCGGCCTGCCGGAACTCGACGACGCGGGTCGGCCGACGATGTTCTACGGCAAGACGATCCACGACCAGTGCCCGCGCTTCTCCGACTACGAGAGCGAGCGTTTCGCCGAGCATTTCGGCGACGACGGCTGCCTGTTCAAGCTCGGCTGCGTCGGCCCCGAGGTCTACGCCGACTGCACCGTGCGCAACTGGAACGGCGGCGCCAGTGACTGCATCCAGGCCGGCGCCCCGTGTATCGGCTGTGCCAGCCAGGACTTCGCGCGCGAGGCGCAGTTTCCGTTCTACCGCATGAACCCGGCGTTTCCGAAGATCCTCGCGAAAAAGGCCGAGGGCTAGGCGACACCGAACCCACGGCCTGTATCCCTGACAACAACCCGTAATCGACGATGAACCTGCAAAGCAAATTCATGTACGCCATCGGCGGTGCATTCGTGGTCACCTTCGCGATAGCCCAGACGATCCAGCTGTGGAACGTCGACAAGGAGGTCACGGCGATCGGCAACCAGGTCGTCGATGCGATGAACGCCAGCGGCCAGCAGACGATCGAGGCGCTGCAGCGCCGCGAGGACGCCGTGATGGCGTTGACCGGCCGCTTCCTCGAAGACGCCGTCGCGGCGTCGCTGGAGCGCGGCGAGATGGACAAGTTCCGGCGCCTCGTCGAAGACCAGAAAGACGTCCCCGGCCTGCTCGAGTTCTCGCTCTACAACACCGACGACACGGTCGGCTACAGCACCCGCGACGCCGCGATGGGTCGCCGGCTGCCGCAGGACGTCGCGACCAGGCTCACCAACCGCGTCGAGCCGCTGCGCATCGACGCTGCCGACAGGGTCCAGATCTACCTGCCGCAGGTCATGAACTCCGACTGCGTTCGATGTCACCGCGAATGGGTCGACCGGCCGACCGCCGGCATCCTGTTCGTCGAGATGTCGACCGAGACGTTGATGCGCGCCAAGGCCGACGCCGACGCGTCGGTCGACCAGGCCAAGACGGATATCACCGAGGCCCTGGGCCAGACCCAGCGCTCGATGGTCATCACGAGCCTGTCGGCCGCCGCGGTCACGCTGCTCGTGCTCGGCATCGTCGTCGCGCTGCTGATCCGCTCCCAGCTGACGCGGCGTTTCAATCGCTTCCTCGCCGCTTTCGAGATGTTCACGTCGCACGGCGACCTGACCAGCCGCGTCGATGACAGCGCGAAAGACGAACTGGGCCAGCTCAGCCAGGCCTTCTCCGCGTTCACGGCGAAGCTGGCGCAGACGGTCCGCGACATCCGTGAGCTGGCCGACCGCGTCAACCACCAGGCCGATGGCATCCTCGACCGCAGCCGCACGATCTCGGCCGGTGCCGACGAACAGCGCGGCGACCTGTCGGCGGTCGCGACCGCTGTCACCGAGATGGCGCAGAGCGCCAAC
>JASJCU010000077.1 GCA_030065815.1 Gammaproteobacteria bacterium | reverse complement strand
CGTACTGCAGCTCGGACATGCGCTGCAGGTCGCCGGCACGGCGTGCGGTCTCGAACTCCACGCGCGCCTGTTCGAGGGACTCCTTGATGTGGGTCGTGCCCTGCACGGCAGCCTTCTCCGATTTCCAGATCTCCTCGAGGTCGGCGAACTCGCGTTCGAGCTGCGCGATGTCTTCTTCGAGTGCGCCCAGACGCTTCTTCGACGCCTCGTCCGACTCTTTCTTCAGCGCCTCGCGCTCGATCTTCAACTGCACCAGACGGCGGTCGAGCTTGTCCATCTCCTCGGGCATCGAGTCGATCTCCATGCGGATCTGCGACGCCGCCTCGTCGATCAGGTCGATCGCCTTGTCCGGCAACTGGCGGTCGGTGATGTAGCGCGTCGACAGCGTCGCGGCGGCGACGATCGCCGGGTCGGTGATCTCGACCCCGTGGTGCACCTCGTAGCGTTCCTTGAGGCCACGCAGGATCGCGATCGTGTCCTCGACCGTCGGCTCGTCGACCAGCACCTTCTGGAAGCGGCGCTCGAGCGCGGCGTCTTTCTCGATGTTCTGCCGGTACTCGTCGAGCGTGGTCGCGCCGACGCAGTGCAGCTCGCCACGCGCCAGCGCCGGTTTGAGCATGTTGCCGGCGTCCATCGAGCCTTCGGCCTTGCCGGCGCCGACCATCGTGTGGATCTCGTCGATGAACAGGATGATCTGGCCTTCCTGTTTCGACAGATCGTTGAGCACCGCCTTCAGACGTTCCTCGAACTCGCCGCGAAACTTGGCGCCGGCGATCAGCGCGCCCATGTCGAGCGACAGCAGGCGCTTGTTCTTCAGGCCCTCGGGCACCTCGCCGTTGACTATACGCTGCGCGAGGCCCTCGACGATCGCGGTCTTGCCGACCCCGGGCTCGCCGATCAAAACCGGGTTGTTCTTGGTGCGGCGCTGCAGCACCTGGATGGCGCGACGGATCTCGTCGTCGCGGCCGATCACCGGGTCGAGCTTGCCCTGCTCGGCGCGTTCGGTCAGGTCGATGGTGTACTTCTGCAATGCCTGGCGCTGTTCCTCGGCGTTCGGGTCGTCGACCGACTGGCCACCACGTACCTGGTCGATCGCGCGTTCGAGCGCCCCCTTGCTGGCCCCGGCCCTGCGCATCAGGTCGCCGACCTCGCCCTTGTCGTCGGCGGCGGCGAGGACGAACAACTCGGAGCTGATGTACTGGTCCTTGCGCTGCTGGGCCAGCTTGTCGGTCTGGTTGAGCAGCCGGCCGAGATCGTTCGAGACATGCACGTCGCCGGCCGCACCCTGCACCGACGGCAGGCGGTCGAGCGCGTCGCCGAGCATCGAGCGCAGCTGGTTGACGTTGACGTCGCTCTGCGCCAGCAGGTGGCGCACCGTGCCGCCTTCCTGGTCGAGCAGCGCGGTCAGCAGGTGAACCGGTTCGATGAACTGATGGTCGCGTCCCACCGCGAGACTCTGGGCATCGCCCAGCGCCATCTGGAACTTGCTCGTCAGTCGATCCATGCGCATGGGAAAAACTCCGATAAATCTTGAGGTTATCCTGCATATGGGGTAACCGTCGGAGAATTCAAGGGAAACCGGTTGGCAGATCCGGCCGATCCGGTCCGGATCCCGCGGCGAAACTAGCGGTAAGATCGCGGACGTCACGAATCACGGGAACGCCACACGACGATGCAGCGCCTGCTGCTCCTGTTCGCCCATCGGCCATGGATCTGGCTAGCCGCGCTGCTCGCCGCGTCGATGCTGGCCGCGACCCAGCTGGGACAACTGCAGGTCAGGGTGTCGGCCGACGACATGCTCGTCGCCGACGACCCGCAGCGCACCTTCCACGAGCAGGTCCGCGCCGCGTTCGGCGAGCAGGAGGTCGTACTGCTCGTGGTCGAGGACGCCGACCCGCTGGCTGCCGAACGGCTCGAGCGACTGCGCGCCGTCGTCGACGCGCTCGCCGGACTGCCGTTCGTGGCCGGCGTCGAGAGCCTGTTCAGCGTGCCGCACATCAAGAGCGTCGACGGCTACCTCGACAAGCAGGCCTATCTGACCAGCCCGCCTACGACGGCCGAACAGGCGCGGCAGCTGCGCGCCGCCGCGGCGGCCAATCCACTGCTGCGCAACGTCCTGGTCGCCGCCGACGGCGACGCCATGGCCGTCGCCATCGTGTTGCGCAAAGGCGACCGCGGCGTCGACGACCGCGCCGTCAGCCAGCGGATCGACAGCACGATCGCGCCGCTGCGCGCACTCTACGAACGCGTCTACGCGATCGGCTATCCGCAGGTGCGCGACGAGATCGCACAGCGTATCTTCGACGAGCAGCGCAATCTGCTGCCGTTGGCAATCGGCGCGCTGCTGCTGGCGCTGTTCCTGCTGCTGCGCCAGCTGCTCGACGTGCTGACCCCGCTGATCACGGCCGGCGTCAGCATCCTGTGGACCTACGGCCTGATGGGCTGGCTAGGGATACCGGTCAACGTGTTGACGTCGACGGTGCCGATCCTGCTGATCGTCGTCGGCTCGACCGAAGACATCCACCTGCTCGCCGAATTCCGCCGCGCCCAGTCTCGCGGTGAGCAGACCGCGGCGGCGATTGCGCACATGGCGCGCAAGATGGGGCGCACCGTGCTGCTGACGTTCGCGACCACCTATGTCGGCTTCCTGTCCGTCGGCCTCAGCGGCATCGAGGCGCTCAGCCAGTTCGGCCTGATTGCGTCGACTGGGCTGCTGTTCAATTTCATCGTCACGGTGATATTCATCCCGGCCGCGCTGGCGATCGCCGGCCGCTGGCGACTCGACGGTGGCCGGCGCGCCTTCGAGAACGCCCGCGCCGACTGGCCCGAGCGGCTGTGGCGCCGACTCTGTGCACACCGCCGACATATCGCGATCGGCGTGTCACTGCTGGTCCTGGTCGCCGCCACCGGGTTCCCCCGCATCGGCATCAACCACAACCCGACCGACAGCCTCGGCGCCGACTCGCCCGCCGCCGCCGACCTCGCTCACCTCGAACAGCACTTTGCCGGCCTGGAGTCTTTTTCGATCGTCGTGTCATCCGGCATCCAGGATACCTTCCTGCATGCTCGCTACCTGAACGAGGTCGTCGAGATCCAGCGCTTCGTACAACAGCTGGAGCCATCCGCGTCGGTCACGACGTTTGCCGACTACCTCGTGCTGCTGAACAATGCCTTTCTCGAGACCGACGATGCCGGCATGCCGCAGAGCAACGAGGAGATTGCCGAGCTCATGCTGTTCCTCGATCACGCGCGTGTCAGCGCCTACGTCACCGAGGATTTCAGCCGGACGCGGATCGTCGTGCGTCACGCGATCACCGATGCCAAGCGACTGCGCACAGTCTTCGGCGCGATCGAGGAATTCATTGCCGAGAACACCGACGCCGGGCTGGCCGTCCGGATCACGGGCGACTCGCTGCTGACGCTGTCGGCCACCCGCAGCATGATAGAAGGGCAGCTGCAGTCGGTGTTGCTGATCCTGACCTTCTTCGTCGTCGTCGTCAGCTTCTTCTTCACCGACCTGCGGGTCGGCCTGGTGGCCGCGGTCCCGAACGTGTTCCCGATCATCATGCTGTTCGGCCTGATGGGCTACAGCGGCATCCCGCTCAATATCGGTACCGCGATGGCGGCGGCAATCGCGGTCGGCATCGCCGTCGACGATACGCTGCACTTCATGTTGCGCTACAACCAGGAGCTGCGCACGTCGAAGAGTCAGAGGCTGGCAATGCACAACACGTTGCGCGAAGAGGCGCTGCCGGTCGTGTCGACATCGATCGCGCTGATTGCCGGCTTCCTGGTGTTTACGCAGTCGACGTTCGGCCCGGTCGCCCAGTTCGGACTGCTCAGCGCGTTCGTGATCGCGACGGCGCTGTTCGCCGATTTCGTGATCACGCCGCTGTTGATGTCCTCGCTGCGCCTGGTCACGTTGTGGGACTTGCTGACATCACGCGTGCGCCAGCAGGTCATCCCGCAGAGCCCGCTGTTCCGTGACATGCGCCCGTGGCAGATCCGCAAGTTCGTGCTGTCGAGCACGCTGCTCGAGTTCGAGCCCGGCGAGGCGGTGTACCGCTACGGCGACGACAGCGCGGCACTCTACCTGGTCATGAAGGGCGTCGTCGAGATCACTGTGCCACGCCGCTCGGCAGACGGCCGCGAGCCGGTCGTCGACCAGTTCGGCTCCGGGCAGATCTTCGGCGACGTCGCCGTGTTAGCCGATGAACCCCGCAAGACCAACGCCGTCGCCCTGACCGACACGACGCTGATGGTGCTGAGCCGCGAGGCGATCGCCAACGTCACGCATTTTCATCCGTTCATCGCCTCCAAGCTGTTCCTGAACCTCGCGCGCGACGTCAGCTGCCGTTGGGTATCCTTCATCGTGCGTGTGCGCAGCCCGTCCGGCGAGACGACCGAGGAGGACAGAAAGGCATGACCCATGGTGTGCAGCAGGCGGCGCCGTACGGACGCCACGGCGCCTTTCGTCGCTGCGCGTTGCGGACGCTGCTGTACGGCTGCCTGGCCTGCCTGCCGGTCACCGCCGCGGCGCGCACAGTCCATGACGGCGCCGCCTTACTCGTGGAACCGAGGAGCGGGCGGCCGGTGGAGCGCTACGCGGTCGACCTGCCGCTTTCCGGACAGCGTCAGCGCGAGTTTGTCATCCCAGATGACTGCGCCGCGGTGATCGACGCGATCGAACGGCGCAGCGCCGACAAGACGCGGGTTCTCGCCCGTCGACTCTGGCGCAAGGTGGGCGAGGACTGTTGGTTCGACGGCTATCTGAACCGGCACCCGTTCACCGAGATCGAGGACCATGTCAGCGATTACGACTTCATGAACGCCCGCCTGGCCGACCTGCCGATCGACCGGGACTGCGCCCCTGGCGAACAACACACGCGTTGTCAGCCGGCGGCCACCGACCCGCACGGCGTGTTGAGGCACTTCCCGCTGTCCGAGCCGATCGAGCCCGGCGACCGCGGCGCGCAAGCGACTGCCTGCGCGCTGCGCGACGGCCTGTTCTACGGCAGTCTCTACGTCGATGCGCACTCGATTCGGTGCGAACCGGACGCTGGACGGGCCAGCCTGCGGCTGATTGCGGTCGACTACGGCGACGTCGACGGAAACGGATTTCTCGATGCCGTTCTGCGCTTTGTGCCTATCGGCCCTGGCGCCGCACGTTCGCCGCTGATCCTGCCGTTGTCCCGCACCCGGCCGGGCGGGCCATTCTTTGTGCCCGGCGGCATGTAACGTGGTCACCACCCGCCCTTTCGCACCGGCCACACTCTTGGCCCCGTGGCAATCGACTGGCTCTCGGTCAAGAATAAGAATCTGCCGCCGCTAATGGCCGAAACGACCGGCTGCGTGCAAACCACGCATCGTCCAATAACCTCCTTCACCGTCATGAAACAAGCCACAAGTAACCCACTTCATCAGCGTCTGTCCGAGCCGGCGTACCGCGGAAGCGAAGCCGGTCTGGGCAACACCATCGACATGACCCGCTGGTACCTGGGCGCGTTGATGATCGCCGCGCTCGCACTCCTGATACTGACGCCGGTGAGCTCCGGTGACACCGATCTCTGGTATCACATGAACGGCGGCCGCCTGCTCTCGGAATTCGGTGAGCTGCCGGCTTCGGCGTTCTTCTCGTACACCGAAACGCGAAGCGACTGGGTCAACTACTTCTGGGGCTTTCAGGCCCTGACCTATCACGTCCATTCGATTGCCGGATACGAAGGATTGCTGGCACTGCGGGTTGTTCTCGTCGGGCTGACCATTGCCGCGATCACGTCGCTGCTGATTCGCGACACGGATACGCCCACCCGCCGGGCATGGGCACTTGCGCTGCTGGCGCTGGTGCTGATCGTGCTGATGGGCCGTACTGCACTGATACGGCCGCACCTGACAAGCTTCCTGATGATCAGTGTGTTCCTGCTGATTCTCGAGCGTCGCAACAAGTGGCTGCCCGCGCTACCCTTACTGACGGCACTCTGGATCAACGTCCACGGCGTAGAATGGGTAGTGGGCGCAGCGATCTGCGGCGCCTACTTCGTCGAAAGACTCTGGCTTTGGCGCCGCGGCGGCGCACCGATGGATCGGACAACGCGCGTCATGCTCGTGTGCATCCTTCTGTGCCTGCCGGCACTGCTCGTCAACCCGTTCGGACTGAAGGTCCTGGTCGCCCCGTTCAGCACACCCCCGGATGTCTACCACTACATCACTGAACTGCGCACCTTGACGCTGGCATCAGTCTTGTCGCCCAATTTGAACAGTGGCGTCATCACATCAACCAGCGCACTGAGCTTCCTGTTTATCGGTAACCTGCTGGCGTACGGCCTGCTGCTGACAAAACGCCAGTTGCGCCCGGCACCCGTGATACTCAGCATAGTCGGCCTGGTGCTGTTGGCGCGCGGCCAGCGTTTCATCTGGGAATGGCTGCTGCTCAGCCTGCCGCTGTGGCGCGGCGCAATCGATGCGCTGGATGCGACGCTCCGGACGCAGAAGTCACCCGGGCTCGGTATCGGCGAGCTGGCATTGATGATCATGCTGGCGGCGCCGTTCGTATCCTGGTACGACCAGGCCAAGCACTACCAGCAATGGCCGCTGGACGATCAAAACCTGCCAATCGGCGTGACCGACTTCATCCGCGAGCAGAGGATCGAGGGACGCCTGCTCGCCCCACCCAACTCGGGCGGCTACCTGGCCTGGCGCCTGTATCCAGAGGTGTTGATCTCCGCGGATATGCAATCACCTCCGACATCGACCTGGAGCCACTATCGTGTACGCACCGCGCTCGCCGATCCGCATGCATTGCAGCGTTTCGTCGACGCCTATCGTCCGGGACTGATCGCGGCCGAATACAACAAGCAAGGCTTTAGTGAGTTGATCGCGTCGCAGCCGGCCTACCGGCCGGTCTTTTTCGACGACCTGTATGTGCTGTACGCCAACGCCGAACTGCTACCCGATCTGGTAGCACGCTTTGGGTTCAAGCACCTGAATCCGCACAACCTGCTCGACGACAAGCAGGGCACCGACGAGCAGCGCCTGGAAGAGCTCAGACGCGTGCTACGGCACGACAATGACGGTGACCGTGTACAGCACGGCATCACCCGGCTGCTGATCAAGCTCGAGAGGTACGAGGATGCACTGCTCTCCGCAACAGCCTTCCGCGATTCGCATCCCAAAAACGCCAACAGCCACTTCCTGGTGGGCAATGCTCTCGAGCACCTGGACCGATGCGACGAGGCGGTCGCGCATTTCGAGGCCGCATTCGCCGTCGCCGCTGACGATTTCCATCCGGTACTGCATCGTCACCTCGCCAGCTGTGCGTATCTCGCCAAAGACTTCAGTGCGGCATTCCAACACTTCGACAAAGGTGTCAACACCTATCTCGATACCGTAGAGCCGCAACACCGGTTTCAGTATGCCCTGTCAGCGGTCGCCGTGGGCGAAGATGACAAGGCTCGAACACTGCTGCAACACCTGCTCTACGCGGTCGATCCGGCGGACACCGAGTCGATCGAGAAGGCGCAGGCATTATTGGCAGATCTATGAGTGTCCCTGCCAAAGACAATGTGGAGCTGACCGTTCTGATGCCGTGCCTGAACGAGGCAGAGACGCTCGCAACCTGCATCGGCAAGGCACGCAAGTCGCTCGACGAGCTGGGCATCGATGGCGAGGTGCTGATCGCCGACAACGGCAGTAACGACGGCTCGCAGAAGATCGCCGTCGATAGCGGGGCGCGCGTCGCCCACGTGGAACAACCCGGTTATGGTGCCGCGCTGCGCGGTGGAATCGAGGCCGCTCGCGGTCGCTATGTCATCATGGGCGACGCTGACGACAGCTACGACTTCTCGCGACTCGGTGGGTTCGTCGAGAAACTCCGTGCCGGCTACCAGCTGGTCATGGGCAATCGCTTTCGCGGCGGCATAGCCCCTGGGGCCATGCCGAAGCTGCACCGGTACCTCGGCAACCCGGTGCTCAGTTTCGTCGGCCGGCTGCTGTTTCGCAGTCCAGTGGGCGACTTTCACTGCGGCCTGCGCGGATTCGACCGGCAGGCGATCATCGACCTCGGCCTGGTCACCCCGGGGATGGAATTCGCCAGCGAGATGGTGGTCAAGGCCACACTCAATCGGCTGAAAATGACCGAGGTACCGACCACGCTGAGCCCGGACGGGCGAGGCCGCGCACCCCACCTGCGCAGCTGGCGCGACGGCTGGCGACACCTGCGTTTTCTGTTGATCTTCAGCCCGCGCTGGCTTTTTCTCTACCCCGGCCTGGCATTGCTGCTGATCGGTCTGCTGGGCCTGCTGGCGTTGTGGCCAGGGCCGGTGAGGGTTGCCGGCATCGTGCTCGACATCCACACCATGCTGTTTGCATCGCTGGCGGTGATCATCGGCAATCAGACGATTCAGCTCGGTCTGTTTTCGCGCTTGTACGGTACGCGTGCCGGCCTGCTCCCCGAGGACCCGATGCTGACGAAGCTGTTCGAGTTCACGACCCTGGAGCGGGGCTTGGTGGCCGGCGTACTGCTGATCGCGGGCGGCCTGGCGGGCTCCGTCGGCGCAGTGCTGAATTGGGGCCAGGCCGCGTTCGGCACCCTTGATCCGCAGTCCGGCATGCGCCTGGCGATCCCGTCAGCGACCGCACTCGCGCTGGGTGTGCAGATGGCATTCGGATCCTTCTTTCTCGGGGTCCTGAAGATGCGCACCGGGGACGATCGATGAGCGAGAACCTCGCCGTGCGCGCCCACCGTCGCTTGGTCATGAACCGCCGCGTACGGCGCCTGGCGACACATGTCGCCGACCTGCTGCCTGACGATGCGCGACAGGTACTGGACGTGGGTGCGGGTACCGGTGAACTGGCGGTCGCCGTTTCGCAGCTGCTCCCAGGTGTCGACTTCACCGGGGTCGACGTCTACATCCGTCCACACACCTTCATTCCGGTCACGGCTTATGACGGCAGGACCCTGCCCTTCGACAACGACAGCTTCGACGCCGTGACGATCGTCGACGTGCTGCATCACTGCGACGACCCCGTGGCCGTGCTCGCCGAGTGCGCACGGGTTGCGCGCCGCTGGGTGGTGATCAAAGACCATGTCGCCGACAGCCGATGGCAGGCACAGGTCCTGCGTTTCATGGACTGGGTCGGCAACCGCGCGCACGGTGTCGTATTGCCTTACAACTATCTGTCCTCGGGGGACTGGCAGACAGCGATGACGAGGTCCGGATTGCAGCAACGCCGACGGATCGTCCGTCTCGGCCTCTATCCGCAACCTTTCTCGCTGTTATTCGACGCCGATCTTCACTTTGCAGGGCAGTTCGAGAAGACCGCCGGGTGAATGCGGTATGTCGCTGATGTCGGTATCGCGGCAGCGACTCAGACCCGACCAACGAAGAGCATGAACACGCCGCTGCAGACCAGCAGCAACCCCGCCCAGTTCAGCGCGCTCATCGGTTCTTTGAAGAACCATACGGCAACCAGCGCCGTGAACACCGACACGCCTGCGGTAATCGTCGGCTGCACGAGCGACAGCGGCACGGTGCGCAGCGTGTAGATGTAACCGACGAATGCCGCCGCGTAGGCCATTCCACCGAGCCAGACGTGGATATTGCCGCCCAGCTCGACCAGCGAAAACTGGGCCGAGACGGAGTACGAGGCCTGCTTCAGCAACACCGAGGCCATGACACTGAAGACAGTACAGAGTGCGAGCAGAAGCATGCCATGCATCAGATTTGTCCTGGTATTGGATCCATTGGCGTTTCCGTGCCGACCGGACCGAGTTCCGGGCCCGACATCGGCGACTTCCAGTTCGACCCCGCCGAGCCTCGAGTCCGACCCCGCCGAGCCTGGGGGGACCAAAAAGCCTGTCGCCTGTAGCGGCAAAACGCGTCAGTTCTTGCGTTTACCGCCCTTCTGGTAGACCTTGCGCTTGAACAGATCGGCACGGCGGCTGACCACACGGTCGACGAACAACATGCCGTCGAGGTGGTCGATCTCGTGCTGGGCGGCACGCGCTTCGTAACCCTCCATGTCAAATTCCAGCGGGCTGCCGTGCGGGTCCTGGGCGACCAGATGGATGCGCGTCGCGCGGATCACGTTGCCGGTGTAGTCCGGCACCGACAGGCAGCCCTCGCGGCCGGGCTCGTAGCCTTCCCAGTGCGTGATCTCCGGATTGACGAGAACCAGGTGGCCATGGTTCGGTACCGGCTTGCGCGTCGTCGAGCAGTCGATGATGACGATGCGCCTGGCGTAGCCTACCTGGGGCGCCGCGATGCCAACGGCCGCTGGCCCGTTCAACCGCGTCTCTTCGAGATCGGCGATGAACGCAAGCAGCTCGTCGTCGAATTCGCTGACCGGCTCGGACAGCTGCTTCAGCGCCGGGTCCGGGAGCTTGAGAATGTCGAGTATCGCCACATCCAACCTCAGCCGATGTAGGTCTCGATGGCGCTGACATTGACGTCGACGCCGTCCCGGCGCAGCGGATCCAGTGCCGCCTCGATCGACTCGACTGAGACATCCGCGACGCCGGCGATCTGCATGATGTAGACCGGCTCGTCGGCGCTGCCGGCGACGTCGGATTCGAGGTCGAGGATGTTGAAGCCGCAGGCCGCCAGCGCCCCGGTGACCTGGGCGACGATCCCGGCACGGTCGGCGCCGCTGACGGTCACCTGGATGTTCGGCAGGACGTGCTCATGCAGCTGGGCGCGGATTGGATCGATATGCAGGCACATGCCCTGGGCTTCGATGACGGGCCTGAGCTGCGCGCGCAGTGCCTGCTCCTCGTGGATCCCCGAGACCATCATCATGATCGTGAAGTTGCCACCGAGGCGCAGCATCGAGGTCTCACCGAGATTGAGGCCGAGATCGAACAGGCTGCGCGTGATCGCGGCGACGATGCCCGGCTTGTCCTCACCGATCAGGGTTAGCATGTACCAGTTGTCGCTCATCGTGATGTCCCGTCTGTTCAGGGTTGCAGCCAGATAAGGCTGGCCATTCTGCCGGTAACGCCGTCGCGGCGGTAGGAGAAAAACCGCTCCGGGTCGCTGTACGTGCAACGGCCGCCGCCGTAGACCGCCGTGACACCGGCACGCGACAGCCGCATCCGTGCCAGACCGTAGATATCGGCCAGCCAATGACCGGGCCGGTTGGCGGCGAAGTGCGCCGCCGCCGCCGGATCTTCGTCGACAAAGGCATTGTGCACGTCGTCACCGACTTCGAAGGCCTGCGGCCCAATTGCCGGGCCGAGCCACGCGAGCACGTCGTCTGCCGCGCCGCCGAAGCACGCCACGGTCTGCTCGAGGACGCCGGCCAGCAGGCCGCGCCAGCCCGCGTGCGCGGCCGCAATGGCATCGCCCCGGCGGCTGCACAGCAGCACCGGCAGGCAATCCGCAGTCATCACGACGCAGATCTGCGCGGCGCGATCGCTGAACGCGGCATCGGCGCAGTCGTCATTGTCGCCGACGGCACGCACCCGCGTCCCGTGTACCTGTCGCAGCCACAGGGGTTCGGCACCCAGGTCGAGCTCGGCCGCGAGAAGGGCGCGGTTCGCGGCCACGGCGCCCGGGTCGTCGCCGACATGCATGGCGAGGTTGAGACTGTCCCACGGTGCCGCGCTGACGCCGCCGGTCCGGGTCGTCGAACACGCGGCGACCGGCGACGGCGCCGGCCAGTCCGGGCGGATCAGCTCAATCGCGGTCGGCGTCATGGTCGTCGAATGCGGCGTAGTCGTCGATATCCGGATCCTGCCAGTGCACGTCGGCATCGGCGGCGAGCGCATCGATCAACGCGCGCATGTCGGCCGGGATCGGGCAGCTGAAGCGCAGCGGGCGCCGGCTGACCGGGTGCTCGAGCTCGAGGCGCTTGGCATGCAGCGCCTGGCGATGGAAGCCGCGCAACACGGTCTTGAGTCCTTCGGACGCGCCGGCCGGCAGCCGCAACCGTCCGCCATACAGCGGGTCGCCCAACACCGGGTGTCGCAGATGTGCCATATGGACGCGGATCTGGTGTGTGCGGCCGGTGTCGAGGATCACTTTGAGCAACGTGTGGCCGCGGAAATGCTCGAGCACACGAAAATGCGTGACCGACGGCTTGCCCGTCGGATTGACCGCCATGCGCGTGCGCTGGGTCGGGTGACGGCCGATCGGCGCGTCGATCGTACCGCCGGCCGGCATGCTGCCGACGACAATGGCGCGGTACTCGCGCTTGACTTCGCGCGCCGCGATCGCTTCGACCAGGTGCGTGCGTGCGGCCTGGGAACGCGCGATGACCATCAGCCCGGTGGTGTCCTTGTCGAGGCGGTGCACGATGCCGGCGCGCGGCAGTTCGGCCAGCGCCGGATCGTGGTACAGCAGCGCGTTCTGCACGGTGCCGTCGGGGTTACCGGCGGCCGGGTGAACGACAAAATCCGCCGGTTTGTCGATGACGATGATGTGTTCGTCCTCGAACACGATGCGCAGCGGGATGTCCTGTGGCTCGCACGCGACCTGCCGTTCGGCGACGGCACGCAGCGCGAGGTGATCGCCCAGCTCGACGCGATCGCGCGGCCGCCGCTGTTCGCCGTTGACACTGACCCGGCCGTCACGGATCCAGTCCTGCAGGCGGCTGCGCGAATAGTCCGGAAAGAGTGCCGCCAGCGCCTGGTCGAGGCGCAGGCCTGCGCTTTCGGCGTCCACCGTGGCATCCAGTGCGTATTCAGCGGGCTTCGGATCGTTCAACGGGGTTCCGGTATAATCGTCGGGGTCATCGATTTCCGCGGATTATCGCCGATGTTGCGCAAAAACCTCTGGATTTTGCTGTTCGCCGTCGCGCTCGGCGGCTGCGCCGGGTTCACCGACAAGGACGAGACCGAGGGCTGGAGCCAGCAACGCCTGTTCAACGAGGCGACGGCCGAACTCGACGCCGGCAACTACGAACTCGCGATCAAGTACTACGAGATCCTCGAGTCGCGCTACCCGTTCGGCAAGTATGCCCACCAGTCACAGCTCAACCTGGCCTACGCCTACTACCGATTTGCCGAGCCGGAATCGGCAATCGCCGCCGCCGATCGTTTCGTCAAGCTGCACCCGCGCCACCCGGCAGCGGCGTATGCGCTGTATCTGAAAGGCCTGGCCAACTTCAATCGCAGCCTGGGCTTCCTCGACCGCTTTCTGCCGACCGACACGTCGCAGCGCGACCCCGGCGCGGCGCTGGACAGCTACAAGGATTTCGCCGAAGTGGTCCGCCAGTTCCCGAACAGCGAGTATGCCGAAGACGCCGCCCGGCGGATGCTGTACCTGCGCAACAACCTGGCGCGCTACGAAGTTCACGTCGCGCGCTACTACATGAAGCGCGGCGCCTTTCTCGCCGCGGCGAATCGCGCCGAGTACGTCGTCCAGAACTTCCAGCGCACGCCCGCGGTGCGTGACGCCCTCGAGCTGATGATTGCCGCGTATGCCGAGCTGGGCATGGCGGAGCTCGAGAACGATACCCGCCGCGTGCTCGCCCTCAATGAACAAAACGGCAGTCTGATACCGGATCCGCAGCGCCAGATCGAGGACAAGCCGTTCGGCCTGCAGCTCTGGGAGTTCTTTGAACTCGACGAGAACTGAGCAAATCCGGTCCGCTCACCGGGCACCGGGGGCGCTGCTCCGGGCGATCTATCTAGATCGCGTCGTCGTCTTCCTCGCCGGTGCGAATCCGCACCACCTTCTCAACGCTGGTGACGAAGATCTTGCCGTCACCGATCTTGCCGGTGCGGGCAGCGCTGGTAATGGCATCGATGCACGCGTCCACCTGATCGTCACTGACGACGACGTCGATCTTCAGCTTGGGCAGGAAATCGACGACATACTCGGCACCGCGGTACAGCTCGGTGTGCCCCTTCTGGCGACCGAATCCCTTGACCTCTATCGCGGTCATACCGGTCACGCCGATGTTCGACAGGCTCTCACGCACGTCATCGAGCTTGAAAGGCTTGATGATGGCCTCGACTTTTTTCATTGCAGGTTCTCCCCCGGGGTATGCTATTGCTGGCGGCAGCAGATGGTGACGCGCGGTATTCTAATCAGAATCCGTTGACGATGGGATAGCGCCGGTCGCGGCCATAGGCACGGCGCGTGATCTTCACGCCGGGCGGCGCCTGGCGACGCTTGTACTCGTTGCTGTCGACCATCCGCGCGATGCGTTCCACATCGGCACGCGGGTAGCCCTCGTCGACGATCTCATCGACAGAATGGTCGTGCTCGACGTAGCGCACGAGGATGGCATCGAGCAGCTCGTAGTCTGGCAGACTGTCGGTGTCTTTCTGGTCGGGGCGCAGTTCGGCCGACGGCGGCCGCTCGATGACGCGTTGCGGGATCACTTCGGCGTCGCGGTTGCGCCAGCGTGACAACGCGTAGACCAGCGTCTTGTGCACGTCCTTGAGCGGCGCGAATCCGCCGGCCATGTCGCCGTAGAGCGTCGCGTATCCGACCGACATCTCGCTCTTGTTGCCGGTGGTCAACAGCATGCGACCGCGCTTGTTGCTGATCGCCATCAGTACGATGCCGCGGCAGCGGGCCTGGATATTTTCCTCGGTTGCGTCCGGCTCGGTACCGGCGAACGTCTCGGCGAGCATGCCGAGAAACGCCTCGAAGGCCGGCTCTATCGAGATCGTCTGGTGCGCAACGCCGAGAAGCTCGGCCTGCCGCAACGCGTCGGCATTGCTGATGTCGGCGGTGTAGCGCGACGGCATCGACACGACCTCGATGTTCTCGGCGCCGAGCGCGTCGACGGCGATCGCCAGGGTCAGCGCCGAATCGATCCCGCCGGACAGGCCGAGCACGACCGAGCGAAAACCGATCTTGCGGACATAATCTCGGGTCCCGAGCACCAGCGCGGCGTAGATCTGCGCCTCACGTTCGGCAAACGGCGCGATCTCACCGGCCTGCGGCACGGCGTCTTCGAAGCCCACCAGGGTCTCGCTGACGCTGAACTGCCCGGCGCGATGCTTGAGTTCACCGCCGGCGTCGACGACGAAGGAACTGCCGTCAAACACCAGCTCGTCCTGGCCGCCAACGAGGTTGACGTAGACCACGGCGACGCCGAACCGCGCGGCGCGGTCGGCGACCAGGGTCTCGCGCTCCTGGCCCTTGCCCTCGTGGAACGGCGACGCATTGAGGTTGAGCAGTACCTGGGCACCGGCCGCGGCGGCGCGCTGCACCGGGGCATCGAACCAGATGTCTTCGCAGACGCTGAGACCGAAGCGCACGCCATTCTGCACAAACACGACCGCGTTGGCACCCGGCTCGAAGTAGCGCCGCTCATCGAACACGCTGTAGTTGGGCAGCTGCATCTTGCGGTACTCGGCCTCGACGACGCCGTCTCGCAGTACGCCGGCCACGTTGTAGCGCACCCCATCGCGCACCGCCGGGTAGCCGATCACGAGGGTCACTCCGACCGCGGCCGCGGCGATGTCGTGCAGCGCCGCGGCGACGCGCGCGTCGCATGCCGGACGCAGCAGCAGGTCCTCCGGCGGGTAGCCGGTCAGCGTCAGCTCGGGGAAAACGACGATATCGGCGCTGCCACGCAGGCGATCGGCACAGGCGATGACCTGCCGGGCATTGCCGGCGATGTCACCGACCAGCAGGTTGATCTGGGCAAGGGCAATCGTGGTCAACGTCTGCGGCACTCCCTGTTCGACGCCGCCCAAGGTTACACCAGGCGCCGGCCCGACGCCGCCGGTTCCGACGCCGGACGCTCAGCCCAGCAGTTGCGCCATACGCGCGCCGATCTGGGCCGGCGAACGCACGGTCGCGACCCCGGCCGCATCGAGCGCCGCGAACTTGCCGTCGGCCGTTCCCTTGCCGCCGCTGATGATGGCACCGGCATGGCCCATGCGCTTGCCGGGTGGCGCCGTGACGCCGGCGATGTAGGCGACCACGGGTTTGTCGACATTGTCGGCGATGAATTCCGCGGCGTCCTCCTCCGCAGTACCGCCGATCTCGCCGACCATGACGATGCCCTGGGTCTGCGGATCGGCCTGGAACAGCTCCAGGCAGTCGATGAAGTTCATGCCGTGGATCGGGTCGCCACCGATGCCGACGCAGGTGCTCTGGCCGAGACCCTGACGCGAGGTCTGGAACACCGCCTCGTAGGTCAGCGTGCCCGACCGCGATACGATGCCGACCTTGCCGGCACTGTGAATCGAACCCGGCATGATGCCGATCTTGCACGCGTCCGGCGTGATCACGCCCGGGCAGTTCGGTCCGACCAGGCGCACACCGCTGCCGGCCAACGCCGCGCGCACCTTGAGCATGTCGAGCACCGGGATCCCCTCGGTGATACAGACGACGACCTTGATTCCGGCATCGGCGGCCTCGAGGATCGCGTCCGCGGCAAACGCCGCCGGGACGTAGATCATGCTGGCGTCGGCGCCGGTCTCGGCGACTGCGTCGTGCACGGTGTCGAACACCGGCCGCTCGAGGTGGGTCTGCCCGCCCTTGCCCGGCGTGACGCCGCCGACCAGGTTGGTGCCGTAGGCGATCGCCTGCTCGGAGTGGAACGTGCCCTGCTTGCCGGTGAAGCCCTGGCAGATCACCTTGGTGTTCTTATCGATCAGTATGCTCATGTGCACCTATCCCGTAGGGGTCTGGGGACGCAGAGTCCGCAGAGAAGCGCGGAGTACGCAGAGGGTTTGAAATGCTGCAATGGACAGACTTCTCCTCTGCGACCTTTGCGCTTCTCTGTGACCTCTGCGTCCAAAAATTCTCACGCGGCCGCGGCGACGACCTTCTCGGCCGCCTCGGTCAGGTCGGACGCCGTCTCCAGCGCGAGCCCGCTGTCGTCGAGCAGCTTCAGGCCCTGCTCGGCGTTGGTGCCCTCGAGGCGGATCACGACCGGCACCTCGATGCCGACGTCGCGCACCGCGGTGATGATGCCCTCGGCGATCAGGTCGCAGCGCACGATGCCGCCGAAGATGTTGACCAGCACGGCCTTGACCTTGTCGTCGGACAGGATGATCTTGAACGCCTCGGCGACGCGCTCCGCGGTCGTACCGCCGCCGACGTCGAGGAAGTTCGCCGGCGTGCCGCCGTGCAATTGCACCAGGTCCATCGTCGCCATCGCCAGGCCGGCACCGTTGACCATGCAGCCGATGTTGCCGTCGAGCGTGATGTAGTTCAGGTCGTGTTCGGCCGCGGCGGCCTCGCGCGGGTCTTCCTGGCTGATGTCGCGCATCTTCAACAGGTCCGGGTGGCGGTACAGCGCGTTGCTGTCGAGGTTGATCTTGGCGTCGAGCGCAATCAGGTCGCCGTCCGGCGTGACGACGAGCGGATTGATCTCGACCAGGCTCGCGTCCTCGCGGTGGAACAGCTCGACCAGGCCGAACAGGATCTTCTGGAACTGCTTGACCTGGGCGGCCGCGAAGCCGAGTGCGAAACCGAGCCGGCGAGCCTGGTAGGGCTGTACGCCGGCGGCCGGATCGATCAGCACGGTGATGATCTTGTCGGGCGTTTCGGCGGCGACCTCCTCGATGTTCATGCCACCCGCTTGCGATACCATGATCAGTACCCGCCGTGTTGCCCGGTCGACCAGCGCGCTCAGATAGAGCTCGGTGCCGATATCGGTCGGCTCCTCGACCAGGATGTGACTGACCGGCAGCCCCTCGGCGCCGGTCTGCTTGGTCACGATGCGGTTGGCCAGGATGCGCGCGGCCTCGCTCTCGACCTGGTCGAGGCTGTCGACAAGCACGACGCCGCCGGCCTTGCCGCGGCCGCCGGTATGG
>JASJCU010000004.1 GCA_030065815.1 Gammaproteobacteria bacterium | reverse complement strand
GGCTCGGGAACGTGGTAGTCACATTGCCGGCGATGATGTCGGCCGGCGTCAGCACGATGTTGGTCGTGGTCGTGCCGTCGGACACCGTGGTCGTATCGCCGGCGACGGCACCGGCCGGCAGGCCGACCTCGACATCGATGTCGCCGTTGAGTTCAGCATTGCTGATCAGGCCGTCGTTGTTGAGGTCTTCGGTGATCGTGACCGTCGGCGCGGGTGTCGCCAACGTGTCGACGGTGGCACTGTCACTCGCCGATGGCGACGTGTTGCCGGCCTGGTCGGTCAGCGTCGCCGTGACGTCGATCGTGCCGCCCTCGCCGGGGCTCGGGAAGGTCGTCGTGACGTTGCCGTTGCTGATGTCGGCCGGCGTCAGCACGATGTTGGTCGTGGTCGTGCCATCGGACACCGTGATCGTGTCACCGGCGACCGCACCGGCCGGCAGGCCGACCTCGACGTCGATGTCGCCGGCCAGCTCGGTGCCGCTGATCAGGCCGTCGTTGTTGAGATCTTCGGTGATCGTGACGATCGGGGCGTTCGGCGCACCGACACTGACCGTATGCGTGATGCTGCTGTCGGTCGCAGTCGCGCTGATGCCGAACCCGTTGGTCACGGTGATGCTCGCCTCGACCGTCGTGTCGGCGACCAAGTCGGCGCCCGCCACGTCGATCGTGAAAGCACCACCGCTGACGACGCCGGTGTAGGTATTGCCGTTGACCAGCAGCACGACGGAATCGCCGTCGACGGCATCGCCACCGACGACCCCGGTCACCGGTACCGCGAGGCTCCCCGCCTCGCCGGCATTGACGACGTTGTCGCCGGCGACGCTGGTCACGAGGATGCTGACGACCGGGGTCGGCGGTACGAACGGCGACCCCGCCGCTGTGTCGTCGGCAGCGTCGCCGAACGCGATCGGATCGGTCAGCAACGGGTCGACGTCGCGCTCCAGGCCGCTGGTCTCGAACCCGGCCTCAACCAACCCGACGCGGCCCGTCCGGTCGACGCTGACGCCTTCCTGGACCGATTCGCCGGCGCTGGCCGGATCGCCGCCCGCGGCCGGGTCGTCGGCGATCTCTGTCGGGTCGGCACCGGCGGCGATCGCGGCCTGCAGCTCGGCCGCCTCGGCCAGTGCCGCGGCTCGCAGCGCCGCGACATCGGCGGCGTAGACGCTGTCGTCGAGCAGCGCCTCGGCATCGCGCCCGAGATCGAAGCGCGTGCCGTTGTTGAGTGCGATGACGACCGTGCCCTGTCCGATCGTGCGGATCAGCTCGTCGGCGTACACGAGGTCGCCGACGACCAGCTGGCGCTCGTCGCCGCTCGCGCTGATCGCCACGACACGGCCGCTGACGGCCTGGACTTCGCCGATCGCGGCGCCGCGGGTAGGAACGGTATTCGTATCGGCCATCGAGATCTCCGGACGGTCTGGGGTTTCCGAAGACAATCATCGGCCGCGACGCTCGCCGCCTCATACAACCTTGGTACTAGGTGGCGATCAACCGCTGGACAGTCGCCGCGACGCCGCGGCTTGGCCGTTCAACGCCAGCGCCAGTTGCACGCGATTGCGCATCCCGGTCTTGCGGAAGATGCGGTTGAGATGCACCTTGACGGTGCGCTCGGCGATGCCGTGCTCGGCCGCGATGACCTTGTTGCTGTGACCGGCCGCGACCGCGTTCGCGATCTCGGCCTCGCGGGCGGTCAGTTTGCCGAGGATCGCCGCCGCAGCCGGCGGGCCGGCCGGCGCGTCGCGTATCGCCAGCGCGAGCAGGTGATCGGTGACCTGGCGGCCGGCCCAGATCTCGCCGTCGAGCACGCTTGCCAGCAGCGCGTCGGCGACGGCCGGGGCCGCCAGGCGGTTGCAGTAGCCGCGCACGCCGGCACGCAGCAGTGCCAGTCCCTCGTGCGCGTCCGGGCGCGCGGTCATCGCGACGAAGCGGGTCTGCGGCACGCTGGCGACGGCAGCGAGCAGTGCGCCGGTGTCCGCGCCACCGCGCGGCCCTAGATCGACCAGCGCGACGTCGGCCGTCCGCTGACCGTCGCCACGCAGCGTCGACAGCGGCGCGACCAGGCTCTCGTGACCGGCCGCCTCGGCGCCACCGACCCAGCGCCCGAGCAGGCGCAGGTCGTTGCCGCTGAACAGGATCCGCGCCATACCTCAGGGCTCCCGCAGCGCCGTGTCGCGCGCCCGCAGCACCGGCTTGAGGATGTAGGACAGCACGCTCTTCTCGCCGACCAGGATGTCGACCTCGGCGGTCATGCCCGGGATGATCGAATGCGTCCGGCCGTGCTTGACCAGCTCCGGTTCCTGGGTGCGCACGCGCACCAGGTAGAACGCCTCGCCGTCGTCGTCGACGAAGGTATCGGCGCTGATGTGCTCGACCTGCGCATCCAGCCCGCCGTAGATCGCGAAGTCGTAGGCGGTGAGCTTGACCCGAGCCGGCAGGCCGGGGCTCAGGAAAGCGATGTCGCGCGGCTTGACGCGCGCCTCGACCAGCAGGCTGTCGCCGAGCGGCACGATCTCGACCAGGTCCATGCCCGGCTGCACGACACCGCCGACGGTGCGCACGTTCAGCGCCTTGACGACGCCGCGGATCGGCGAACGCACCTGGGTGCGACGCACGCGGTCTTCGAGAGCGACGTTGCCGGCACGCAGCGTGCTGATCTCGGCGTTGACCTCGCTGAGCTCGGTGCGCGCCTCCTTGCGGAAGCCGGCGTCGAGCTCGACCCGGCGCTGCTCGACCTCGGCCAGCTCGGCCGCGGCGCGCGGGATCGCCAGGCGTGCCTCGTCGAGGTCGCCCCGCAGGTCATTGACCTGGCGCTGCAGGCGCAGGATCTCGACCTCGGACACGGCGCCCTGCGCCTGCAGCGGCCGGGTCACGCGCAGCTCGCGCTGGGCCAGGCCGAGGCTGCGTTCAAGGCGCCGGCTGCGCGACTCGAGCTCGGCGATCGCCTGGCGTCTCTGCACGACCTGCTCGGCGAGGATGCGGCGGTTCGCGGCCAGCTCGCCGCGCCGCTCGTCGAACAGCTTGCGTTCCTGCTCGTGGAGCTGCGGCAGCACGTCGCTGATCGCGGTCGGGAATTCGGGCAGCGCGTCGGCGCCGTCGGCCTCGGCGTGCAGGCGAATCGCGCGACCGCGCAGGCTGAGCTCGCGGACGCGGCTCTCCTGCAGCGACGAGTCGAAGCGCGTGTCGTCTATCGTCAGCAACACCTGGCCGGACTGCACGCTGTCGCCCTCGGCGACGTTCAGCTCCTTGACGATGCCGCCCTCGAGGTTCTGCACGACCTGTACCTGCGACGACGGGATGACCTTGCCGGCACCGCGTACGACCTCGTCGAGCACAGCGAAATAGGCCCAGACGACGAACGCCGCGACGCACGCCAGCACGGCCCAGACCAGCAGGCGCTCGCCGCGTACGCTGCGCGCGCGGATCGCGTCGCCGGCGTCGACGACGAAACCGTCGGCACGCGGTCCGCGGCTGAAACTGTGGGTATCGTTCACCGGGCCCCCTTCACCGCGTCTGCTTGATGCGGCCGGCACGCAGCGCCTCGAGCACCTGCGCCTTCGGCCCGTCGGCGACGATCGTGCCGGCATCGACGACGATGACGCGCTCGACCAGGTCGAGCAGCGACGCGCGGTGCGTGATCAGTACGACGGTCTTGCCATCGATGACGCCGCCGAGCTCGCGCTTGATGTGTTCCTCGCTGCTGTTGTCCATCGACCCGGTTGGCTCGTCGAGCAGCAGTACCGGCGGGTCCTGGACCAGCGCACGGGCCAGCCCGACGGCCTGGCGCTGGCCGCCCGACAGCATGCCGCCGTGCTCACCGACCGGCATGTCGAAACCGAGCGGGTGGCGGTTGACGAAATCGGCGACACCGGTCACGGCGGCGGCACGCACGATCTGCTCGTCGTCGGCGTGCGCGATGCCCAGCGTCAGGTTGTCGCGCACGGTGCCGAACAGCAGCTGGCTGTCCTGCGAGACGTAGCCGATGTTGTGCCGCAGGTCGCCGGGATCGAGTTGGCGCATGTCGATGCCGTCGATGCGCACGGCACCCTCCTGGGCCTGGTACAGCCCGGCGATCAGGCGGTTGATCGTGGTCTTGCCGGAGCCCACGCGGCCGATGATCGCGACCCGCTCGCCGGGCGCGATGCGGAAACTCGCGTCGCTGAGTGCCGCCAGCTCCTGCTCCGGGTAGCGGAACGTGACCCGGTCGAACTCGATACTGCCCTGCAGCACCGGGCGGGTCACGAACACCTTGCCGTCGGGACGCTCGACCGGCATCTGCATGACGCCGTCGAGCGTGTGCAGCGCGGTGCTGGCCTGGTAGTAGCGGGTCAGCAGCGCGGCGATCTGGGCCAGCGGCGCGACCGCGCGACCGCTGAGGATCACCGCGGCGATCAATGCGCCGAGCGACAGCAGGCCGTCGGCGATCAGGTAGACGCCGAGCACGACGACGCCAACCGAGACCAGCTGCTGCAGCAGCGTCGCCAGGTTGGTCGCCGACAGCGCCCAGGCACGCGCATCGGCGCCCCAGTGCGCGGTCTGCGCGACGCTGTTCTCGAGCTGGCCCTGCAAGCGCCCCTCGACGCCGAGCGCACGCACCGTCTCGGCCTCGACCAGTGCCTCGACCAGGGTCGCGTTCTTCTGCGCCGCGGCGCGCATGCCCTGCTCGGCCGCGCGGCGCAGCCGCGGCTGCACGAACAGGCCGTACACGAGCAGCAGCGGGAGCGCCGCCAACGGCACCAGCACCAGCGGGCCGCCGATCCACCAGACGACGAGCAGGAACAGCAGCGCGAACGGCACGTCGACGAACGCGGTCAGCGTCAGCGACGCGAAGAACTCGCGGATGCCGTCGAACTCGCGCAGGTTGTTGGCGAACGCGCCGGCCGAGGCCGGGCGCGCGTCGAGGCGCAGGCCGAGCACGTGCTCGAAGATCCGCGCCGACAGCGCGATGTCGGCGCGGCTCCCGGCGACGTCGATGAAACGCCCGCGCAGGCCGCGCAGCAGGAAGTCGAAGGCGTAGACGACCGTGACACCAATCGCCAGCACCCACAGGCTCTCGAGCGCGTGGTTGGGCACGACCCGGTCGTAGACGTTCATGACGAACAGCGGGTTGGCGATCGCGAACAGGTTGATCAGCACCGTGGCCAGGATCACGTCGCGGTAGATCCGCCAGTTGTCGGCGAGCGTGCCCCAGAACCAGTGCCCGTGCTCGCGGTCGTCGCCGACGTCGGGGGTACGCGCGTCGTAGCGGTGCGCCGGGCTGGCGAGGATCGCGTAGCCGCTGTACAGGTCCGCGAGCTCGGCGCCGTCGAGACGGGTCTCGCCCTCCGGGTTGTCCGGCAACTGGATGCGCGCGGCGCCGTCGGCCAGCGGTTCGAGCAGCACGCAGGCGCGGTCGTCGCGCAGCAGCAGCACGGCCGGTGTGACCAGCGCGTCGAGGCGCTCGAGGCCGCGTTCGACGAGGCGCGCACGCAGGCCGATGCGGCGTGCGGCACGCTCGAACTGCGACGGCATCAGGCGCCCGTCGCGCAGCGGCAGGCCGGCGGTGATCGCGTACTCGGACGCCGGCAGGCCGTGCAGGCGGGCCAGCAGCAGCGCGCAGCCGACCAGCGGGTCGGGCTCGGCGGCAGCGGCGTAAGTCTCGGTTTGGGCGGCAGTTTCGCTCACCGGCAGTCCTGTCTACGGATCTCTGGGCGATTAATTCGCATCTAGCCTAGCGTGTATCCGTAAAGTTATCGTCCTTGCGTCCGAAAACCTGAACAGATTCGGACAGTTAAGCGAGCCCAGCAAGATGCAGCAGGTGTACATCGTACGCGACGCCGAAGGCGAGATCAGCGGCCTGTCGGCGACCCCGAGCGGCGACGCCGAACCGGTCACGACGGACGATCCGGGCGTGCAGGCCTTCCTGCGCCGCCTCGACGTCGACCTGGTACGGGTGCTCGAGGACGTCATCGACCTGCTGATCGCGCGCGGCGTGTTCCGCTTCACCGACCTCCCGGAATCGGCGCGCGAGAAGCTGCTGTTCCGCAAGACACTGCGTTCACAGTGGCAGTCGGTGCCGGATCCGCTCGGCAGCGAGGAAGGCATCTTCTGATGTTTCGCGCCACTTGGCGCCTTTTTGCGCGATTTTATCGACAGGATTGCCGATGATCGCCTGAATCGGGCTGCCCGGCCGGTGCCGCCTGGCCGGGTCGCGCGGCGCGCGCCGCGAGGGCCGTCCCGTCGCCGCCCGGGCGCGACACCCGCGCATCGGCCGGCCTTGACGCACGTCAAGCAATAAGACGCGCGCGGTTGCCCGTCCGGGCGGCCGGTTTCAACCTAGATCGAGAGCAGGCCGACATTGGAATCCAGCCATGGCCGCCACCCAGGTCACGATCGACGGCAACGAGGCCGCCGCGAGCATCGCCCACCTGACCAACGAGGTCGTCGCGATCTATCCGATCACGCCGGCGTCGCCGATGGGCGAGTGGGCCGACGACTGGTCGGCGGTCGGTGTCACCAACCTGTGGGACACGGTGCCGCAGGTCATCGAGATGCAGAGCGAGGGCGGCGCCGCCGGCGCGATCCACGGTGCGTTGCAGGCCGGCGCGCTGGCGACCAGCTTCACGGCATCGCAGGGCCTGCTGCTGATGATCCCGAACATGTATAAGATCGCCGGCGAGCTGACGCCGACGGTGCTGCACGTGTCGGCGCGCTCGCTGGCCGTCCAGGCGCTGTCGATCTTCGGCGACCACTCCGACGTCATGGCCTGCCGTGCGACCGGTTACGCGATGCTGTGCTCGGCCGGGGTGCAGGAGGTCCACGACTTCGCGCTGATCGCCCAGGCCGCGACGCTCGCCGGGCGGATCCCGTTCCTGCACTTCTTCGACGGCTTCCGCACCTCGCACGAGGTCGACAAGATCAGCCAGCTCGACCGCACGACGGTGCGCGCGATGATCGACGAGGACCTCGTGATCGCGCACCGCAGCCGTGCGATGAGCCCCGACCGCCCGGTGCTGCGCGGGACGTCGCAGAACCCCGACGTGTACTTCCAGGGCCGCGAGTCAGTAAACACTTACTACGCCGCTCTACCCGCCATTGTAGACAGGGTCATGGCACGTTTCGCCGAACTGACCGGGCGGCGCTACGGCCTGTTCGAATACGTCGGCGCGGCCGACGCCGAGCGCGTCGTGCTGTTGATGGGCTCGGGGCTGGGTGCCGCCGAGGAGGCCGTCGAGACGCTGGTCGCAAGTGGCGAGCGGGTCGGCCTGGTCAAGGTGCGGCTGTTCCGCCCATTCTCGCCGGCGCACCTGCTCGCCGCGCTGCCCGAAAGCGTCCAGGCAATCGCCGTGCTCGATCGCACCAAGGAGCCAGGCGCCGACGGCGAACCCCTGTATAAGGACGTGCTCAGTGCCCTATCGCTGGCGGTGGCCGATGGTAAGCGCTCACTCATGCCGCGCATCGTCGGCGGCCGTTTCGGCCTGTCGTCGAAAGAGTTCACGCCCGGCATGGTCGCCGCGGTGTTCGCCGAGTTGACCAAGGCACCGCCGAAGAACCCGTTCACGATCGGCATCGACGACGACGTCACGCAGACCAGCCTCGACTGGGACGCCGGGTTCGCGCCGGACGCGGCCGCCGGGGTCACGCGCTGCGTGTTCTACGGCCTCGGTTCCGACGGCACGGTGTCGGCGAACAAGAACTCGATCAAGATCATCGGCGAGAACACCGACCGGCACGTCCAGGGCTACTTCCAGTACGACTCGAAGAAGGCCGGCGCGGTCACGGTCTCGCACCTGCGCTACGGCGACCGGCCGATCCGCTCGACCTACCTGATCGGCAGCGGCGAGGCGCAGTTCGTCGCCTGCCACCAGCCGAATTTCCTGACCCGATACGACATGCTCGACAAGGCCGCACCGGGCGGCACCTTCCTGCTCAACAGCCCGGTCGCGCCGGACGCAATGTGGGACAGCCTGCCGCGCACGGTGCAGCAGCAGATCGTCGACAAGGGCCTGGCCGTGCACGTCATCGACGCCTACGGCATCGCCCGGCAGGCCGGCATGGGGCGGCGCATCAACACCATCATGCAGGTGTGCTTCTTCGCGATCACCGGCGTGCTCGACAGCGCCGCGGCGATCGCCAAGATCAAGGACATGGTCGCCAAGACCTACGGTCGCAAGGGCCGTCGCCTGCTCGAACGCAACTACGCGGCGATCGACGCGGCACTGGCCGGGCTGCACGCGGTCGCGGTGCCTGACAAAGTCAGCAGCACGCTCGAGATGCCGCCCGTGGTCGCGGCGAACGCGCCCGAGTTCGTGCAGCGCGTGACCGCGACGTTGATCGCCGGCCGCGGCGACAGCCTGCCGGTCAGCGCGATCAGCGCCGACGGTACCTGGCCGCTGGGTACCGCGGCCTATGAGAAGCGCCAGCTGGCGCTGGAGATCCCGCAGCTCGAGATCGACCTGTGCACGCACTGCGGCAAGTGCCCGCTGGTCTGCCCGCACGCGGCGATCCGCTCCAAGGTGTTCGACGCCGCGCTCGCGGCGAACGCACCAGACGGCTTCGTGCATGCGCCGGTCAAGGGCGGCCGGGACTTCCCGCCCGACACCCACATCACCTACCAGGTCGCGCCCGACGACTGCACCGGCTGCGGCCTGTGCGTCGAGATCTGCCCGATCCGCGACAAGCAGGACCCGCAGCGCAAGGCGCTGAACATGGTGCCGATCGCCGACCGCCTCGCCGTCGAGCAGGCCAACTGGGACTTCTTCGTCGGCCTGCCGGAATTCGACCGCAGCAAGCTCAAGGAGACGACGCTGAAAGGCGCGATGATCATGCAGCCGCTGTTTGAGTTCTCGGGCGCCTGCGTCGGCTGCGGCGAGACGCCCTACGTCAAGCTCGCGACGCAGCTGTTCGGCGACCGCATGCTGATCGCCAACGCGACCGGCTGCTCGTCGATCTACGGCGGCAACCTGCCGACCACGCCGTACACGACCAATGCCGACGGCCGCGGCCCGACCTGGAGCAACTCGCTGTTCGAGGACAACGCCGAGTTCGGCCTCGGCATGCGCGTCGCGATCGATAAGCAGGCCGAGCACGCGCGCGAACTGCTGCAGACGCTGGCCGGCGACATCGGCGAGACCCTGGTCGATGCGATCCTGTCGGCACAACAACACAGCGAGGCGGAAATCTTCGAACAGCGCGCGCGCGTCGACGAACTGAAGGCAAAGCTCGCGACCATCGACCGGCTGCCGGCGCGCACCCTCGAAGGCATCGCCGACTTCCTGGTCAAGAAGAGCGTTTGGCTGATCGGCGGCGACGGCTGGGCCTACGACATCGGCTACGGCGGCGTCGACCACGTCATGGCCTCCGGGCGCAACGTCAACATCCTGGTGCTCGACACCGAGGTCTACTCGAACACCGGCGGCCAGACATCGAAGGCGACGCCGCTCGGCGCGGTCGCCAAGTTCTCGGCAGCCGGCAAGCCGGTGGTCAAGAAAGACCTCGCGATGATGGCGATGGCCTACGGCAACGTCTACGTCGCCCAGGTCGCGTACGGTGCCAAGGACGTGCAGGTGCTGCGCGCCTTCCTCGAGGCCGAGAGCTACGACGGCCCGTCGCTGATCATCGCGTACTCGCCGTGCATCGCGCACGGCATCGACCTCGCGAACAACCTGCGCCAGCAGGGCATGGCCGTCAACGCCGGGCACTGGGGACTGTTCCGCTACGACCCGCGCAAGGTCGCTGCCGGCGAGAATCCGCTGCACCTCGACTCCAAGGAACCGAGCATCCCGTACCGCGATTTCGCGATGAGCGAGACCCGCTTCGCCGTGCTCGAACGCACCCACCCGGATGCCGCGCAGCGCTTCATGGCGACCGCCCAGCACCAGACCAGGGCCAAGTTCCACCTCTACGAGCAGCTGGCGAAACTGGCCGTCGGCGATGACGACAGCGACTGAGTACCGCCGCGGCCAACGCGGTGTCGCGGGTACTCGAGCGGTCTGCGCGCCGCCGCGGCGCGACGCTGCGGGACAGCGCGCCGTGCGCGGCGTTGCCGATGACCGCTGGCGTCGTGGCATGCCGTCGGACCGGCGCCGACTGGCCCTGGATCGCATGCCTAGCGATAATCCGCTGCAACGGCGCTGAACGATACGTTAACTGCGGGACGGGGCACACGAGTCCTCTGCGTCCGCCAAGAAGAGGAATCGCATCATGAACCTGACCACGACCTGGCTCGGCCTGCAGTTGAAGAATCCGTTCGTTCCGTCGGCGTCGCCCATGTCACGCGATCTGGATGCCGCAAAGCAGCTCGAAGACGCCGGCGCGGCGGCGATCGTCATGTACTCGCTGTTCGAGGAGGCGGTGCAGGCCGAAGAGGAGGGCATGACGCAGTTCCTGTCGCACCAGGAGACCGGCAATCCCGAGGCCGACGGCTTCCTGCCCGATCATGCCGACTTCCCGGGCGAGCTCGACCGCTACCTGGAGCAGATCTCGTCATTGAAGGCGACCGTCGACATCCCGGTGGTCGCCAGTCTGAACGGCGTGACCGCGAGCGGCTGGATGACACACGCCAAGGAGATCGCCGACGCCGGCGCCGATGCGCTCGAACTCAACGCCTACTACGTCGCCGGCGACATCTGGGAGGAAGGCCACTACGTCGAGCAACGCTACATCACGCTCCTGAAAGAGCTGCGCGAACAGGTGTCGCTGCCGATCAACATGAAGCTGTCGATGTTCTTCAGCTCGGTCGGCAACATCGTCAAGAAGCTGGAAGGCGCCGGCGTCAGCGGCGTGACCCTGTTCAACCGCTTCTACCACCCGGACATCGACGTCGAGGGCATGCGTCTGAAGCACACCTTGCCGCCGACGGTGTCGTCGGATGCGCTGGTCGCGATGCGCTGGGCGGCGATGCTGCACGGGCGCATCGACTGTTCGCTGAGCGCGACCGGCGGCATCCACACCGGCGCAGACGCCGTGAAACTGCTGCTCGCCGGTGCCGATGTCGTGCATCTCTGCCACGCGCTGCTGCAGCACGGCCCGCAGCACCTGGCGCGGGTGATCGGCGATGTCAACGAGTGGATGGAACGGCAGGGTTTTTCAAGCGTCGACGACTTCCGCGGCCGCATGAGTCAGGACAGCGTCCTCGATCCGTCCGAGTACGAGCGCCTGAACTACATCCGCGTGATCGATGCGCACAGCGGCAAGGACGGCGTCTGGCGCTGACCGACGCTGTCGGATCAGGCGAGCGGGCTCTTGCGCAGTCCGCAGGCCTGGCCGATGCGCTCGAGGCCCAGTACCGTCATCCACAGCGCCTGCACGAACACGGCGACGCCGGCGAGCAAGACCAGCATCGCGAACGGTGCCAGCAGCATGGCCCAGAACCAGTGCATCTGAAACAGGATCGAAACCCCTACCGTTGTCAGCACGAACAGCACGAGCAGCTCGACGCCGGCCTGTTTGATGCCATCTCTGGCAAGCGTTTTCGGAACGTTTCTCATGGCGGCTACCTCTACGTGGCGTTCGTCTGTTGTCGCCTAATCTAGCGGCAGATCACCCGGTGGCTCGCGGAACTGGCTCGCAGAACGCCGCCCGCCGGCGACGCCGGCGCCGGACAATGTGGTGTGCACCACACCGGCCGAGGAGTTGCGATCCCAAGCGGCCGAGCCGGGTACACTGCGACGACCAACAACCCACTGGATGATCGATGTCGCGTCTCGCGTTCCCCCACTGGCTGGCCATCGTCTTCGTTGTCTACTTCCTCGTCCTCGCGATCGACCCGGTGTCGCGCACCGTGTGGATCGCCGAGATCATCCCGGTCGTGCTGGTGTTCGCGGCGCTGGCGTTGACCTACCGGCGCTTCCGCTTCAGCAACACCGCGTATGCGCTGATGGCGGTGTGGATGTTCTGGCACACGCTCGGCGGTCACTACACGTTCGCCAATGTGCCGTTCGACTGGTTCAGCGTGCTGATCGACAGCGAGCGCAACCACTTCGATCGCGTCGGCCATTTCGCGGTCGGCTTCTATGCCTTCCCTGCCGCCGAATGGATGCTGCGTCGCGGCCACTGCCGCTACCTGCCGGCCAATGCCTTCGCGCTGCTGCTGGTCATGGGGATCGCCGCGGCCTACGAGATCATCGAATGGTGGTATGCCGTGCTCGAGGGCGGCGATGCCGGCATCGAGTTCCTCGGCTCCCAGGGCGACATCTGGGATGCGCAGAAGGACATGCTCGCGGACACCCTTGGTGCGGTGTTCGCGCTCGCGCTGTTCGCCGTCGTGCGGCCCGACCGGCGCGCCGCCTGAGCCGCCCGGCGGGCGCCGTTCAGGCCCTGCCGCGTCGTGCCGACACCCTCAGAGATGCAAGCTGTACTGCAAGACGGGAGCTGTACCGTGTCGAAGTCTGACAAACAACCGATCCTCGGACGCGCGTTCAACGACGTCCTGACCGAACTCCACGCCCACGTTTTCACCGGCGTTCCCGGCGAATCCGATCCGTTCGTGCTGAGCCTGCTGGAGCGCGAGTACCTGGCCTATGTGCTGGCCTGCTACTACCAGTGCGATCACTGCCAGCACCACCATGCGCGGGCGATCGCGCGCGAACGCGAAGCCAACGCCGCGGCGGACTGGGACTGGCAGCAGGAACTGATCAAGGTGACCCTGTTCCTGCGCATCGTCAAGGCCGACGTGGCCGCGGTCGAGTGGCGCGAATGGACCCGCTCCTGGCGCGCCTTCGCGCAGCGCATCGACCGCCGACATCCTCGCCTCGCCTGCTACGTCGCGTACACGATCGGCATCGCCCGCAACGACGAGGACCTGATGGACATGGCGTTCTCGTCGATCAGCGATGCCCAGCAAGACGGCGAGCGCGTGAAGGGCATCATCCGCGACATCGATCGGGTCGTGATCTTCATGAAGGCGGCAACCTCGAAGAACCGCACCGACCCGATCATCATCCGCCACCTGAGGTCGCGACAGATCGACGCGATGTAGCGGCTGCGCCGTCAGCGGCGGCATGCGCGCCCCGATTGCGCGGCGATGCCGCCGACACCCCGCACGCTGCGTGGCACGGCCGCATACCGGCAGTGGTCTGCCCGGCGTCAATGACGCCCGGGCGACCGCGGCCTAGACTTCCCCAATACCCACAACAGCGCGCGCCCGGCGTGCCGGGCGCGCCGCCAGCACGGTCGCGCAATGGCGACTATCGAGCAACCAGATGGATGATTCGCTGAGCAGTCTACGCCGCGCCTCCGGTTTCACCGGCGCCAACGCCGAGTACATCGACCAGCTGTACGAGGCATTCCAGGAGTCGCCGGACAACGTCGCACCGGAATGGCGCAGCTTCTTCTACGGTTTCGAACACGGCGCCGGCGCCGAATGGCCGCGCCAGGCGCTGCGCACGGCGCCGGCAGTGATCGGTGCCGACGCTACCCCGGTGTCGCGGATCGAACGCCTGATCATGGCCTACCGCATGCTCGGTCACCTGTTCGCCGACGTCGACCCGCTCGGCCTGGTAACGCGCCTGCGGCCGCAGGAACTCGATCCCGGGTACTACGGTCTCGACGCGGCCGCACTCGGCGAGCCGATCAGCGTCGTGTCGATCGACGCCGAGTCGGCGCGCCCGGCGCGCGATGTCATCGCCATCCTCGAGGCGGTCTACTGCGGCACGGTCAGCAGCGAGCACATGCACATCTCGGCCAGCGATCAGCGCCGCTGGATCGAGCAGCGCCTCGAATCGACCCATGGCCGCTGGGCCGACCAGCACAGCGCGCCGGTACGCATCGACACGCTGCGCGACCTGACCGCGGCCGAGGGGCTCGAACAGTACCTGCACCGGCGCTACGTCGGCCAGAAGCGCTTCTCGCTCGAGGGCGGCGATTCGCTGATCCCGCTGCTCGACGAGATCGTGCAGGGCGGCGGCCGGCGCGGCGTCACCGACATCGTCATCGGCATGGCCCACCGCGGTCGCCTCAACGTGCTGGTCAACCTGCTCGGCAAGGCGCCGAGCGAGCTGTTCTCCGAGTTCGAGGGCAACGGCGCCGACGCGCGCAGCGGCTCGGGCGACGTCAAGTACCACCAGGGCTTCTACTCCAACATCCGCACGTCGGGCGGACCGGTGCACCTGTCGCTGGCGTTCAATCCGTCGCATCTCGAAGTCATCGCCCCGGTCGTGCAGGGCGGCTGCCGGGCGCGCCAGGACCGCCACGCCGACGATGCCACCGACCTGGTGCTGCCGGTGCTGGTGCACGGCGACGCCGCGTTCATCGGCCAGGGTACCGTGACCGAGACGCTGAACCTGTCGAAGACGCCGGCCTATGGCACCGGCGGCACGATCCACGTCGTCGTCAACAACCAGATCGGCTTCACGACCAGTCACCCGCAGGAGGCGCGCTCGACACGCTACTGCACCGAGGTCGCCAAGCTGGTCCAGGCGCCGATCTTCCACGTCAACGGCGACGACCCCGACGCCGTGCTGTTCGTGACCCGGCTGGCGCTCGACTACCGCCTGACCTTCCACAACGACGTCGTCATCGACCTGGTCTGCTACCGCCGCCAGGGCCACAACGAGGCCGACGAGCCGATGATGACCCAGCCGCAGATGTACCGGCGCATCCGCGAGCTGCCGACGACGCGCGCGCGCTACGCGCAGCGCCTGGTCGACGACGGCGTGATCGGCGCCGCCGTCGCCGACGAGATGCGCGACAGCTACCGCAGCGCGCTCGAGCACGGCAAGGTCGTCGTCCGCGAGTTCCTGCGCGGCTCGCCGACCGGCTACGAGGCGCACTGGGAGCAGTACCTCAACGCGCGTCCCGGCGAGGTCGTCGCGACCCGCGTGCCGCGCGCGCGCCTGGTCGACCTCGGCACGCGCGCGATCGCCGTGCCCGACGGCTTCACGCTGCAGCGCGGCGTCGCCCGGGTCGTCGACGAGCGCCGCCGCATGCTCGCCGGCGACACCGGCGTCGACTGGGGCATGGCCGAGATCCTCGCCTACGCGACGCTGCTCGACGACGGCGTCGCGGTGCGCCTGTCCGGCCAGGACTCGATCCGCGGCACCTTCGCCCACCGCCACGCCGCGTACCACAACCAGCAGACCTTCGCGACCCACGTGCCACTGGCCGGGCTGTTCGACGGCCAGCCGCGCTTCGAGGTCATCAATTCGCTGCTGTCCGAGCTCGCGGTGCTCGGCTTCGAGTACGGCTACGCGACGTCGATGCCCGGGACACTGGTGATCTGGGAGGCGCAGTTCGGCGACTTCGCCAACGGCGCGCAGATGGTCATCGACCAGTTCATCGCCAGTGGCTACCTGAAATGGGGGCGGCTGTGCCAGCTCACGCTGTTCCTGCCGCACGGCTTCGAAGGCCAGGGCCCGGAGCATTCGTCGGCGCGCCTCGAACGCTTCCTGCAGCTGTGCGCCGAACTGAACATGCGGGTCTGGGTGCCGACGACGCCGGCGCAGTTCTTCCACCTGCTGCGCGACCAGATCAAGCGCCGCTTCCGCCGCCCGCTGGTCGTCATGACGCCGAAGAGCCTGCTGCGCCACCCGCTGGCGAAATCCTCGCTCGACGAACTCAGCGACGGCGGCCTGCAGGTCGTGCTGCCGGACGTCGACGAGCTGGCGCGCGAGCGTGTGCGCCGGATCGTGCTGTGCAGCGGCAAGGTCTACTACGACCTGCTCGCGGCACGCCGCGAGCGCGCCATCGACGATATCGCGCTGGTCCGCGTCGAGCAACTGTATCCGTTTCCGCGCCGGCCGCTGGCCGAGCTGTTGTCGGCCTGTGGTGCGGCGAGCGAGCTCGTCTGGTGCCAGGAGGAGCCGCGCAACCAGGGCGCCTGGTACCAGATCCAGCACCACCTGCGCGTGCTGACCGGCGACGGCCAGTCGCTCGGATACGCCGGCCGCGCACCGTCGGCGTCGCCGGCCTGCGGTGACGCCGCGCTACACCGGGCGCAGCAACGGGCGCTGGTCGACACGGCACTGTCGGAACGCCCGGTCGAGGACCCCGGCGAGCGCCTCGACGACACCGATATGCACGACCCGGCCGGCCCGCCGGCAGGCGGCGCGTGACGCCGCGGCGCGCCCGGACCGGCTACTGGTGCGCGATCGGCTTGTCGGTGAACAGGAAGTCGCGCAGCTCATGATCGAAGGTCGGATCCTTGCGGCGGATCCATTCGAGGACCATCGCCGCGTGCTCCTTCTCCTCGTCGCGGTTGTGCGCGAGGATCGCCTTGAGCTCGTCGTCCTTGCACGCGTCGACGCGCTGGTTGTACCAGTCGACGGCCTCGAGCTCTTCCATCAGCGACGTGATCGCGCGGTGCATGTCGCGCGTGGCGTCGGACAGTTCGGCGATCGGTTCGTGGTAACCCTCGTTGGCCATGCGTGTCTCCGTCGTGGTTGATTGCGCTGAGGCCGCGAGGCTAACGCATCGCCGCGCGACCGGCCATGCCGATTGTGGAGGTCAACGGCGATCCGGCACAGCGCTAGTGGCACCCCGTGCATGCCGACCCGCGCCGCCGCCGCGGCCTATCCGGTGCTTTGCGGGCTCTCCCGGTCGGCGACGACCGGCGGCAACGGTGCCCGGCCGGGCTGGCGCAGCACCGGCCCGGGCTGCGCGCCGATGCCATGGCCACAGACCTCGACACCGCCCAGCGGCGGTGTCACCGGATTGGCCGACAGCCCGCGACGCACGGCCGCTGCCATCACCGCGACACCGCGCGCGCGCCCGGCGCGATCGAGCGACGCGCTGTGCAGGCCGGCCATCCGGTAGCCCTGCGCCGTGCGCAGCAGCAGCGGCGAGCCCGAATCACCGAATGTCGCATCGCAGTCGTGCGTGAACAGCGACTGTGCATGCCAGACCCCAGCGACGCGACACCAACGATCGACGGTCAGCAGGTGCGGTCGGTCGCGGCCGTAGCCGGCCAGGATCAGCGCGTCTCCCGGGGCGGGCGACCGTGCGGCGAGGTCGAGCGTGCCGGTGACTGCGGCGACGTTGCGATCGAGCGTCAGCACGGCCCAGTCGCGCGCCGGGTGGCGCAAGCGCGTGTCGAAGTCTTCACCGATCCGGATCGCGGCGGCCAGCGCCTGCACGCCGTAGCCACCGTGCCGGAAGTCGGCGAGAAAGCGCAGTGCGCTCGGCGGCAGCCAACGACCGCGGTACCTGTCCCACAGGCAGTGCGCGGCGGTCAGCACCTGGCGCGGAGCGATCACGGTCGCGGTACAGTGCGTGTCGGGCGTGCCGTGCAGGCGCCCGATCGCGCGCCACGGATGGGCCCGCGAATCCTCGATCACGCGCTCACCAGTGCCGGTAAGGCCGGGGACCGGCGGCGGCCGCGGGTCACTGCCGGACACGCTCGACGACAACAGCAGCAGCACCGCGAGCAGCCTGGCGGGCGGCGCGTGCGACGGGCCACGGCCGTTCACAGGCCGTACAGGGTCGGCAGCAGCCACGAGAACATGCCCCACATCAGCAGCGTCAGCGGTATCCCGACGCGCAGGAAATCGCCGAAGCGGTAGCCGCCGGCGCTCATGACCAGCAGGTTGGTCTTGTACGCGATCGGCGTCGCGTAGCTCATGTTGGCGCCGAACAGCACCGCGAGCACGAACGGCTCGCCGGGCAGCCCGAGCTCGCGCGCGATACCGATCGCGATCGGTGTGCCGATCAGCGCCGCGGCGTTGTTCGAGACGATGTTGGTCAGCAGCGCCATCAACAGCATCAGGCCGCTGAGCAGCACGCTCGGCGACGCACCGGCGGTGACCTGCACGAACAGCCGTGCCAGGTAGTCGGCCGCGCCGGTCTGCAGCAGCGCGCTGCCGAGCGCGAGGCTGGCGACGACGATCATGATCACCGGCGTGCTCAGTGCACGCGCCGCATCGCGCCAGCTCAGGCACGCGGTCGCCAGCATCAGCAGCACGCCGGCCAGCGCACTGATCGCAATCGGCACCCAGCCGAGCGCGGCGACCAGCACGATGCCGGCCATGATCGTCAGCGCCAGCGGCGCGCGCCGGGTCGTCGGCAGGTCCGCTGTCGCATCGAGCACCAGCGCATCGCCGCTGCTGCGCAGCGCCGCGATCTGTTCGCGCGGCCCCTGTATCAGCAGCACGTCGCCGACCCGCAGGGTCACGTCGTGGACGCCGGCACGCACCGCCTGGCGCTGCCAGCCGGCGCGGTGCAGCGCCAGCACCAGCAGCTGGTAGCGCTCGGCAAAGCGCGACACGGCCAGCCGCGTACCGGTCAGCGGCGAGCCCTGCACGACGACGATCTCGGCCAGCTGCTGGTCGGTGGCCTGCAGCGGGTGTTCGTCGTCGACCGGGTCGTCGCCCGAGTACAGCGCCGTACCGAGGACCTGCTCGTATTCCTTGAGCCGCTCGGCGCTGTCGCTGAGCAGCAAGCGGTCGCCGGCGCGCAATTTGGCGTCCGGCAGCGGCAGCAGGTAGGTCTGCTCGCCGCGCAGCACGCGCGTGACCTGCAGCTCGCCGCCGGTCTTGTCGACGACGTCGGCGAGCGTCCGGCCGTCGGCGTAGCTGTCCGCGGTGACTACCAGCTGTGCCGTGAACACGCGCGGCGCGGTGTCGCCGAGGCCGCTGTCGCGCACCGGCAGCAGGCGCGGCGCGACCAGCCACAGGTACAGCAGCGCGACGCCGCCGGCGATCGCGACCGGCACGACGAAATCGAACATCGCCAGCTCGCGCAGGCCGAGGTCGGCGGCGACGCCGACCACGAGCAGGTTGGTCGACGTGCCGATCGTCGTGCTCATACCGCCGACCAGCGTCGCGAAACCCATCGGCATCAGCACGCCCGAGGCCGCCGTGCCGGTACGCAACGCGACGCTGACCAGGATCGGCAGCAGCAGCACGACGATCGGCACGTTGTTGACGAACGCGCTGAACAGTGCGCCGACGACCAGCGTCAGCAGCAACGACAGCTGCGGCGCCGCCCCCCAGGCACGCGCCAGCAGCCGGCCGACCGGTTCCAGCGCGCCGGTGCGCACCAGTCCCTGGCCGGCGATCATCAGCGCACAGACCGCGACCAGCGCCTCGTGGCCGAAGCCGAGCAGGAAGTCCTCGGCATGCAGTACGCCGCCGTCGCGCGCGAACGGGAACAGCGTGAAGCCGACGACCAGCACGACCAGCACGAACAGGCTCGAGGTCTCGAGCGCGATGCGCTCGCGCGTGAACAGCAGCAGCGCGACCGCGGTCAGCAGCATCACGGCGACCGCGTGCGCGTTCGGTGGCGCCAGCGTCACGGCGCCGTCGACGGCGCTCACGGGCCGGCCTTCAGGACCGGCACGGCATCGGCGCCGACCCGCTGCAGATAGTGCAGCAGCCGCTCCCAGCCGATCTGCAGGCGCGCCTCGAAGGCATCGAGCTGGCCGAGCAGCGCCGCGTCGCCGAACAGGCGGATACCGACGTACAGCAGCGCCAGCACCAGCAGCGTCGTCAGGATCTTGCGCAGCCCGCGGCCGGTCGCGTGCAGCACGCGCCGGGTCGTGCTCGGCGCCGGGCTCGGCGATGACCGGCGTGGCCGACGCCGGCTCACGACCTCGTCGACCAGGCGCTCACCGAGATCGCGCAGCACCTCGGCCGGCGTCGCGTCGCGATCCGCGGCCGGCCGATCGTCGGCCAGCGCCGGGCACAACACGCGCAGGCGATCGGCCAATGCGTCGACCGCAGCGTCCCAGTGGCGGTCGCTGAGCTCGGCGGCCTGCAGCGTCACGAGGCGCCGGATGCTCTCTGGCAGGTCGGCTCGCGCCGGCATGCGTGCGCCGCCGACCAGCACCGGCACGACCTGCTTGCGCTGCGCGAACGCGGCCTCGATCTCGCCGCGCACCCAGTCGGTCGGCTCGAACAGGCGCGAGCGCTCGCCGTCGCGGGAATCGCCGGCCCAGCGCCGCCCGATCACGACCAGCAGCACATCGCTGGCGGCGATCGCGCGGTCCAGGACGTCGCCGAAGTCGCTGCCGACCGGGATCTCAATATCGCGGAATACCCGGTCGGCGCCGAGGCGCTCGGCGAGATCGTCGGCCAGGCGACCGGCGAATCCCTGGCTGTCGTCGCGCCGGTAGCTGACGAAGACCCCTGACATCGCGTGCTCCGCCCCCCCGGTCGCCGCGCCATCGACCGGGCGATACTAGCGCGCGACTCAGTGCCGCGTCGCGCCCGGCGGCGGCCGCTGCAGCATCGCGATGCCGAGCACCAGCACCGTGACCGCCGCCAGCATCGCGACGAACCAGCCGACGATCACATACCAGTGATCGAGCGCGTACGCGTCGATCAGTTGCGGATGGTCGACCAGCAACAGCGTAAACAGCGCGTTCATCGCTGTCGCGACGCCGACCGCGGCCGGCACCAGCCAGACCCAGGCGCGACGGAAGTAGCGCGCGAGCAGTACCCAGCCGACGGTCAGCAGCGTCCCGGGAAGCGCGTGCACGGCGGCCTGGCCATAGACCGCGACGTCGCCGATGCCGGAGCGCCGCCCGTCCCAGGCGCTCAGCATCACGCCGAGGGTGGCCAGCGCCAGCGCCACCGCGACGCCGCCGCGGACCCAGGCCGCGGCGCGCCCGAGCCGGCGATGGCCGCGCAGCTCGGTGCCGGGGCGCACCCGGGCGAGCACGGCGTCGAGCTGGGCGCGAATCGCCTTCGCGACACGGCCCTGCTCGCTCGCCGACCAGGTGGGCGGCGTGTCGCCCGGCAACACCGGGCCGCCGTCGGCCGTGAAGCCGATGATGTAGGTCGCGGCGCTGAACGGCGGCATCCGGACGCCGAAATGCCTTTCGACCAACGGCGCGAACTGCTCATAGACCGCCTGCTCGCGCCGCGCCCGGCCCTTCTTGGTCAAGGCGCTGGCCGGACGCGGCGGCAGGTACAGCAGCAGGTCCTCGGGGCCGACCCGCCGGCGCACCTGTTCGATCTCCCATTCGATACCTGGCGAATCGCCGACCGCGAGCACGACCATGCCGGCGCCGTCGAGCAGCTGGCGCACGCGCGCCTGCCAGTCGCCGCCACCGACGAAGTCGCGGTAGGCGCCGTGCGGGTGCATGCCGATGCGCGCCGCCCAGTCGGGCTCGGCGATCGACACCAGCGGCCCGATGGCGTTGAGTGCGAGCAGGAAGTCCTCGGCCTTGGCGCTGTTGACGGTCACGGTCTCGCCGGAGCTGATCACGTCGTAGACCAGCGGCTTGTCCTCGCCGAACGGCCGCAGGTACAGCACCGGCGGCCGCCGGTCACGCGCCAGCACGTCGCGCACGCTGGGCACGAAGAAGGCCTCGGCGGCAACCAACAGGCCGAGTGCGCACAGCAGCAGGCCGACCGCGGCCAGTGCGCGCAGCACGACGTTGCCGTCCATCGCGAACATCGCGACGCCATAGACGACTGTCGCGACCGCGAGCACGCAGCCGAGCAGGTAGCTGATGACCCCCAACACCCGGCGCCGGCTGCGCCGTGCGCCGGCATCCAGGTCACGATTCTCGTCGCTCACATCGCGTCCCTCCCGCCGCCGCGCGACGGCACCCGGCCGGATCGTGCCGCCAGCCTGGCGTGCTGTGCCGCCAATCACCTACTGCTCGGCGCCGCCCCGCTGACTGACTGACGGCACGCGCTCGGCCGCCGGCCAAAGCCGACGCAGGTCAGCCTAACACCGCGGCAGGTCAGTGACGCAGCGGCGCGCGGCCGACGTACCGGGCGCTACCTTGTCTGACGGACCGGGCACCCGCCTGCACCGCCGGACTGGTGACGTCCGCGGTGCGCCCTGCGCTACGCGGGCCGGCCTTTCAGGCGGCGAACGCCGCGTACAGGTGCAGCATCGCGACGTCAGCGGCCAACATCAGCAGCGTGAACCCGGCGTTCCAGCGCAGGAACCCGCGTGGGTCGATACCGAACCGGCCCTGAATGGCCAGATGCATGCCGGACAGCGGCGACCAGGCGACGCCCGCGGCCCACGTCATCAGGTAGGTGATGCCGAGCAGGTTGGGATCGGGTGCCAGCGGTGCGAGCAGGCCGTGTGCAGTCGCGATGCTGATCACCGGGTGCACACCGGCGACCGCGAGCGCCACCATCGACAGCAGCAGCACGCTGGCCGCAGCGGCATCGAAGCCGTCGAGGTCGATGGCGAGGCCGACGCTGGCGACCGCGCTGGCGATCCCGGCGGCGAGCACGCCGGCGGCGAGGAACAGCGCCAGCTCGCCGGACATGCCGGGCAGCCCGTCGGCGACGTGCGCGCGCAGCCGGCCGGGCGCAGCGGCACCGTGCCGCGCGGCCAGCACGGCGAGCGTCAGCGCCAGTGACAGGCCGGCGATCAGCGTCAGGATCGGCAGCGCGTGCCAGACCGCGTGGGCGGCGAGCACGAGCAGCGCGAGCAGCCCCGGTATCCACAGCGCGGCAAAATGCATCGGGTAACCGACGTAGTCGCCGACCGCCGCGTGCCGGCGCAGCGACCAGGCGCTGGTCGCGAGGCCGAGCGCGGCCAGCGGCAGCCCGACCAGCGACAGCACCGGCAGCTGCGCCCCCGGCGCATTGCTCAGCGCGACCCCCATCGCGGCGAAGAACGGCGACCACAGCGCGGCCAGCGAGAAACCGCGCGACAGTACCGTGGCCTGCAACGGCGTCAGCGGCGCCTGCCGGCTCTGCCGGTCGCCGAGGATCATGACCGCCGACAGGTTGATCACCGAGCCGAACAGGTGCACGCCGAGCAGCGTGCGCCACAGCGCGCGCGGCCCGTGCGGGTCGGGTTCGCCGGCAGCGGCCTCGGGCAGGCTGATCAGGCGCAGGAAACTGACCGCGGCGAGCATCGCCAGCAGCGCCTGGTTGGTCGTCAGCGCCTTGCCGAGCTGCGCCGTGCCGCCGTGCGCTGCGGCAAACACCAGGCCGGCAGCGCCGACCGCGAGCATCAGCAGTGTCTGCAGCCGCTGCAGGCCGCGCACGCGTGCCGCGAGTGCCAGCCCGGCGAGCCAGAACGCCGCGCCGGCGGGCCACGCAGGTAGGCCACTGCCGCCGCCGTGGGCGACCGACAACACGATGGCGGCGAGCAGCAGCCAGCCGGCGAGTGCGGCGACACCGCGGATCGGGAAACGCATCGCTGCAGCATAGCGTCGCCTGCGGCGCGCCGCACGACGCCGGCACCGGCCGCCGCCGACACCGGCTTCCCCCACGCGCCGCGGGTTAGGGCCGGCAGTCGTTAGCCGGTACACTCGCCGCACAGCACGCGCAACGAGGACAGCCGCATGACCACCCCCACGCCAACCGAACTCAACCTGCACCGCATGTCGCGGGTCCTCGAGGTCGCGTTCGACGACGGTGCCAACTTCAAGCTGCCGGCCGAGTACCTGCGCGTCTACTCGCCGTCGGCCGAGGTCGCGGGTCACGGGCCGGGGCAGCGCAACGTGCCGCTCGGCAAGGAAGGCGTCAACATTGACCGCATCGAGCCGGTCGGCAACTACGCCGTCGTGCTGCACTTCGACGACGAGCACAACACCGGCATCTACTCGTGGGAAACCCTGTACAATCTCGGCAAGCACTACGACGACCTGTGGGCGCAGTACCTCGACGAGCTCAAGGAAAACGGCTACACGCGCAAGGAGCCGGCTGCCTGAAGCGCGCCCCACGCCGATGCCCGACCCGGGACACCCAGCCATGGCCGACGACCCCGACAGCACCCACTTCGGATACCGCACCGTCGACAGCGACGAGAAGGCCGGCCTGGTGCGCGGCGTGTTCGATTCGGTCGCCGCGAACTACGACCTGATGAACGACGTGATGTCGTTCGGCATCCACCGCCTGTGGAAGCGCTTCGCGATCCAGCTGGCCGGTGTGCGTGCCGGGCAGCGCGTACTTGACCTGGCCTCGGGTACCGGCGATCTCGCCGACCGCTTCGCCGACCTGGTCGGTCCCGACGGCCTGGTGCTGATGACCGACATCAACGCCTCGATGCTCGAGGTCGGCCGCGATCGCATGATCGACCGTGGGCATGCCGGCAACCTGGCCTATGCGCAGGTCGACGCCGAGGCGCTGCCGTTCGCCGACGACAGCCTCGACCTGATCACGATCGCGTTCGGCCTGCGCAACGTCACCGACAAGGAGCGCGCGCTGGCGGCGATGTACCGCGCGCTGCGGCCGGGCGGGCGCGCCCTGGTGCTGGAGTTCTCGAAGCCGGTCAACCGACCGCTGGAGAAACTCTACGACCTGTACTCGTTCAGCATCCTGCCGCGCATGGGTCAGCTGATCGCCAAGGACGCCGACAGCTACCGCTACCTCGCCGAGTCGATCCGCATGCACCCCGACCAGGAGACGCTGAAGGGCATGATGGAAGACGCCGGCTTCGAGCGCTGCGACGTGCACAACCTCAGCGGCGGCATCGTCGCGGTGCATCGCGGGTTCAAGCTCTGAATCAGGCATCGAGTCTCAGGACGCAAAGGCCTCGAAGGCGCAAAGGGCTCAAAGAAATGCAATCGACTCGACTGTCCGCAGGTTCAGCCACACCGGTCCTGCGACCCTGCGAACACTTTCGCCACCTCGAGGCCACAACCAGCATTGAACGCAATCTCTTTTGTGTCCTTTGAGCCTTTGCGTGCTTTGCGTTTGATACTCGGTGCCGACCAATGACCGTCCGCGACCTCGCCCTCGAATCGCTCGAACGCGCGCTCAACGCGGTCGTCGCACTCGATCCGGACACCGCCGACAGGCTGGCCGCGCTGCACGGCAAGGTCGTGCGCATCGTACTCAGCGGCACCGGCATCGCGCTGAACCTGGTACCCGGTCACGACGGCCGGCTGCAGCTGGTCGGCGGCCTCGAGGGCGAACCCGACGCGACGCTGACCGGCAGCCCTTTCGACCTGCTGCGCGCCAGCGACAGCGCCGACGGCCATGCGCAGCTGTTCGCCGGCCGGGTGAGGATCGACGGCGACACCCGGGTCGCCCAACGCCTCAGCGCGGCGCTGGCCGCACTCGACATCGACTGGGAGGAACGGCTCGCGGCCTACACCGGCGACATCGCCGCGCACGAGGTCGGCCGCGGCGTGCGCGCGGCACGCGCCGAGGGCGAGCGCCTCGGGCGCAGCGCGCGCACCAACCTGTCCGAATACCTGACCGAGGAGGCGCGGGTGCTGCCGCACCGCTACGAGGTCGCCGAGTTCCTTGCCGATGTCGACACCCTGCGCGACGACGCCGAACGCCTCGGCGCGCGCATCGCGCTGCTGGAGAACAGACGCCGCAAGGGCGACGCCCCGTGATCCCGGTCCGCGAGAGCCTGCGCGTCGCGCACATCACCTGGGTACTGCTGCGCCACGGCCTCGACGAGATCGTGCTCGCCGCGCACCTGTTCCGACCGATCCGCTTCTTCCGCTTCCTGTCGCCGTTCTACTGGGGCGGAAAGCGGCCGCCGCGCGCGGTGCGCATCCGCCGCGCGCTCGAGGACCTTGGGCCGATCTACGTCAAGTTCGGCCAGATCCTGTCGACCCGCCGCGACCTGCTGCCCGACGACGTGGCGATCGAGCTGGCCAAGCTGCAGGACCAGGTGCCGCCGTTCTCCGGCGAGCAGGCCAAGGCGATCATCGAGCAGGCGCTGGAGCAGCCGGTCGCACAGCTGTTCGCCGAGTTCGACATGCAGCCGCTGGCGTCGGCGTCGATCGCCCAGGTGCACGCGGCGACGATGCACGACGGGCGCAAGGTCGTCGTCAAGGTCGTGCGCCCGGGCATCGCCAGGGCGATCCAGCGCGACATCGACCTGCTGTTCACGATCGCGCGGCTGGCGCGCACCTACTCGCGCGAGGCGCGACGGCTGCGCCCGGTCGAGGTCGTCGAGGAATACGACAAGACCATCCACGACGAGCTCGATCTGCTGCGCGAGGCCGCGAACTGTACCCAGCTGCGGCGCAACTTCAGCGACGGCAGCCTGCTGTACGTGCCCGAGGTCTTTTGGGACTTCACGCGCGAGAACGTCATGGTGCAGGAGCGCATCTACGGCATCCCGGTCGACCAGGTCGACGAGCTGGTCGCCGCCGGCGTCGACATGAAGCAGCTCGGCGAGCGCGGGGTCGAGATCTTCTTCACCCAGGTGTTCCGCGACAACTTCTTCCACGCCGACATGCACCCCGGCAACATCTTCGTGCGCCCCGACGGCACCTACATCGGCGTCGACTTCGGCATCATGGGCACGCTGACGACGGCCGACCAGCGCTACCTAGCCGAGAACCTGCTCGCGTTCTTCCACCGCGACTACCGCCGGGTCGCCGAGCTGCACGTCGAGTCCGGCTGGGTGCCGCGCGACACCCGCATCGAGGACTTCGAGGCCGCGATCCGCACCGTGTCCGAGCCGATCTGGGAGAAGCCGATCAGCGAGATCTCGTTCGGTCACTTCCTGCTGCGGCTGTTCCAGGTCGCGCGGCGCTTCAACATGGAGATCCAGCCGCAGCTGGTGTTGCTGCAGAAGACCCTGCTCAATATCGAGGGCCTGGGGCGGATGCTGTATCCGCAGCTCGACCTGTGGAGCACCGCGAAGCCGTTCATGGAGCGCTGGATGTCCGAGCAGGTCGGGCCCAAGGCCTTCCTGCGCCGCGTCAAGGACACGCTGCCGCAGCTGTCCGAGGATCTGCCCGAGTTGCCGCTGCTGGCCCACCGCGTGCTGCGCAAGGCGGTCGACGGCAGGCTCGAGGTCAAGTGGAACTCGCCGCAGCTCGACGACCTGCGCGAGCAGATCGACGCCGGCAACCGGCGCACCCAGTGGAGCATCTTCGGTGCCGCGCTGCTGATCGGCGGCGTGCTCGCCGGCGCGCTGCTCGGCGAGCGCCTCGCGGTCGACCCGCTGTGGCTGAGTGGCGCAATCAGCGCCGCCGGCCTGCTGATGCTGGCCTGGGCGCAGCGACCGTGACCACGGTGACGCACCGTCGTGGTGCGCCTGGCCGTGGTCGGGCTCGGTAATTCACATCTGGCAAACCGCGGCGGCTTTGGTACGCTTGGCCGTCATCATCACAGCCCGTCGAGCCTGACCTCCCCATGCGCGAAATCCACCGCACCGCCCCAACGCTGATCGTCGCCGCCGCGCTGCTCGCCGCCGGCGCCCACGCCGCCGACGGCGGCGCCGCGCAGCAGATCGAGCGCCTGCAGCAGCAGGTCGAGACCCTCGAGGCACGCCTCGACGCGCTGGAGTCACGCATCGACGCCGGTGTGCCGACCAACAAGGCGCTCAAGGTCGAGCCCAAGCCGGGCGGCTGGCGCAACGCCGCCAACTGGGGCCTGCTGGCGCGCAACATGCCCAAGGAGGAGGTCATGCGTATCCTCGGCGAACCCGACAACAGCAAGACGATCAAGAAGTTCGAGCACTGGCTCTACGGCGACGGCCGCGCGCGCCTGTACCTTAACCGGCTGAAGAGCTGGGACATCCCGAGCCAGGCCACGCGCTGACCCGCGTGTCCGGCACGCGAACCGTCTCGCAGATTCGTCGCCTGTCATGCATTCGCCCGCAACGCTGAACGATAATCCGCGGCGATCGTCGCCACGCGCGACACCGTCACGAGGGACATAGACGTGGGCAATTCATTGCAGGACCAGCTGCTGCAGGCCGGCCTGGTCACCAAGGACCAGGTCAACCAGGCGCAGAAATCGAAGAAGCGCAAGCCGCCGCAGGGCAAAAAGGCCAAGCAGGCCGCGCGGCAGCGGCCGGTCGACCCGGAGGTCGCGCGCCAGCGTGCCGAGAAGGCGGCGCGCGACCGCGAACTCAACCAGCAGCGCGACGAGGTGCGGCGCCAGCGCGAGGTCGCCGCGCAGGTCCGCCAGCTGGTGCGCGAGCACCGCGTCGAACGCCGGCCGGGTGACGACGACGTCGCGTTCAATTTCCAGAACAAGGACAAGATCAAGCGCCTGTACGTGTCGCCGGCGCTGCACCGGCAGATCAGTGCACGCAAGCTCGTGATCGTCAACGACAACGGCAGCTTCGAACTCGTGCCGCCACCGATCGCCGACAAGATCCGCGCGCGCAACCCGAGCCTGGTCATCGACCTGCCCGACGACGACTCACCGGCCGACGACGACCCCTACGCCGCCTACAAGGTGCCCGATGACCTGATGTGGTGATGCCCGGGCGGGATCGCGCAGCCGCTTGGCGACACACCCACTCAGACGAGGCGCAGGCGCCCGTCCGCGGCGCCGGCGAAGCGCACACCGAAGCAGCGCGATTCGCGATCCAACAGCGCGAGCAACCACGCCGTGTCGGCCGCCGCGGTCCGCCGCAACGCGAAGCGGTAGCGCTGCAGCGGCACCAGTTCGAGCGCCAGCAGGCGACCGTCGGCCGCATCCAGTGTCGCCAGGTACATCAGCCCGAGGTCGCCGCGGTAGGCCTCGTGACCGCGGATCCCCTCGTAGTCGTTGATCAGGTCGCCGCAGCCGTAGAGGACCAGGCGGTCCCGATACAGCTCGACGGCCTTCGGGTGGTGCGACGAGTGACCGTGAACGAGGTCCACGGCGCCGCTGTCGATCAGCGCGTGGGCAAACCGCAGCTGCTCGGCAGGCACCCGGTAGCCCCAGTTGCCGCCCCAGTGGATCGAGACGACGACGACATCCCCCGGCCGCCGGTAGCGCGCGATATGCCCGCTCACCGGGTCGGCCGCGTGCGTCGCGGACAGGTCGACCAGCTGCAGCCCGGCGCGCTCGCGCTGCGCCGCCCACGCGCGCGGCACGCCGGCGTCCGGCGCGGCCAGCGCGAACAGCAGCAGGCGCCTGGCGCCGCCGATCGCGATCACCGCCGGGGCCGCCGCCGCGGCGGCGTCGGCGCCGGCACCGGCATGGGCGATGCCTGCCGTGTCGAGCGCCCGCAGCGTGTCGGCGAGGCCGGCACGCCCCCAGTCGAGCGCATGGTTGTTGGCCAGCGCGCAGACGTCGATCGCGGCGACCGTGAGCAGGCCGGTGTTGGCCGGGTGCATGCGGTAATGGATGCGCTTGCCCGGCCAGGGCGTGCCGCCGGTGGTGATCGCGGTCTCGAGATTGACGATCCGCGCGACGGGTGACGCGCGCCGCAGTTCGCCGAGCGCATCGCCCCACACGTCGGCCGCATCGAGCGGCAGCGCCAGCGGGCCATTGCGGGCCGCAGCCAGCCGAATGTAGTCGCGCGCATCGCCAAGGTAGGGTTCGTGCAGCTGCGGATCGACCGACACGGCCAGCGCCTGATCGATGCCGCGGCCGCCCATCAGGTCGCCGCCGAGGAACAGCGTGATGCGGTCGGGCGGGGTCCGCACGGCTGCCCGCGGGGCACCGCATGCCACCCCAGCGGCGATGCCGGCCGCGCAGCGCAGGAAACGCCGCCGCGACATGCCGGCCGGGGCGGTTGCTGGATTCGCGCGCGGTCGCATCCTGTGCGCCCTCCGGGTCCGGGCCACAGCCGCCCGGCCAATGCGGGGTATGCCTATCCTTCGATGATAGTCGCCGGCGCCGGACCGCGTCCCCGGCAGACCGATACCTCTGCCCTCAATCCTTGGCCCTCCACCCTCTGCCCTCCACCCTCTGCCCTCTGCCCTCTGCCCTCTGCCCTCTGCCCTCCGCCCCCTACAGCGGGAACAGCCGCGGCACCAGCAGTACCGTGAACAACAGCGCGAGCAGCTGCAGCGGTACGCCGACGCGCAGGAAATCCGCGAAGCGGTACTGCCCGGGCGCCAGCACCAGGATGTTGACCGGCGACGCGACCGGCGTCGCGAACGCCGTCGACGCGGCGATCGCGACCGTCATCATGAACGGCTCGGGGGCATAGCCGAGGTCGAGCGCGAGGCTCAGCGCGATCGGTGCGACCAGTACCGTGGTCGCGGTGTTGGAGATGAACTGGCTGAACAGCGACGTCAGCACGAACAGCCCGGCGAGGATCGCGTACGGCCCGAGGCCGTCGAACACGCCGGTCAGCACGCCGACGATCTGCGCCGCGCCGCCGGTCTTCTGCAGCGCGTCGGCGAGCGGCAGCATGCCGGCGATCAGCACCAGGCTCTGCCAGTTCATGGCCCGGTAGGCCTCCTCCATGCCGACGCAGCGCGTCGCGACCATCGCCAGCGCCGCGAGCATGACCGCGACCAGGTTGGGCAGCGCCTGGGTCACCATCAGCGCCAGCATCGCCAGCGTGATCAGCACCGCCCACGGCGCCTGGTTGGCGTGCCGGGTGTGCTCGGCGGCCTCGACCGGCAGCTCGAGCAGCACCAGGTCGCTGCGCGGCCCGGCGAGCTGCTCGATGTCGGCCCAGCCGCCGGCGACCAGCAGCACGTCGCCGGACTGGATCCCGGTCTCGCGGAAATCCAGCGCCAGCGGGCCGTCGCCGCGGCGGATCGACAGCACGTTGAGGTTGTGGCGGCCGCGGAAGCCGGCCTGCTCGAGGGTCTTGCCGATCAGCCACGACCCGGGCACGACCAGCGCCTCGGCGGCGCCGAAGCTCTCGCGGAAGCGCCGCTGCAGGCCGTGCGGAAAGCCCTGGTGGCTGAGGCCGAGGGTATCGGCACAGGCACCGACCGTGGCGTCATCGGCGACGACGATCAGGATGTCGTTGGCCTGCAGGCGCGTCTCCTTGAGCACCGGCAGCAGCGCGCCGAGCAGGCGCCCCTGGCGTTGCAGCGCGATCACGGTCAGCCCGTGGCGCCGGCGCAGGCCCTCCTCGCCGACCGTGCGCCCGACCAGCGGCGAGTCGGCGCGTACGCGCAGGCGGTGCAGGCCGTCGCGGATGCCGAACGCCTCGGCGAGCTCGTGCAGGCGGCGGCGCCCCGATGCCGGCGCCGCCGCGCCGCGTCCGCCGGGCAGCAGGCGGCGCCCGAGCGTCAGCACGTAGAGCATCGCCGCGACCAGGATCACGCCGCCGATCAGCGTGAAGTCGAAGAAGCCGAAGCCGCTCTGACCGCCGTCGATCAGCGCGCGGTTGACGACCAGGTTGGGCGGCGTGCCGATCAGCGTCAGCATGCCGCCGACCAGCGCCGCGATCGCCAGCGGCATCAGCAGGCGCGCCGGGTCGAGCCCGGCCTCGCGCGCCAATGTCAGCACGACCGGCACGAACAGTGCGACCACGCCGGTCGAGCTCATGATCGCCGACAGCACCGCGACCACCGGCATCAGCAGCAGCACCAGGCGCCGCTCGTCGCTGCCGCCGACCGCGACGATGCGCTGACCGACCCACGACGCGACGCCGGTCCGCGACAGCCCCTCGCTGACGATGAACAGCCCGGCGATCAGCAGCACCAGCGGATTGCCGAAGCCGGACACCGCCTCGGCCGGGGTCAACACGCCGCTGACCGCGAGCGCGACGATGACCAGCGCCGCGGTCATGTCGAGGCGTACGCGGCCGCTGAAGAACAGCGCGATCGCCATGATCACGAGCGCGTAGACGAAAGCGCTATCCCAGGCCATGCCGCAACCCACCTCGGCGATCATGCAGACCGCGCCAATTGACCCGACCCGGGATCCGCCGTCAAGGGCCGGGCGTTTCCGGATGACGGGTGCGCGACGTTCAGCGCAGGCGGGCGTGCATCTCGGCCGCGATCCATGCCGCCGGTGTGCCGCCGATCGCGACGTCGACGGTAACCCGCGAGCGACCGTCCTGCGCCAGGCGCTGTTGGAAGGCGCGGGCGTCGCCGGGCCGGAGCGCGGCGCTGCAGACGATGTCGCCGCGCACCGGCGCGTGATAGCGGATCGTCGCCTCGGCGACCACCAGCTCGGCATCCAGCCCGGCGCGTGCCAGCAGGTGCGCGCAAAGCCCCCACGCGGTCAGGATGCCCAAGGCATACAGGCTGCCGGCGAATCCGCTGCCGTGCACGTTGACGTTCGGTGCGAGCGGCGCCTCGACGCGGATGTCGTGCTCGCCCAGCGCAGCGATCCGGTAGCCCATCGCGCGACTCAACGGGATGCCGGCATCTATCCGTGCCTGCAGCGCCCGGACGGCGGCGCTCACGCGAAGGTGTCCTTGTAGGTGTCGCGCAGCACGCCCTTCTGCACCTTGCCCATCGTGTTGCGCGGCAGCTCGTCGACGACGAACACCCGCTTCGGCTGCTTGAATCGCGCGAGGCGGTCGCGCAGCGCGTCGATCACCGACTGCTCGCTGATCGGTGCGCTGCGGTCGGGCACGACGACCGCGGTCACACCCTCGCCGAAGTCCGGGTGCGGCACGCCGATGACCGCCGATTCGCGGACCCCGGGCAGCTCGTCGATCTGCGACTCGATCTCCTTCGGGTAGACGTTGAAGCCGCCGGAGATGATCAGGTCCTTGGCGCGGCCGACGATGGTCACGCGGCCGTCGTCGTCCATGCGGGCGATGTCGCCGGTGATGAACCAGCCGTCGGCGCGAAACTCCTCGGCGGTCTTCTCGGGCATCTGCCAGTAGCCGCGGAACACGTTCGGGCCGCTGATCTCCAGCACCCCGGCCTCGCCGCGCGGCAGCTCGCGGCCGTGCTCGTCGGCGACCCGCGCCAACACCCCGGGCAGCGCAAAGCCGACCGTGCCGGCCACGCGCTCGCCGTGGTACGGGTTCGACGTGATCATGCCGGCCTCGGTCATACCATAGCGCTCGAGGATGCGATGCCCGGTGCGCGCCTCGAAGTCGCGATGGGTATCGGCCAGCAGCGGCGCCGAACCGGAGATGAACAGGCGCATGTCGGCGCACAGCCCGCGGTCCAGCGCCGGCTGGTCGAGCAGCCGCGTGTAGAAGGTCGGCACGCCCATCATCACGGTCGCCCCGGGCAGCCGCTCGAGCACCGTCGCGACATCGAAGCGCGGCATGAAGATGACCCGCGAGCCACCGAGCAGCGCGCAGTGCAAGGCGACGAACAGGCCGTGCACGTGGAAGATCGGCAGCGCGTGCAGCAGCACGTCGTCGCGCCGCCAGTGCCAGTAGTCGTGCAGCACGCGGGCATTCGACGCCAGGTTGGCATGGCTCAGCATCGCGCCCTTGGAGCGCCCCGTCGTGCCGGACGTGTAGAGGATCGCCGCGAGGTCGTCGGGCGCGACGCCCGCCGTCGCGTCGCTGACCGGTGCCGCGGCCAGCGCATCGACCAGGCCGCCGCTGCCGTCGGCGCCGAGGTCGAGCAGCTCGGCGACGCCGGCCGCGGCCGCGACCGGTGCCAGCGCGTCCCGGGTCGCCGGTGAACAGACGAACAGGCGCGGTGCCGCATCGCCGAGGAAGTAGCCGACCTCGGCCGGCGTGTACGCGGTATTGAGCGGGATGTAGATCGCCCCGGCACGCAGACAGGCCAGGTACAGCAGCACCGCGTCGATCGACTTCTCGACCTGGACGACGACCCGGTCGCCCTTGGCGACGCCGCGCGCATGCAGCAGCCCGACCATCTGCCCGGTGCGCGCCGGCAGGTCGGAGTAGCGCAGCAGCCGGCCGTCGACGCCGTCGAGGAACACCGCGTCCGCGTCGGCCGGGAAATGCTGGCTGAACAGTTCGTAGAGGTTGGCGTTGCTCATTGGCGTCTACTCATGCGGAGGGTGGAGGCCAGGGCTACAGCAGGCCGTAGGCCATGCGGCTCGCGAGCACGAACAGGAACGCGGCGAACAGGCGACGCAGCAGCAGGTCCGGCAGCTTGTGGGCGAGCATCGCGCCGAGCGGCGCAAACAGCAGGCTGGCGGCGACGACACCGCCGAACACCGGCAGGTTGACGTAGCCGATGCTGCCCGGCGGGATACCCGTTTCGTCGAGGCCACCGATCACGTAGCCGAGCGTCGCGCTGACCGCGAGCGGCAGTCCGACCGCCGCCGCGGTCGCGATGGCGCGCTTGACCGGCACGCCGCAGTAGCTGAGAAACGGCACGTGCATGGCCCCGCCACCGATGCCCATCAGCGCCGACACGACGCCGACCGTCGTCGACGCGGCCGCGAGACCGGGGCGGCCGGGCAGTCCGCGGTGCGCGCCGACCCGGCTCAGCGCCATCTGCACCGACACCGCGAACAGGAACACGATGAACGCGACGTACAGCGCGTGGCCCGGGATCACGTCGGCCAGCCAGGCACCGACGAAGGAGCCGACGACGACGCTCGGCCCCATGACCCGGAACAGGCCCCAGTCGACCGCGCCCTTGCGGTGGTGGGTCCAGATGCTCGACAGCGCGGTGACGACGATGGTCGCCAGCGAGGTGCCAAGCGCCAGCTTGATGGCCAGTGAGTGCGGTATGCCGTGGCCCTCGAACAGCAGGGTCACGATCGGCACGATGATGACGCCGCCACCGATCCCCAGCAACCCGGCCAGCGTGCCGGCGACCGCCCCGGAGAACAGCAGCAGCGGCAGGTCCATCAATGCTTGCCCACGATGTGCTTGTCGTACTCGCGGCGCAGCGTGCGCGACATGACGATCCGCGCATCCTGGACGAAGGCCTCGTGGTTGGCGACGACCTGGTCGGGGTCGTAGCGGTAGTTGATCATGACCCCGTGCGACTGGGCCAGGCCCTTGTCCGAGCGATCGGCGGCGACGTTGATGCGCTCGAGGATCGCACCATTGGCCAGGTGGAACGCGGCGACGCGGTCGCAGCACACGCCGGGGCCGCGGCGCAGCGCGGCGATGTACAACAGCGCGAGCCGCGCCAGCGGCCCGGCCAGCGCCGGATCGTCGATTCGACCCTGCGCGAGCAGCTGCCGCACCGCGGCGCTCGGTGCGGCCTCGCCGCTGGCGTCGGCCAGCGCGGCCTGGTGGTCGCCGAGCATCGCGTCGACGCGCAGCAGCGGCCAGTCGGCGATCTCGCCGGCGAACAGCGCCTGCAGCCCGGCCGCGAAGCGCGGCAGCGGCGACAGGGTCACGAACTGTTTCAGCTGCGGCAGTTCGGCGGCCAGTTCGCCCAGCACCTGCTTGAGCAGGAAATTGCCGAAGCTGATGCCGCGCAGCCCGACCAGCGCGTTGTTGATCGAGTAGAACACCGCGGTGTCGGCGGCATCCGGATCGGCGACCGGCGTGGCAGGGTCGATCAGCGTCGCGATCTCGCTGGCGCTCTCGCCGGTCAGTGCGACCTCGACGAAGATCAGCGGCTCTTCCGGCAGCGCCGGGTGAAAGAACCCGAAACAGCGCCGGTCGGCGGCCAGGCGGCGCTGCAGGTCGCCCCAGCCGGCAATCGGGTGGACCGATTCATAGCGCATGATCTTCTCGAGCACGGCCGCCGGGCTGTGCCAGTCGATGCGCTGCAGGCGCAGGAAACCGCGGTTGAACCACGACGCCAGCAGATGGCGGAAGTCGGCGTCGACGCTGCTCAGCTGCGGATGATCGGCGAGCCGGTCGAGCAACTCGGTGCGCATCGCGACCAGTCCGGCGGTACCGTGCGGCGCCATGTTGAGGCGGCGGAACAGTTCCTGGCGCGGCGGCTCGGTCGCCTCGAGCAGCCGGACCAGGGTCTCCGGACGCGCGCTGTCGAACGCCGCCGCGGCATCACGGATGGCCGCCGAGTCGGGGCCGAAGTGGTCCGCCAATGCCAGTAGGAAGTCCGTCCTGCCGGCCGCGTCGAGGGCGTCGAAACGCCGCAGGATCTCGCGTGCCAGCGCGATATTGGTCGCCTCGCCACGCCCGGCCACGAGGCGCCGGCACAGCTCCGGCAGCGGCTCGCGGGCGGCGTCTTCGCCGAGACCGAGGATCTCGCGACCGCGATCGGCGACCGTGTTCAGCACGCGTTCGAGCCAGGTCACGCCGGCCATCGCCCCCGGCCGTCACGCGCCGCTCCGCGCATCGCCACCGCCGCCTCGGTTGGCGCCGCGACCGGCGCGATGCCACGTCGCCGGTCGTTCGGTTGCGCTCGCCGATGCTCTGCCGTCGCGCCTCGCCCGACGGGTCTCGGGGCCGCAACGCCGCGCCGCGCGGAGTGTGGACCGGACACTAGAAGGTCGGCCCCATCAGCTGGTCGGGCAGCCAGGTCGCAATGCCCGGGAACACCGACAGGATCACGATCGCCAGCACCATGCAGACGACGTACGGCATCGACCCGACCAGGATCGTGCGCAGCGGGATGTCCGGCGCGATGCCGTTGATCACGTACAGGTTGAGGCCGACCGGCGGCGTGATCAGGCCGATCTCCATGTTGATCGTCAGCACCACCGCGAACCAGTACGGGTCGAAGCCGGCCGAGATCACGATCGGGTAGAGGATCGGCGCCGCCATCAGGATCACCGCGACCGGCGGCAGGAAGAACCCGGCGACCAGCAGGAACACGTTGATCGCACCCATCAGCACCCAGCGGTTGACGTCCAGCGTCGCGATCCATTCGGCGATCGCCTGGGTCACGAACAGGCTCGACAGCATGAACGCGAACACCCCGGCGGCACCGATGATGAACAGGATCATGACGCTCTCGCGCGTCGAGTCGCGCAGCACCGCCCACAGCGCCTTGAAGCGGAACAGGCGGTAGATGAAGACCGCGGCCAGCACGCACAGCAGCGCGCCGACCGCGGCGGTCTCCGACGGCGTCGCGACGCCGCCGTACAGCGCGTACAGCACGCCGACGATGATCAGCAGGAACGGCAGCACGCGCGGCAGCACCTCGATCTTCTGGCGCCAGCTGTATACGGTGATCGCGAGCGCCGAGTGGGCCCCGCCCTGGCGCCAGGTGCTATACACCGACCACAGCATGAACAGGCCGACCAGCAGCAGTCCGGGCAGCACGCCGGCTAGGAACAGCCGGCCGATCGAGGTCTCGGTGGCGATGCCGTAGACGATCATCGTCACCGACGGCGGGATCAGGATGCCGAGCGTGCCGCCGGCCGCGATCGAGCCGGCCGCGACGCCGTCCGGATAGCCGCGCTTGCGCATCTCCGGGATGCCCATCTTGCCGATCGCCGCACAGGTCGCCGGCGACGAGCCGGACATCGCCGAGAACAGCGCGCAGGCGCCGAGGTTGGAGACCACGAGGCCGCCGGGAACGCGGGTCAGCCAGCGCTCGAGCGCCTCGTACAGGTCGGCCCCGGCCCGGGTCGACGAGATCGCCGCGCCCATGATGATGAACATCGGGATCGACAGCAGCGCAAAGTTGTCGAGCTTGCCGAAGAAGATCTCCGGCAGCAGCTCGAACGACGCCACGCCCTCGAAGACGAGCAGGAACCCGGCCGAGACGATCAGCAGGCCGGTCGCGACCGACACGCCCGAGAACAGCACCAGCACCGTGACCAGCGCGACCAGGCCGCCGAGCGCCAGCGGGTCCATCAGTAGTCTTCCTCGAAAACGCCGTGCTCGAGGGCGTCGTCGTCACAGAGCAGCGCCGCGACGACGTCGGCCAGCAATTGCAGCACGAACAGGCCGAAGCCGAGCGGCAGCGCGAGGTACGGGATCCACAGGCTGACGCCCCACACGGTGTCGGACCGCCAGTTGCGATCCCAGGCCTCGTGGAACAGCATGAAACCGTGATAGGCCATGATGCCGATCACGACGATGCTGGCGACCAGCACGAGCAGGGTCAGCCAGCGCCGCCAGGCCGGCGGCAGCAGCATCGGCAGCAGGTCGACGTTGACGTGGCCACGCAGGCGCTGCACATAGGGCAGGCCGATCAGCGTCGCGGCGATCATCAGGTAGGTGACGGCCTCGGTCTGCCAGATCGTCGACGCGTTGAGCACGAAGCGCACCCAGATCATCTGGCAGGTGATCAGCACCGAGACCAGGATCATCAACGCCGCGACGACACCGCACGCGGTCGACAGCCCGCCGACCACGCGCACGAGCAGCCGGCGGCAGCGCTGTACCGCCGATGCACCCGCTTCAGCCATCGCGGCCGGTCTCGCTCGGCCCTACCCGGCGCTCACTCGACCGCCAGGGCCATGTCGAGCAGGCGTTGCCCGTCCGGGGTCTCGTCGACGAAGGCCTTGTACGACGACGTCTTGGCGACCTCGCGCCAGGCATCGAAGTCCGCCGGTGCCATCTTCGCCAGCTTGACGCCCGCCTCCTCGAAGCGCGCCGCCGACGCCTCGTCGGCCTTCTTCGCCTCGGCGAGGTAGTAGGCCTGTGCCTTGGCCGCGCCGGCGCGCAGCGCGGCCTGCTGCCCGGCGGTCAGCCCGTCGAAGGTGGTCTTGTTCATCAGCATCGGCTGGTACATGAACCACAGCGCGACGTCGCCGGCCGGCGTGTAGCAGCTGATCTGCTCGTACAGGCGGTACGAGACGAAGCTCGACGACGAGGTGTTCGCCGCATCGAGCACGCCGGTCTGCATCGCGCTGTAGATCTCCGACGACGGCATCGACGTGATCGACGCACCGGCAGCGGCCATCATCTGCTCGAACGACTTGCCGGCCGCGCGCACCTTCAGGCCCTTGGCGTCGGCCGGGTTGGTGATGCATTTTTCCTTGCCGCCGAAGCCGCCGGCGAGGTAACCGTGCACCAGCACCATGACGTCGTCCTGCGCCATGATCTCCTCGAGCTCCTGCATGAACGGTGACGCGACCAGGCGCGCGGCGTGGTCGTGGTTCTTCACCAGGCCCGGCATCAGCGTCAGGTTGTAGGCCGGGCGCTGGCCGGCCGCATAGGCCAGCGGGACCACGGTCATGTCGAGCTGGCCGCGCGACAGCGGACGGTACTGCTCGCGCGGCTTGAACAGGGATTTCGACGGGTAGATCTTGAGTTCGAGGCCGACGTTGGCGGCCGCCACCTCGTCGGCGACGATCTGCGCGACCTTGTGCCGCACGTCCGCCGTCGACCACTGGTGAGACACCTTCAGCACAGTGTCCGCCAGTGCCGCACCCGCCCACGCGGCGCAGCCGCCAAGCAGCGCCGTTGCCAGTATCGCGTTACGCATGAGTCACCCTCCTCTCCGGGTCTTATCGTATTTGTATGCAAACGGTGAATTTTTGCATGCGGTCGAGTCTAGTACAGCATATTGTCTTGTCAATTCCGTATGCTATGTTTGGCGTAGGCCGACGATACGGCCGATCTGGGCCGCCCATTCCGTTGCGCGAGGTACCACCGGCAGTGTCCGCCGTGATCGACAAGCAGAACCCGCGCGGCGGGCCGTCGCAGTCCATGAAGCTGCGCGACATCCTCGAAGACGAGATCGTCAACGGCGTGCTGAAGCCCGGCGACCGGCTCGACGAGGCCGCGCTCGCCGAACGCTTCGGCGTATCGCGCACGCCGATCCGCGAGGCCTTCAAGTTCTTGGTCGGTTCCGGGCTCGTCGAGACGATCCCCAACCGCGGCAGCTTCGTCGCCAGCGTCGGGCTGCCGCAGCTGATCGAGATGTTCGAGGTCATGGCCGAGCTCGAGGGCATGTGCGCACGCCTGGCCGCGCGCCGCATGAGCGACAGCGAGACCGGACAGCTGCGCACCCTGCTCGACCACTGCGCCGCGGCCAACGACAAGGGTGACCCGGACGCCTACTACTACGAGAACGAGCGCTTCCACGACTGGATCTACCGCGGCAGCCACAACGGCTTCCTCGCCCAGCAGGCAAGGCAGCTGCAGATGCGCCTGAAGCCCTATCGGCGGCTGCAGCTGCGGGTGCGCAACCGTGCCGGGCGCTCGCTCGACGAACACCGGCAGATCGTCGACGCGATCCTCGCCGGCGACGAGGCGGCCGCCGCGGCGGTGATGAAGGACCATGTCAGGATCCAGGGCGAACGCTTCACCGATTTCGTCGCGACGATCGGCAAGCAGATCGACGGCGCCGAGGCATGAGCCGCGGCCGCTCGCGCCGAACCCGGCCGCTCAGCCGGTCACCCGGTCAGCGCCGCGATGACGCGGTCGTAGTCAGGCTCCTGGGCGATCTCCGGCACCAGCTCGGTATCGATCACGGTGCCGCCCTCGTCGACGACGACGATCGCCCGCGCCAGCAGGCCTCCGAGGCGGCCATCGGCCATGAACACGCCGTAGTCCCGGCCGAACCCGGGCGCGCGATAGACCGACGCCGTCTCGACCTGCTCGATCCCCTCGGCACCGCAGAAGCGGCTCAGTGCGAACGGCAGGTCGGCCGACACGCACAGCACGCGCGTGTTCGGCAGCGCCGCCGCGCGCTCGTTGAACTGGCGTACCGACTTCGCGCAGGTCGGCGTGTCGATGCTCGGAAAGATGTTCAGCACCAGGCGCGATCCGGCGTAATCGGCCAGGCCGACCGGGCTGAGATCGGCCTTGCGCAGCGCGAAGTCGGGCGCCGGACCGCCGACCGCGGGCAGCTCGCCGCTGGTCTCCACCATCTCGCCGCGCGATGAAATCGTTGCCATGTGCGCCTCCTCTGGGGTTGTGCCGCCGCACCTGACGCGCCCGGGAGCGCCGTTGCGACAGCGCCCGCTTGCACAGTGTGGGAACGTGCTATCCCATGGGCAGACGGGGGTTTCGACACAAGCTGAACAAAGCGGCTTAAGATTATAGGCATAACAGAGACGCCGGCGATGCGCCGGCGCGATAACGACCGATTCGCCAGAGGAGTAGCCGGATGACGGCCACGCTGTCCCACTTCATCGACGGCACGCGGTGCGATGGCACCAGCGGTCGCTTCGGTGACGTGTACGACCCCGCGACCGGCGCCGTCGCCGCGCGCGTGCCGCTGGCCTCGGCGGCCGAGACCGGCAGCGCCGTTGCGGCCGCGGCCGCGGCCTTCCCGGCGTGGCGCGACACACCGCCGCTGAAGCGCGCCGCCGTGCTGTTCCGCTTCAAGGAGCTGCTCGATGCGCACAGCGACGAGATCGCCGGGCTGATCGCCGCCGAGCACGGCAAGGTGCTCGACGACGCGCGCGGCTCGCTGACCCGCGGCATCGAGGTCGTCGAGTTCGCATGCGGCGCGCCGCACCTGCTCAAGGGCACGTTCTCGGAGAACGTCGGGAGCGGTGTCGACAGCCACTCGGTGCGCCAGCCGCTCGGTGTCTGTGTTGGCATCACGCCGTTCAACTTCCCGGCGATGGTCCCGATGTGGATGTTCCCGATGGCGATCGCGTGCGGCAACACCTTCGTGCTCAAGACCTCGGAACGGGTGCCGTCTACGGCGCTGCGCCTCGCCGAACTGTTCGTCGAGGCCGGCCTGCCGCCGGGCGTGCTCAACGTCGTCAACGGCGACAAGGAGGCCGTCGACGCGCTGCTGACCCACCCCGACGTCGCCGCGATCAGCTTCGTCGGCTCGACCGCGGTCGCCGAGTACGTCTACCGGACCGGCACCCACCACGGCAAGCGCGTGCAGGCGCTCGGCGGCGCCAAGAACCACATGGTCGTGATGCCCGACGCCGATCTCGACCAGGCCGCCGACGCGCTGATGGGCGCCGCCTATGGCTCGGCCGGCGAACGCTGCATGGCGATCTCGGTCGCGGTCGCGGTCGGCGACGACACCGCCGACGCGCTGATCGCGCGCCTGGCGCCGCGGGTCGCCGCGCTCAGGGTCGGCCCGGCCGACGACCCGACGTCGGAGATGGGGCCGCTGGTCACGCGCGCGCACTGGGAGCGGGTCAAGGGCTATGTCGACGCCGGCGTCGACGAGGGCGCCGAGCTGGTCGTCGACGGCCGCGGGGTCGCCGTGCCCGGTCACCCCGACGGCTTCTACCTCGGCGGCTGCCTGTTCGACCGCGTCACCGCCGACATGCGCATCTACCGGGAAGAGATCTTCGGCCCGGTGCTGGTCGTCGTGCGCGTGCCCGACTTCGACAGCGCGCTGGCCCTGGTCAACGCCCACGAATACGGCAACGGCACCGCGATCTTCACCCGCGACGGCGACACCGCGCGCACCTACGCGTCGCGCGTGCAGGTCGGCATGGTCGGCGTCAACGTGCCTATCCCGGTGCCGATGGCGTTCCACAGCTTCGGCGGCTGGAAGCGCTCGCTGTTCGGCGACGTGCACATGCACGGCATGGAGGGCGTGCACTTCTACACCAAGTTGAAGACGATCACGTCGCGCTGGCCGACCGGCATCCGCGCCGGCGCCGACTTCCACATGCCGACAATGAAGTGAGCAGGCGATGACCCGACGGAGACAACCACGACAATGAGCACAATCGGCTTCATCGGCACCGGCATCATGGGCCGACACATGGCCTCGCACCTGCAGCAGGGCGGCCACGAACTGCTGTTCTGCCCGCACCGCACGCCGACGCCGGCCGCGCTGCTCGACGCCGGCGGGCGCGACTGCGGTTCGCCGCGCGAGCTCACCGAGCACGCCGAGTTCGTCATCACGATGCTGCCCGACACGCCACAAGTGGCCGAGGTGCTGCTCGGCGACGACGGCGTGCTGGCAGGGCTGTCGCAGGGCAAGCTGGTCATCGACATGAGTTCGATCTCGCCGATAGAGACCAAAAACTTCGCCGCCAAGGTCCTCACCGCCAGCTGCCATTATCTCGACGCGCCGGTGTCCGGCGGCGAGGTCGGCGCCGAGGCCGGCACGCTGACGATCATGGTGGGCGGTCCGAACAACGCCTTCGAACGGGCCCGGCCGCTGTTCGAGCTGATGGGCAAGAACATCACGCGGGTCGGCGACAACGGCGCCGGGCAGACCTGCAAGGTCGCCAACCAGATCATCGTCGCGCTGAACATCGAGGCGGTCAGCGAGGCGCTGCTGTTCGCGTCCAAGGCCGGCGTCGATCCGGCGCGCGTGCGCGAGGCGCTGCTCGGCGGCTTCGCGAACTCGAAGATCCTCGAGGTGCACGCCGAGCGCATGATCAAGCGCACCTTCGATCCCGGCTTCCGGATCGCGCTGCACCAGAAAGACCTCAACCTCGCATTGTCGAGTGCGCGGGCGCTCGGCGTCAGCCTGCCCAATACCGCGACCGCACAGGAGCTGTTCAACGCCTGCGCCGGACAGGGCTGGTCGGACCTCGACCACTCGGCGATGGCGCGCGCGCTGGAGCTACTCGCCAAACACGAGATCGCCTGATCAGGAGACAACGATGCCGACCATACATGCCAGCGTGCGCCAGCTCGACCACTCCGCGTCGCTCGCCGACGTCCGCGACCACCAGTTGACGATCGACCGCCCCGAGGCCAAGGGCGGCCAGGACAAGGGGCCGATGGGCGGCGAGGCGCTGCTGATGGGGCTGGGCGGCTGCTTCATGAGCAACCTGCTCGCCGCGGCACAGGCACGCGACATCGCACTCAGCGACGCGCGCGCCGACATCGAGGGCGACCTCGCCGACGCGCCGCCGCGCTACACCGCGGTGCGCATGCGGGTCAGCGCCGACTGCGAACCGGCCAGCGAGCTGGCGAAGCTGGTCACGATCGCCGAGCGCGGCTGCATCGTCGCCAACACCCTGCGCCCGGCCGTGGAGCTGTCGGTCGAGTGTGTGCAGACCTAGTGTCCCGGCAGGCGACGCAGCGCGCCGCTTTGGCGTCCGGAAACGCACCGGGCACGGCGCGACGGGCAGAGCCCGGCGAACCCGGACTAGAGACCGGCGCCACCGCATCGCGGATGCCGCGGCGCTACCCGGAGGCACGCGGCGGCTCGGCCGCTGAACGGCGCCGCCGCGGAACCCGGCGCGGCGTCGACCGGCCCTAGCGCGACGACTGTGGCTATACTTGCCCGATGCAACGGCCAGCGGCCGGCAGGCGACAGGCGGCAATACGCCCGGCGCCGGCGGTCGCCGGTGATAACGATAACGACAGCGGTCGGGCAACCGGCCGATGATTGCCATCCCCCGGGAAGGAACAGACGACAGCGCCACGTCCGCCGGCTTGCGACCGGGCCGGCGACGGCAGCGGTCGCGGTCCGTTCGGGACGGCAACGGCGAAGGATTGGGGGTTATTGACGACGTCAGGCGCGCGCCCGGCCCGTGGCCGCGCCACAGCGAAGCATGGCGTCATGGCCACCCGACACAGCGATGCCGCCCGCTCGGCATCCACAACAGCAAGAGAGACAGGAGGATCCTGATGAGCGACACAACAAAGAAACCTGAGGTAGCGAGCAGCGCGCCGGAAGCCAGCGGCCGCCGCAAGTTCCTCAAGGGCGGCCTGGCCGCCGCCGCGGCCGGCGTCACGGCCGGTATCACCGGCGCCCCGGCCGTGGTCACGGCCGCGGCCCCCAAGGTCGTCAAGATGCAGACGTCGTGGCCGGCCGCCGACATCTGGATGGACTTCGCCCGCCAGTACGTCGAGCGCGTCGAGAAGATGTCGGGCGGGCGCCTGAAGATCGACCTGCTGCCGGCCGGCGCCGTGGTCAAGGCGTTCCAGGTCATGGACGCGGTCAACGACGGCGTGCTCGACGCCGCGCACTCGGTGCCGGTGTACTGGTACGGCAAGAACAAGGCCGCGTCGCTGTTCGGCACCGGCCCGGTGTTCGGCGGCAGCGCGACGACGATGCTGGCCTGGTTCAACGGCGGCGGCGGCAGGGAACTGTACCGCGAGCTGACGCAGGACATCATGGGCCTGAACGTGATCGGCCTGCTCGGCTTCCCGATGCCGGCCCAGCCGTTCGGTTGGTTCAAGGGCGAGGTCACGAAGGCCGATCAGCTCAAGGGCTTCAAGTACCGTACCGTCGGCCTCGCCGCCGACCTGCTGCAGCGCATGGGCATGAGCGTCGCGCAGCTGCCGGGCGGCGAGATCGTCCCGGCGATGGAGCGCGGCGTCATCGATGCGTTCGAGTTCAACAACCCGTCGTCCGACCGCCGCTTCGGCGCACAGGACGTCGCCAAGAACTACTACCTGTCGTCGTACCACCAGGCCAGTGAGAGCTTCGAGTTCCTGTTCAACAAGGACTTCATGGAAGACCTCGAACCCGACCTGCGCGCGATCCTCGAGCACGGCGTCGAGGCGGCCAGTACCGCGAACACCGCGATCGCGATGGACAACTACTCGAAGGACCTGATGGAGCTGCAGGCCGACGAGGGCGTGACCGTACACCGCACGTCGAAGGACATCCTCGGTGCACAGATCAAGGCCTGGGACGAGATCATCCCGACCCTGGAGAAGGATGCGTTCATGAAGAAGGTGCTCGACAGCCAGCGGGCGTGGGTCGAGCGGGTCGTGTTCTACGAGCTCATGAACTCGCCGGACTACGCGCTGGCCTACGACCACTACTTCCCGGGCAAGCTCAAGCTCTGATCCCGGTCGCGTGAGCGCACCGGTCCGCCGCGCACGGCGGGCCGGTGCCGCTAGCGCAGACCGTCGACAAAGGACAGTCCGGCGCCGGCCCGCGCCTGCCCCGCCAACGCGCCGGCTGGTAACATGACTGTCACTTCGTCAACGGCCGGTGCCGGAACACACTGAGGGGATCCCCGATGCTCGGTTACATCCAGTTCGCCGACCGCCTGTCCGCCTGGTTCGGCAAGGCCTTCGCGTGGCTGATCCTGGTCATGTCGATCGGCGTCGGCTACGAGGTGCTGGTGCGTTACGGCTTCAATGCCCCGACCAGCTGGGCCTTCGACCTGTCGTACATCACCTACGGCACGCTGTTCATGATGGGTGGGGCCTACACGCTGTCGCGCGGTGGCCACGTGCGCGGCGACTTCATATACCGGCTGTGGAAGCCGCGCACCCAGGCCAAGGTCGAGCTCACCCTCTACTTCATCTTCTTCTTCCCCGGCGTGCTGGCGCTGATCATCTCCGGCTGGAAGTACGCCGAACGCTCGTGGCGCTACCTCGAGGTCAGTGTCAACAGCCCGGCCGGCATCCCTATCTTCCAGTTCAAATCCGTGATCGTCGCCGCCGGCATCCTGCTGTTCATCCAGGGCGTCGCGCAGGTGTTTCGCGCGATCCTGTGCCTGCGCACCGGTGAGTGGCTGATCGCCGCCGAGGACGTCGAGGAGACCGAGATCCAGATGGCCAAGCAGAAGGGCGTCGGCCCCGGTCACTTCGTCCGCGGCGCAGCACGCGAGGACGGCCGCGGTCTCAGAGACGAATACAAAGACGACCTGGAGCGCTAGCACGCCGTGACGCCAACCACCGCCAACGGCGTCGTTCGCGGCGCGCCCGGCACACGCCGCGGCATGCCGGCAATGGCCTCCGCGCATCAATCGCGCGGCATCCAACGGGTGCGCAGCGGCCAACCCGCAGGGCAGTGCCAGGCCGTCTCGCTGCGGCACTGCGGTCCTCGCAACGGGCGGGTCATCCCGCCGCTAAGCGCATCGAACCGGTCTGGCCATGCCGGATCCGCAAGGGTCACCTGTACGGAGTACGTAAATGTCTGATCCCATCGTCGCGCTGAGCATGCTCGCGATCTTCCTGTTCATCATCCTGCTCGGCTTCCCGGTCGCGTTCACGCTGATGGCCATGGGCATCATGTTCGGCTATTACGCGTACTTCGACCCCGACCGGATGTGGCGCGCCTACGACCGCGCGATCGAGAAGAGCGATCCGGATTTCTGGGAACGCAGCGGACTGTGGATCGACGGCCTGTTCAACAACCGGATATTCGATCTGTTCGTCAACCAGACCTACTCGGTCATGGCCAACGACGTGCTCACCGCGGTACCGCTGTTCCTGTTCATGGGCTACATCGTCGAGCGCGCCAACATCGTCGCGCGCCTGTTCCATACGCTGAACATCGCCGCGCGCCACATCCCCGGCTCGATGGCGGTCGCCGCGCTGATCACCTGCACACTGTTCGCGACCGCGACCGGTATCGTCGGCGCGGTCGTCACGCTGATGGGCCTGCTGGCGTTCCCGGCGATGCTTAAGGCGCGCTACGACACCAGTCTCGCGTCCGGCGTGATCTGCGCCGGCGGAACCCTCGGCATCCTGATCCCGCCGTCGATCATGTTGATCGTGTACGCGGCGGCATCGGGCGTGTCGATCGTCAAGCTGTACGCCGGCGCGCTGTTCCCGGGCCTGCTGCTGGCCGGTCTGTACATGATCTACGTCGTCAGCCGTGCGACGCTGCAACCGCAGCTGGCGCCGAAACCGACCAAGGAGGAGGTCGGCGAGTACTCGGTCGGCGAGATCGTGATCCAGGTGCTGACCTCGTTCTTCCCGCTGGCGTTCCTGATCCTGGCGGTACTGGGCGCGATCCTGTTCGGCCTGGCGACGCCGTCGGAGGCGGCCGCGATGGGCGCCCTCGGCGGACTGCTACTGACCTTCGTCTACCGCGCGTTCACGTGGCAGCGGCTGCGCGAGTCGGTCTACCTGACGGTGCGCACGACGGCGATGGTGTGCTGGCTGTTCGTCGGCTCCTGGACCTTCTCGTCGGTGTTCTCGTACCTCGGCGGCGAACAGATCATTAGCGAGTTCGTGACCGGCCTCGACATCTCGCCGGTCACGTTCCTGATCATGGCGCAGCTGATCATCTTCCTGCTCGGCTGGCCGCTGGAGTGGTCGGAGATCATCATCATCTTCGTGCCGATCTTCCTGCCGCTGCTGCCGCACTTCGGCATCGACCCGCTGTTCTTCGGCGTGCTGGTCGCGCTGAACCTGCAGACCTCGTTCCTGACACCACCGATGGCGATGTCGGCGTATTACCTCAAGGGGATAGCGCCACCGCACGTGCATCTGAACCAGATCTTCAAGGGCAACTACCCGTACCTGGCGATGGTGCTGGTGGCGATGGTCATCCTGTACAACGTGCCGGCCATCACACAATGGCTGCCGGAGCAGATCTATGGCCGCTGAGGCACTGTCGACGATCGCCGGCGATCCGGCCGCGCTGCCGGCGCTGGACGCACGCGACCGGCTCGCCGACGGTGCGCTGCGCGCGAGCGAGCTGGCCGACGCGTGCCTGCGACGCATCGCCGAACGCGACAGCGAGATCCGCGCCTGGACCCATCTCGACGCCGACTACGTACGCCGCCAGGCCGAGATGCTCGACGGCCACCGCCAGTCCGGCGGCGCGCCCGGCGCGCTGCACGGCCTGCCGGTCGGCATCAAGGACATCGTCGACACCCGTGACATGCCGACCGAGAACGGCAACCCGCTGGATGCCGGCCGCCAGCCGGACGAGGACGCGTGGCTGGTGCGCCGGCTGCGCGCCGCCGGCGCGCTGATCGCCGGCAAGACCGCGACCACCGAATGCGCGTACCTGGCCCCGGCGGCGACCCGCAACCCGCACGACACCAGCCGCACCCCGGGCGGCTCGTCGTCGGGGTCGGCGGCCGCGGTCGCCAGCGGCATGGTCCCGCTGGCGATCGGTACGCAGACCGGCGGCTCGGTGATCCGCCCGGCGTCGTTCTGCGGTGTCGTCGGCTTCAAGCCGAGCTTCGGCCTGGTCCCGCGCAGCGGCGTGCTGCGCACGTCGCGCCGCCTCGACACCATCGGTACGTTCGCGCGCACGATCGAGGACGTCGCGCTGCTGACCGAGGTCCTGGCCGGCGACGATCCCGGCGACCCGGACACGACGCCACGCGCCGCGCCGCGCCTGCTCGACATCGCCAGCAGCGCGCCGCCGGTCGCACCGCAGTTCGCGTTCGTGCGCACGCCGGCATGGGGCGAGATCGCGCCGGACTGCGCCGAGGGCTTTGCCGAACTGGTCGACGCGCTCGGCGACCGCTGCGACGAGGTGGAACTACCGGACATCTTCGCCGAGGCGGCGGTCGCGCACCGCCGCATCATGCTGGCCGAGATGGCGCACAACCTGCGGCGCTACCACGATCGCGGCGCCGACCGCCTGGCCGCCGAGACACGCGCCGCGATCGACGAGGGACGCACGATCGGCGCCAGCGACTACCTCGCCGCACTGGACTGGCGCGAGCCGCTGTATGCCGGCCTCGAAGAGGTGTTCGCGCGCTACGATGCGATCGTGACGCCGGCCGCGCCCGGCGAGGCGCCGGCCGGCCTCGGCAGCACCGGCAGCGCGGCGTTCAACAGCCTGTGGACGCTGCTCGGCGTACCGGCCGTCAGCGTGCCGCTGCTGACCGGGGCCAACGGCCTGCCGATCGGCGTGCAGCTGGTCGGACCACGCTTCAACGACGGCCAGCTGCTGCGCAGCGCGCGCTGGCTGGTCCATTCACTGGCGGCGGGCGCCTGAGCCCGCGCGATGGCAATGCAGGTGGGCAGACGATGACAGACAAGATCATGGCCGTGTTGGCACTGGCGACACTGGTGGCGTTCCTCGGCGTGGTCGCCTGGTTCGTGCCCGAGATCGACCTGATCGTCGTCATCACCTTCGTGCTGCTGCTCGCGGCCTACGACTTCTGGAAGTCGCTGCGCAACAAGCCCGACAACGACGACGCCTGAGCCGACGCGGCCCGTCCATCCTCGACCCCGGTACGCGGCCGCACGCCTGCGATCGGCCGCTGGCCGCGGCGTCGCACGACCGGCACGGTGGTCTCGGCCGACACCGCCCACTGTCGCGCAGACCCGCGAGGCCCCGCGGCCCCTGCGCGGTTGCCACCGGACACGCCGGCTCAGGCCATGCCGGTCTGGTCAGCGCACACGGCGGCGTCGTGTGCGATTCGCGCCCGGCCAAGGACTCAACCGTCTGGCGCGGGCGCTCGTGCCGACACCAGGGGCCGCACCGACCGCTGGCTGCCGATCGGGCTTCGCGCCGCGGTGGCGCGCCGCGACCCGTGCCGCGAATCAGGCCAGGCGGTCGCGCGGCTCGCGGCCGGCGACGATCGCATCGAGGTTGTCGAGCGCGCGGAACCCCATCGCGTCGCGGGTCTCGCGCGCGGCGCTGCCGATGTGCGGCAGCAGGAAGGCGTTGTCGAGCTCGCGATAGCGCGGGTCGATCTGCGGCTCGTTGTTGAACACGTCGAGGCCGGCCGCGAACAACCGACCCGATTGCAGCGCGGCGATCAGCGCATCGTCGTCGACGACCGCGCCGCGCGCGGTATTGACGACGACCGCGTCGTCGGGCAGCCGGGCGATGCGCTCGGCGTTGAGCAGCCGGTGGGTCTGCGGCGTCGCCGGGCAATGGATCGACAGGAACTGGCTCTGCGCCAGCAGGTCGTCGAGCTCGGCGTGGTACACGGCGCCGTGCTCGAGGTCCGGGTCGACGCGGCGGCGGTTGTAGTAGTGCACCTGCATGTCGAAGCCGCGCGCGCGCCGTGCCATGACCTGGCCGACCCGGCCCATGCCGATGATGCCGAGGCGCTTGCCGGTGATCTCGATACCGAGCTGACCGATCGCGCTCCAGTCCGCCCAGGTATCGGTGCGCAGCATCCGCGCGCCCTCGTGGGCACGTCGCGCGGCGCCGAGCAGCAGCAGCATCGCGATCTCGGCGGTCGCGTTGCTGAGCACGTCCGGGGTGTTGGTGACGACGATGCCGCGCGCACGCGCGGCGTCCAGATCGATGTGGTCGTGGCCGACCGAAAAGCTGCAGATCGCGCGCACGCTGTCGGGCAGCCGGGCGATCACGTCGGCGCTCAGGCGCTCGGTATGGCACGGGATCACGGCGATCACACCGGCCGCGAGTTCGATGATCTCGTCGGCGCCGAAGATGCGGTCGTCGAGGTTCAGGCGCGGCGCGTAGTCACGCTGCAGGCGGGCCTCGACGGCGGCCGGCAGGCGGCGGGTCACGAGCACGGCGGGTCGGTCGTTCATGGTGCGGTTCCGGGTCGTTGCGCGCGGCTACCGCAGCGCCGGGGGCGGTGCGTGACGGCCGCGCATCGGGCCGCCAGTATAGTCGCGGCGGTGCGGCGCCGCGATAACCCACGGCGCTCGCGCCGTGCGCTGAATTGCCGCGTCATTACCGACCCCGGGGGACAGCCAACATGCATGAAATCGGTCTCGAAGCGGCCAATCGCCTGATCGACGAGGTGTTCGCCGAAGCGGCGCGGCGCGATCTGCCGCCGCTGGCCGCCGCGGTGCTCGACGGCGGCGGCCACGTCAAGGCGCTGCAGCGCCAGGACGGGGTGTCTTTCCTGCGCGCCGACATCTGCCAGGCCAAGGCCTGGGGTGCGCTGGCGATGGGCGTCGATTCGCGCCGACTCGCCGAACGCTTCGCCGTGGACGCCGAGCAACAGGGTTTCATCCACGGCCTGCACGCGCTGACCGCCGGCCGCATCGTCACGCTGCCGGGCGGTGTGCTGCTGCGCGATGGCGACGGCGGCATCGTCGGCGCGCTCGGCGTCGCCGGCGGACCGTCCGACCTCGACGAGGCCTGCGCGCTGGCCGCGGTCGCGGCGCTCGGCCTGCACGCGGGCCCAGCCTGATGGCGGGCGCTGACGGCCAGGCGCTGCGCGGCTGGCGCATCGGTTTCGCCGGGCTCGGCCTGATGGGCCGGCCGATGGCCGGCCACCTGCACGCCGCCGGCGCGACGCTGGCATTGTGGAACCGCACGCGCGCGGTCGCCGAACGCCAGGCGCATGCCGGGACCACGGTCTGTGCGACGCCCGCCGAGCTGGCCGCGCACGCCGACATCGTCGTGCTGATGCTGGCCGACACCGCGGCGGTCGAGCAGGTGCTGTTCGGCGACGACGGTCTCGCCGCGGGCCTGGCCGCCGGCAGCCTGGTGATCGACATGGGCACGACCGCGGTCATGGCGACGCGTGACATCGCGGCGCGCGTCGCCGAACACGGCGTGGACTATGTCGACGCCCCGGTGTCGGGCGGCGAGATCGGCGCGATCGATGCCAGCCTGACGATCATGGCCGGCGGCGGCAATGCCGCGATCGCGAGGGCGCGGCCGCTGTTCGAGACCCTCGGCAAGACCTTCACCCACGTCGGTGGCGTCGGCGCCGGCCAGGTCGCCAAGGCCGCGAACCAGATCATCGTCGGCCTCACCATCGGCGCCGTCGCCGAGGCGCTGGCGCTGGTCGAGGCCGCCGGCGTCGATCCCGGGCGGGTGCGCCAGGCCCTGCTCGGCGGCTTCGCCGGCTCACGCATCCTCGAGGTCCACGGCGAGCGCATGATCGCGCGGCGCTTCGCGCCCGGCGCGCGGGTCACGACCCAGCACAAGGACATGCGCCAGGCCTGCGAGCTCGGCGCCCTGCTCGACCAGCCGCTGCCGGCGACCGAGCTCGGCCGTGACCTGTACGCCAGGTTGATCGAACGTGGCGACGGCGACCTCGATCACAGCGCACTGATCCGCCTGCTGCGCGACTAGCTGCCTGTTGCGTGGGCATTCGGAGCACCTGCGGCCGGCGCCGCCGTTGTCGCGCCGGCTTGGGGCGAACGTCATGGCCACGCAACAGGCAGCTAGTCGCGCAGCAGGCGGATCAGTGCGCTGTGATCGAGGTCGCCGTCGCCACGTTCGATCAA
>JASJCU010000005.1 GCA_030065815.1 Gammaproteobacteria bacterium | reverse complement strand
ACGTGGTCGTCTACATCGAAAAGGCGACGCCGAACCGCATGATGCATGTGCAGCAGCTGGTCGGCAGTCGCGCGCCGCTGCACGTGACCGCGCTCGGCATAGCCGCGGATCGCGTCCTCGCCGGCGGCGCCGAGCATCAGTTTGCCGACCGCGGTCACGTGCAGCGGCGCGCGACTGCCGACCAGCTGCTGCACATGCATCATGCGGTTCGGCGTCGCCTTTTCGATGTAGACGACCACGTCGCCCTCGCGCAGCGTCAGGTTCACCGATTCGCCGAACTTGTCGCGCAGCGCTTCCATGACCGGCAGCGCGACCGCGCGCAGATCGATGTTGCTGTGCAGGCGAGCGCCGAGCTGCAGCAGGCGCAATCCGAGCCGGTAGTGGCCGGCCCCGTCGCGCTCGACGAAGCCGTTGTCGACCAGCGAGCCGAGGATGCGATGCGCCGTCGACGCATGCAGGCTGGTCTCGGCGCTGAGCACCTTCAGGCTGACCGGGTCCGGATAGCGTGCGATCGCGTCGAGCAGCGCGGTGGCGCGGTCGATGACCTGGATGGCATTCGTGCGTCGTTTCTCGCTCATCGGCAACAGCTTACCACGATGTAAAAATTCTGTGGAAGCGTCGGCAGACGGCGCCCCCTGGCCAGCTCGACGGATGGAGCCGATGCCTTCTTCCACATTGCAAAAATTACCTAACACGTTATCGGGTAGTAGGAAAATCCCAACCCACTCAAGCGCTTGCTCGAGTGATTGGCATGTTGTCAACGAAATTGCACTATGCGAAATACATCGTATATTGCGGAAAACACAGGGCCCGCCTAGCTTTTCAGCATCGGACCTCAGACACCGCACAGGAGACACGCCATGCACACGGCCGCCGAACAGACGCTCGACAACATCCCCGCCTTCTGCGAAGGCGTGCTGCATCTCGCAGACGACGGCGCGGCCGCCGTGCCGGCGCCGGAGCCGGTCGTCGACGCCGCGACGGGCACGATCGCCGCGATCGACGACAGCGCCGTCGCGCAGACGCGGTCGATCGCCGATGCGCTGCGCTACACGACGCTACAGCTGTGTGCGGCCAAGGAGTCCGGTCACCCGGGCGGCTTCGCGAGCATTGCCGATGCCTATGCCGCACTGACGGTGCTCGGGCACACCAACATCGTCACCGAGGTCGGTCATCATGCGCCGGGGTTCTACAGCGCGATGTTTCTCGACGGCTCGCTCGAGGCCATGGGCATCCGCAACATGCGCCAGCTGCAGGCACGTTTCCGCGAGCGCGACGGCCTGCTCGGCCACCTGTCGGGGGCGATTCCCGGCCTGCTCGCGCCGGCCGGCCCGCTCGGTCAGGGGCAGCACTTCGCGATGGCCGGGGCCTACCTGAATCGTGACACCCTGTTCCCGTGCACGATCGGCGACGGTGGCCTCGGCGAGCCGTACATCCTGTCGGCGATCAAGCACTTTCATACCAGCTATCCGGACGTGACCAACTTCCTGCCGGTACTGGTCTGGAACGGGTTCAGCCAGGAGCACCACTCGATGGTGTCGCTGATGGACAACGCGCAGATGACCGCCTACTGGCGGGCGCACGACGTCGACAACGTCGTGCTCATCGACGCCAAGGACTTTGACGACAGCGGCCAGCCCGGTGCCTACGTCGACAGCACGCTGTTCGGCGACACGGCGCGCTCGGCATTCACGCGGGCGGTCCTCGAAGGCGCGCGTGCCGCCGCCGACGCGGCGCTGAACGGCACGTTGAGCGTGCTTATCATCAAGCAGCTCAAGGGCGCCGGCGTGCATGCGCACGGCGCCAAGGCGCACAACCTGTACCCGGGCGACAATCCCGACAAGCCGAATATCGCGTCGGCGCTGCAGCGCGGTGCGCTGTCGCCGCAGGCCTGGGCGCTGGTCCGCGAGAACATGCGGCGCGCCGGCGGTGGTCCGGCCGGTCACACCGTCGTCACCGAGTTCGAGCGTGCGCTGCCCGCGATCGGCGAGCTGCCGACCCACGACTACGCGCCCGGCGACAAGGCCGTGCCGGCGACGGCGATGGCGCACATGGTCGCCGAGCTGGGCCGCCGCGATCCGCAGTTCGTCGTCACCAACGCCGACGGCAACGAGGCCTCGAACATGAAGCCGATCAACGAGGCGCTGCAAATCCGCCACCCGACCGCCGATCCGCTGTACAACCAATCGCCGTCCGGGCAGGTCTACGAACCGCTCAGCGAGGACGCCTGTGCCGGCTTCGCTGCCGCCCTCGCGCTGTTCGGCGGACGCTCGCTGTGGCTGTCCTACGAGAGTTTTGCGATCAACGGCTGGCCGATCGTGCAGACCGTCGGCCAGGCGATGGCCGAGCTGCGCCGCAAGACGCCGGCCACGGTGTCGATGTTCACGGCCGGTGCGCTGGAGCAGGGCCGCAACGGCTGGACCCACCAGCGCCCGGAGATCGAGAACTACATCGGCGGCCAGATGCGCAACGGCAACGTCTACCTGCTGTATCCGGCCGACGCCAACATGATCCAGGCGGCTTACAGCTGGGCGATGGCGCAGTCGAACAAGGCGATCAGCATCGTCGCATCGAAATCGGCACTGCCGGTCTACACGACGCCGGCGCAGGCCGCCGACGCGATCGAGCACGGCGCCGTGACGTTGTACGAGTCGGCCGCGAGCGGCCGCGCGACGATCGTGTTCGCGGTCACCGGTGACATGGTCTATCAGCCGGTGTTCGCCGCCAGGGACCGCCTGGAGAGCCTCGGCTACCGCGTGCGCGTGGTCTGCGTCGCCAACCCGCGCCGCCTGTACCGGCCGCGTGACGTGGCGTGGCAGCACGCGGCCGAGGCCGACGGCAGATTCATCGACGATGCGACGTTCGCCGCGCTGTTCGACGGCGACGCGCTGATCGGGGTCAGCGGCGGCGGTACGAGCGGCCTGGAGCCGGTCATGCTGCGCAGTCGTGCCGCGGCGCGCGACCTGTTCGCGTGGCAGCGCGGCGAGACGACTGCGAGTCCCGCCGAGATCCTGGCATTCAACGGCATCACCGCCGAATCGCTCGCCGAGCGCGCGGTCGCGATGCTCGACGCCGGCGCGGCCGACAGCCGCGCGGCTTGAGGAGAACACGATGGAGCATCGCGAAACCACCAAGATCATTGCGATCGACGACGATCCAACCGGCTCGCAGACGGTGCACGGCTGCCTGCTGTTGACGCGCTGGGATCCGGACACGCTGATCGAGGGCCTGCGCGATCCGTCGCCGCTGTTGTTCGTGCTCGGCAACACGCGCGGTATGGACGCCGATCGGGCCGCCGCGGTAACCCGCGAGATCTGCGTCAACCTGCGCAGCGCGCTGGACCGGCTGGCGGCAAGCGGCGAGCGCATACGCCCGGTCATCGTCAGCCGCTCGGACTCGACCCTGCGCGGCCACTACCCGGTCGAGACCGACGTGATCGCCGAAGAACTCGGCCCGTTCGACGCGCACTTTCTCGTGCCGGCGTTCTTCGAGGGCGGGCGGGTCACGCGCGACGCCACGCACTACCTCGTCGTCGACGGCAACGAGGTGCCGGTCGACCAGACCGAGTTCGCCCGTGACTCGGTGTTCGGTTTCAGCACCGCGTACCTGCCCGCGTACGTGGCGGAAAAGACACGTGGGCGGATTGCGGCGGATCAGGTCGAGCATTTCTCTTTGCAGGACGTGCGCGGCGACATCGCATCGCGGCTGCGCGGGCTCGGCGGCAACCGCTGCTGTGTCGTCGATGCCGAACGCCAGTCCGACCTCGACAACTTCGCCCGGCAGGTGCTGCGTGCCGCCGCCGACGGGCAACGTTTCCTGTTCCGCAGCGCCGCGAGCCTGCTGACCGCGTTGGCCAACCTGCCGCCACAGCCGGTGGCGCCGGCCGCGATGGCGCAGTACGTGCGGCACGGTCGTCCCGGCGTCGTGGTTGTCGGATCGCACGTCGACAAGTCGACGCGCCAGCTCGAGCACCTGATCGCGGCGACCGATGTCGTGCCGCTGCACGTCGATCTCGATCGCCTGGCGGATGCCGCCGACGAGCTGTTCGACGCGCTCGTGCACGGGCTAGCCGATGCGCAGGCCGCCGGGCGCGGTGCCGTGCTGTTCACGAGCCGCGGCGAACGGACCTTCGCGTCGACCGCGCAACGCCTGGCGTTCGGCGAACGGGTATCGGCGTTCCTGATGCGCCTGGTACGCGAGCTGCCGGCGGACATCGGCTTCCTGATCAGCAAGGGTGGCATCACGTCGAACGACACGCTCAGCGATGGACTGGCGCTGCGCAGCGCGCGCGTCGTCGGCCAGGTGCGCGCGGGTTGCTCGATGGTCGTGTGCCCGGACGACCACCCGCGCTATCCGCGCCTGCCGGTCGTGATCTTTCCGGGCAATGTCGGTGACGACGCGGCGCTTACCGATGCCTATCGGACGCTGGCCGAGCGCGGGTGCGACAGGACCGCGGCCTGATCGTCGCCCGGTCGCGGCCCGATCGCGGAGATCGCGTTATGCTCGATCGCATGGACGGCGACCCGCTACGCGACAAATGGGACCGGCGCCACGCCGACGCCAGCGGCGCCGCGATGCCGCTCGAGGTACTGGTCGACAACGCCCACCTGTTGCCGGCGGCAGGCGACGCGCTGGATCTGGCGTGCGGGCTCGGCGGCAGCGCGCTGTTCCTCGCCGATCGCGGGTTTCGCGTGCGGGCGTGGGATATCTCGCCGGTCGCGGTGCAGCGGCTGCGCGAGCGCGCCGCAGGCCTGCCGCTGGTCGCCGAGGCGCGCGATGTCGTCGCCCGTCCGCCGCGCGCCGCCGCGTTCGATGTCGTCGTCGTCGGCCATTTCCTCGACCGCGGCCTGTGTGCAGCGCTGGCCGCGGCGTTGCGCCCGGGCGGCCTGTTGTTCTACCAGACCTTCAGCAGCGAGCGCGTCGACGACAGCGGCCCCGGCGACGGCCCGTATCGCCTGCAGCCCAACGAGCTGCTGCGCCTGTTCGCCGGACTGCGGGTGCGCTTCTACCGCGACGAGGGGCGCGCCGGGGACCTCGCCGCGGGGTTCCGCAATCGCGCGCAGCTGGTGGCTCAGCGCGCCGGCTGAAGCGCGCGCTTGGCGGCGGCGGGTGCCAGCAGGTCATCGACGTGACACAGCGTGCTGCCGTCGTCCAGCCGGCGTCGCGGGTCGCGGTAGTCGGCGAGGTCTATCGCGGCGACGCCGGGCGCCGGTGTCAGGCATGGGTAGTCGGGGAACGCCGACGCCGGCAGATGGCCGACCATGTGCGAGCGGTCGGAGCGGAACCGTGCCAGGTAGGCCGCCGCCGGGATGGATCGCACCTGCGCGCGCAGGCCGGCGGGCAGCGCTTGCTGGGCCGGGAACGTCGCGCGCAGGTAGCCGTCGGTGGCTTGCGGAAACGCCAGCCGGGTGTCGAGATCGAAGATGCGGTCGTGCTGCGCGTCGCGCGCGCGCAGTACAACGTGGTAGTCCCAGACGACCGGCATGCCCGGAGGTGCGGCGCGCTGCTCGAGCAGCAACACGCTCTGCGAGGTGTTGATGAAATAGAGCACCTCGAGCTCGCGTGGCGGCGTCCCCTGCGCGATGCCGGCGCCGGCCAGGTGCCAGATGTTCTCCTCACAGAAGTAGCGCGTGTAGCGACAGTCGGCGTGTTTGATGTCCATCATGCAGAAAGCTTACTCCCGGCGCATACAATCGTCGCCGCTGCCGCCAGCGGTGGCCGTCGATCGGTCGCCGCGTCGTCGCGCACACAAAGGCGCAGCGAGCCGATTCGGGATGATGTAAAACACCGGACGCTGCCCGGCGCGGGCGGCACCGACGAGGGAGAGCAATGGCAAAGACCGTGACGACGACCGACAACGACGCCGATCCGGCCGCCCGGCGGGCCGGCAAAAAGGCCACGACAAAGACCGCCAAGAAGACAGCAAAAAAGACGGCCGCGAAAGCGCCGGCTGCGAAGAAGGCGGCGGCGAAAAAGGCGGTTACCAAGAAGGCCGCGGCCAAGAAGGCGGTTACCAAGAAGGCGGCGGCCAAGAAGGCGGCGAGCAGGCGCAAGGCCACGCCGAAAAAGGCCCCGGCGCCGCCGGCCACCGGTCGGCGCAAGGCCCGCGCAGCGCACGCCGCGCCACGCAGCCTGTCGGCGGCGCAGCGCCACCAACTGATCGCCGAGGCGGCCTATCTGCGCAGCGAGGCGCAGGGTTTTCTCGGCGATGCGGGGCAGGACTGGCTGGTCGCCGAGGCGGAGATCGACGCGCGCCTGCGCAAGGCCAAGATCCGCATCGTCGATTGAAGCGCGGTCGGCGCAGCGGCCCGGCGACGCGCGCGGCCCATGCCGCATGACGCCGGCCCGACTATGACAGCAGGTGGCCGCCGGGGACCGACGGGATCAGCCGGTCCTTGAGCGGGTCAGCGTCGATGTAGCAGCCGGGGGCCGATGTGGCCGGGGTGTCGACCGGCCGGCCGCTGCGTACGTCGTCGAGGGCGTTGCGCAGGTAATGGGCGGTCGGGAAGTCGCGCGTGTAGCCGACGCCGAACTGGTCATCGACGGCGCCGCGATAACGCAGTCGGCGTGCGTCGTCGAGGACGAACACGTCACCGGTGCTGGCGACGCCCAACACCTCGGCAAGGACGAAACTGCCGCGCACGGCAAACTGGCCGGGCAGGCCGATCGCGCGCGCATCGTCGGCCCGCTCTTCGGCGGTCAGGTCGGTGCTGGGGTAGATGTACACGAAGCTGAAGTCGTCGCCGTAGCGCTCGGCGAGCTGCTTGATCCGCGGGCCGTAACGTTGCGACACCGGGCAGGCCGGGTCGCGCACGATGACGACGGTGCCGCGTCTGCCGGCGTCATCGAACAGACGGTGGGCACGGCCGTCGACGCCGGTGAAGGGGGTGTCCGGGATCTGCTTGCCGATCTGGTGCTCGGCCGGATCGAGCAGGCGTGGACCGAGGTGAACAGTGGGCGCGCGGCCGCTCGGCGGGCTGATCGCCTCCAGGGCCGGGACGCCATGCGCGCCGAGCATCAACATGGCTGCCGCGGCCGCCAAACCGAATTCGTGTGCGCGTCTGCCGAAAGCCATCGTCGGTACCTCCTTGATCACAGGACCACCGGGGATGGCATTGTATTTCAGCGATGTCAGGTGCCGTCCACGCTGGCCGCCTGCATTGCCCGATACGCCGGCTCGAAGAAGAACGCGGCATCGCCGAACGCCGGCTGCAGCTGGTCGAGCCAGGTGGCCCGTTCGTCGTAGCGGGCGAAGAACGGCCGCTGCACCCAGTCGGGATCGCGCCCCTGGATGAAGCGCAGCACGAACAGCTTCTCGCCGCCGATCTCGGTGACGCCCTGGATCTCGACTTTGCCCGGGCCGGCGCTCATGCTCGGTCCGCGCGCGGTGCGGCCGAGACCGGAGACCTGTTGCATGGCGTCGCGGTAGATGTTCCACGCGCGTGCCAGCGGCACTTCGAAGTAGTGGCGGGCGCCGGTGTCGCGCTCGACGAACATGTAATAGGGCACGATGCCGAGCCGTACCTGGGTCTTCCACAGGCGTGCCCAGTCGTCGGCGTTGTCGTTGATGTGTGCGAGCAGCGGCCCCTGGCTGCGGATCTCGGCGCCGCAGTCGCGCAGGCGCCGGACCGCCCGCTGGGCGATGTCGGTCGACAGCTCGCGCCAGTGGTTGTAGTGCGCCATGATCGCGACATGCTTGCCGGCCCGGACGAGGCGGGACAGCAGCGCCAACAGGTCGTCGGCGTCGTCGTCGGTGACGAAGCGCTGCGGCCAGAACGTCAGTGCCTTGGTGCCGATGCGGATCGTCTGGACGTGGTCGTATGCCGGGTCGAGCAGCGCTTCGAGGTAGCCCGCGAGGTGCTTGGTCTTCATGACCATCGGGTCGCCGCCGGTGATCAACAGGTCGCTGACCTCGCGATGGTCGCGCAGGTAGGCGTGCAGGCGCGTGGCCTCGGTCGACGCCATGCGCAGGGCCTTGTCGCCGACGAACTGCGCCCAGCGAAAGCAGAACGTGCAGTAGCTATGGCAGGTCTGGCCCTGGCTGGGGAAAAACAGCACGGTCTCGCGGTACTTGTGCTGCAGTCCGTTGAGGTCCTGGCCGTCGGCGTCGGTCGGCACGTTGAGCTGCAGCTGGCCGGCCGGGTGCGGATTGAGCTCGGCGCGCAGCTCGTGGGCGAGCGCCTGCAGCGTGGCCTTCGGGGCACCGGCATGCAGTGCCGCTGCCATCCGTGCGTACTGCCCGGGCGACAGCATGTCACGCTGCGGGAAGGTCAGCTGGTAGATCGGGTCGTCCGGCACCCGTGACCAGTCGATCAGCTCCTCGATGACGTAGGCGTTGACCCGGAACGGCAGCACCGACGCGACGACGCGCATGTCGAAACGCGTCTGTTCCGGCAGCTGTTCGAGCTGCTCGATGCGATCGAGGTCGCGTTGTGTGTAGACCTGGAAACGCCGTGCCGCGGCATCTGGCTTGGCCGCGCCGTCGTGCTGACGTCGCAGTGCTGAAATCGTGGACATATCCACCTCTCTCAGTATGCGGTCGCGCCAGTCTGGGCGCGGCCGAGGTTGTCTGGTGGGAACCGCGTTCTGGCGTCGGCGGTCTCCGCCCCGGGTGTCGGCTGGCAATCGGGGGATGTCGTCAAGAAGGCCGCGACGTTAACAGATTGCGTTACGTCCTTCAAAGGCGGACAAAATCGCAACGCCTTGTAAATTAAAGAAAACCTGGCTATATCAGGGGTCTTAGGGGGTGAACAGCGGGATCTGCCCGTGGCGCTGTGGCGGCACGAACAGGTCGCTGCGCAGCGCCGTCGGCGACTCGAACCCCAGCCTTTTGCCGGCCAGCGCGAAGCGCTGCGCGATCAGGTCGGCGTACGGGCCGCGGCCGCGCATGCGGTGGCCGAAGCGGGCGTCGTTGTCGTGGCCGCCGCGGGTGTCGCGCACGTGCCGCATGACCCGCTGTGCGGCATCGGGGTGGTGGGTCCGCAGCCAATCCCGGAACAAATCGGCAACCTCCAGCGGCAGCCGCAGCAACACGTAGCTGGCGCAGCGCGCGCCGGCGTCGCGCGCGGCCGTGAGCAGCGATTCGATCTCCGCTTCGGTCAGCACCGGGATCACCGGCGCCAGCATCACGCGCACCGGGATCCCGGCATCGGCGAGCGCGGCGATGGTCTGCAGGCGGCGCCGCGGACTCGCCGCGCGCGGCTCCAGCGTGCGCGCGATGCCGGGAGCCAGTGTGGTCAGCGAGATCGCGACCTCGAGCAGGCCGTCGGCGGCCATGTCACTGAGCACATCGATGTCGCGTTCGACCATCGCCGACTTGGTGATCAGCAGCGTCGGGTGGCGCGCCGCGGCCAGTATCTCGACGACGCGCCGGGTGATCGCATGGTGGCGTTCGATCGGCTGGTAGGCATCGGTGATCGCACCGATCGCGAGCGGCGCCGGGCGATAGTCCGGCGCGGCCAGTTCGTCGCGCAGCAGCTCCGGCAACCCGGGTCGGGCGAACAGCCGGCTCTCGAAGTCGAGGCCGGGCGACAGGTCGAGCCAGGCGTGGGTCGGCCGCGCGTAGCAATAGACGCACCCGTGTTCGCAGCCGCGGTAGGGGTTCACCGAACGGTCGAACGGTATGTCCGGGGAATCGTTGTAGCTGATCGCCCGGCGCGCCCGGTCGATGCCGACCGTGGTCCGCAGCGACGTCGGCGCAGCCGCGCCCCAGCCATCGTCGAACGGCGACGTCGCGTGCGCGCTGTAGCGGTTGCGCGGGTTGCTGCCGGCGCCGCGGCCGTGTCGATGGTGGCGCGATTCACCCATGCACGCGAATGCTAATCCCGATCGGCCCGCTGAGCGCATGGAAATGTTAAGAAAACTTTACGGTGTTGGGGCTGCCCAACAGATCGCGGGCCATGTCGGGGCCCGGTTAGGGAACGCGGACGCTGCTCGAACCATATGATATCGAAAGAGAAAATGACGATCCCCGCGGTCCTGCCCGGTTGGCGCTGGCACGCGAGATGCTTGGCGAATTACGACGCGTGATGGGCGCCGTCGCGGCAACGAACTGGGGGCAGAGATGCCGGGTGGTTATTGCACGAGCGGGATGATTCGCTGTCGCCGGCGGCGCGATACCCAGCGTCGCGCCGCCGGCCTGTGTCAGTGCGATCTGCGGGCGCAAAACGATGCGTTTGCCGGCACCGGCGGGGTCAGCGCCCACAACCGCGCCGCCGGTTTCGTGCCTGCCTACCAGAATACCGACACCGGCGAGACGCGGATCTCGCGCTTCGCCGACGGCCGTCCCGCCCCGGTCCATGTCCTGGACGGTCTGCCGGCACACTGGATCGGCGGGCGCGACGACCTCGGCGCGATCGTTCGCACGATCCCGGCCGTGATCGCCGGCTTCATGCGTAACGGACGTTTCTACACCCGCGAGGCGGCAGCCCGAGTGCTCGCCGGATCCACGGCAGCGCTGCCGGACGACGCCGCGCGCTGACACGACACGGCGGCGGGCGCCACCGGGGCTTGCTGCCGGCGCGCGGTCAGCCGACACTTGATCCCAGCAAACTGTGAACTGCGTCACTCAGCCGTCGCGCTGGGCGAGCGCGTCCCGGTGTTTAGGTAATATTTCGTCAAGATTCTCTAAGCCTTTGAGCTACCATATAATAAATCCCAAAAGAGGATGTCAGTGCCTGACGGTCCGCGACATGCATCGCGCGCGGTCGGGTTGTGGGCTTCGCCAGTCAGGGGGGCGGCCATGTACGAGACCTACTACAAGCTGAGCAACGACCCGTTTCGCTTGTTGCCCGACGCCGGGATCTGTTTCCCACACCGCAGCAACGCCCGCGCCTGGGCCTACCTGCGCTACGCGTTGCGCCGCGGCGAGGGCATCGTCGTCGTTACCGGGCCACCGGGTTCGGGCAAGACGACGTTGTCGCAGCGCCTGCTCGGCGAGACCAACCCGTCGAAGGTCATCAGCGTGCGCCTGGTCGCGAACGACCTGACGCCGATGGACCTGTTGCGCAAGCTCGCCTACGCGCTGGGACTGCCGGTCGAAGGCAAGGACCGGGCGATGCTGTCGTTGCTGATCGAACGTCACCTGGTCGAGGTCCAACTCACCCAGCGGCGGGTCCTGGTCGTCATCGACGAGGCGCAGACGCTGTCCCATCAGTCGCTCGAGGCGATGCGCCTGTTGACCGACCTGCAGTCGCAATCGCAGCCGGTCCTGCAACTGGTGCTGTTCGGCCAGCAGGAACTCGAGGGCGTCATGAGTGCCCCCGGCATGGAGCAGTTCCAGCACCGTGTGATCGCGAGCTGCCGCCTGCAGCCGATGGACCTGATGGAGACCAAGGCCTACCTCGAGTACCGCCTCGCGGCAGCCAACTGGCGCGGCGACCCGTCGATCAGCGGCCCGGCGGTCATGGCGATCTACCGCTACAGCCGCGGGGTACCGCGTCACGTCAACAAGATCGGCAGCCGCCTGATGCTGCACGGCAGCAGCGAAGAACGCCACGCGCTCGACGACTCCGACGTGAACGCGGTCGTTGGCGACCTGCGCAAGGAACTGCTGGCACCGCTCGGGCACGACAGTCTGCCGGAGATCGTCGACAACCAGCAGTTGCAGTCGGTCTACGAACTCGCGCTGGTGCCCAGTGCGATACCGCAGCCGCCGCCATCGGTCGCACGCGCGATGCGCGACGAACGCGACAGCGCGCCGTTGCCGGCGGAGCGCTCGGCGCCCGAGTCGCATGCCAGCAAACCGTACCGCGACGTCCGCGGCCACGACCGTTACCTGCTGCGCGTTGGCCGTCGTAGCGGTTCGCGTTCGCGCTACCGCGTGCGCCGCCGGCTGCGCCGCTACTGGACGCGGCTGCTGTACGCGCTTGCCGAGCTGCGCCAGGGCAGGTCGGGTGTCGTTGCCCGCCTGCGACACTGGCGCGGTGCCGTGACGTCAGCGCTCGGGCGCTCGGCGCAGACGCTGGGGCAGCGCGCAGCGGCGGCCGTCGCTGCGCTGCGCACGCAAGCACGGCGCCCGCTGTTCGGCTTCCCGACCGCGGCCGTCGCCGCGGCGGGTGTCGGTGTCGCCGTGCTCGGCGGCCTGCTACTCGCCGATCGTGGCGACGTCGGCGACGCTGTCATCGAGTCGTCGCGCCAGCTCGGCGATGCCGAAGCGCCGACCTACGTCGGCCCCGGCATCCTCGACGAGCACGGTGGTTTCGTGATCAGCGGCGCCGACGCCGGCGCGATCGCACCGGCGGTCGACACGCTGCAGGCGGTCATGCGTGGCGGCTTCCTGACAACGACCGGCATCGCTGGCGCGGCCATCGGCGAGCTACTCGGCGGCCAGCCGCTGGCGCCGGTCGTGGCACCGGCCGCGCGCGCTCGCCTGGCCCTCGACGGCAGCCCGGCGGACCGCACGCTGGTGACGGCGATCAGCGACGAGACCGCGGCCGGTCTGTTGAGCGCGACCGGGCGCTTCGACAGCAGTCTGACCGTCTGGACGATCGCGCGCGATCCTGACGCGGTGTCGCGCGAGGGCATCAATGTCTGGAGCCTGAACGGACGCGATCAGCGCACCGAGCTCACGGGCGTAATCATCCGGCCGCTCGAAGACACCGACAGCGAACCGGCCGATGTAACGGTGGTCGAGACCCCACCCGGACACGCCGATCGCGAACCCGCGCTCGCTGCTGCTGCGGACGCCGCGGCGCCGGCGTCGTTACCAGCGGCCGTGCGGTCCGGCGATGTGCACGCCGTGGTCGATGCCATCGAGGCATTGCCGACGACTGCCGCGGGGGTTCCGCCGCGCACGGCCGATGGCGCTGATGCCCCGGCATCCGGCGTGGCCGTGACGCCGATACTGGCAGCGCCGGTCCTGCCCGACGATGCACTGCCCGCCGCCACGGCGATCGGCGGTGACCCGCACGGCACCGCGCTCGCTGCAGCCGGCCCTGACGCCGGCCTCGATCCGGAGGCGGTCGGTACGAGCGCGGACGCTGCGCCCACCGAACCGGCTGCGGTCCGGACCGACATCGATACCGCCGTGGCATCGCCCGCCGGACAGGTCGCCGAGGGAACGGAGTTCGAGATCGCCGCCGACGTCGAGCAGGTGCAATCGCTGCCGGTCAGCGAGGCCCCGCTGCGGGTCGCGGCAATCGCGGCGCCCTCGCCCGACGTCGAGGCGCTGATCGCCAAGGCCGGTCGTGCCATCGCCGCAGACCGCCTGCTGATGCCGGAGGCACGCAGCGCCTACCGCTACCTCAGACAGGTCCTCGAGATCGACCCGGACAACGCCGACGCGCAGCGCGGCATCGAGCGCATCGTCGACCGCTACGCCAGGCTGGCGCTCAGGGCGCTGCGGGCGGAGGACTACGACAAGGCCGAGCGGTTTGCGAACCGTGGATTGCGGGTCAAGCCGGACAGCGCACGCATGCAGTCGATGCGCCGCGAGATCGTCGCAGCCCGGGACGAGGCCGAGGCCGTCGCGCTGGCCGAGGCGGAGATGGCTCGGCTGGCCGCCGAGGCCGCGGCAAGACCCAAGCCGAAGGCGCCGCCGCCGAAGAAGGCACCGCCGAGCACCTTCGAGCGGTTCCTGCAGCTCGTCGAGGGCATCTGACGGCGCTGTCGTCGGGACACACCGCGGTCGGCGGGCCCGGTGTCCGTGGTCAGCGAAGCGCTCCGCCGGTGCGATCAAGGCGCGCCGTTCGCGGCGAGCGCGCTTCGGCCGCGCTGCCCGCCGAAGCGCGGATCGTGCCGCTCCCCGATTACGGATACCGCTGATCCACGGCGTCACGCATTACCCAGTGGAAAGACAGTCGCCGGTGCGCCGCCGACGCTGCGGTCGGCGGCCCGGCCCGGGGCCACGTGATCGCGGTCGCCCGGCGCGCGGCGCGTGAACGCCGCGCGACTGCTCAGGTCTTGCCGGCCGCGCCCGCGGTCATGACGTCGAGCATCTGCTGGTTGACGCGGATGGCGGTCTCGACCACCTCGTTGGGCAGCAGCTTGCTGTTGATGAGCATATCGAGGTTGAGCATCATCAGCCACAGCTTGCCGTTGGCGTCCTCGACCATCGAGATACGGCACGGCATGTAGCTCGAGAACACCGGGTCGGCCATCACCATCAGGCGGGCGTCCAGCGGGTTACAGAACTGGAAGATCGACAGGTGCGGCATCTTCACGTCCTGGCGGGCGAGGAACTTCGACACCTTTTGTTGTGCGACCTTCTTCAGGCCGATCTCTTCGGCCTTCGCGATCATCGCCTCCTCGGCCATGTCGGTCGTCACGCCGTCCTCCAGGGCCATGCGCACGACCGTCTGCTTGATGTCGGTGATCTGGATGCTGTCGTCGAGTTCGGTCTGCGGTTTGCGCGCCAGGCTCGCGCGATAGACAGGTGCCTCGAACGCGTAACCCTCGACGATGCGCGCATCATCGAGTGTCGCCAGGTAGGCCGTGAGGTTGATGAAGTCGTTGTCCTTGTAGTCTTCGAAGGTGTCGTCTTCGTCGTCGTTGGCGTGCACGCGATGGCCTTCGGCGAAGCCGCGCATCGTCGTGTACAGGTACGCGGCGTGCTGGCCGGCCAGCGGCGGGGCCTCTTTCCTCGGCCTGCCGTAGCCGTCCTTGTTGTGGCAGGTCCGGCAGTCGCTCTTGTAGATCTTCCTGCCGGCCGCGGCGTCACCGAAGCTTGCCTGGATGTCGAACATCGCGTCGGAGCTGAGGTCGAGCGACGCCAGGTAGGTGGCGACGTCTTCGAAATCGCGTTCGGTGAACTTGTCGATCTGCGAGGTGCGTACCATCAGCGGGTAGACGCGGCGGCCTTCGACGTAGTCCTTCATGGTCTTGATGATGTATTCCTTGGGCAGGCCGGCGATGCGCGGCGACAGCTTGCCGGACGCGCCCTGGCCGTGTGCACCGTGACACAGTGCGCAGCTCTTGTTGATCCGTTGGCCGTTCGCCATGTCCGCGGACCAGCCCGGCAGGCTGACGGCGAGCAGGAACGCCACGGCCACCATCTTCTTGTACATGCTGAAACCCTCGTTCGCGTGTTGTTTGGGGTCTGCCCACGGTGCTGCCGGTAAGGTGGGAGATTTGTCGTCTCGAACGACAAATATAACTGTATTAGGGAACGATGAATTATGATTTAGAGCAATAAGGCGTCGAGTCGTGTGACGTTGCGATGCCTGAGGGCAGCGCCCTTCGGGCCCTTCGGAACGGGCTATCCGACGCTTCGCACGCTCCCCAAACGGGCGCTGAGCCGAGCGCCGAGCCGTTCCGCGGCATGCCTGACCTCGGCGTGGACCTGGTCGCTTGTCTGTATCGTGACGCCATAAATCTCGACACAGGCGGGCCGGCAGTCCAGGGCCTCGGCCAGCGCCAGCGTCTCGCTGATCGCGAGCTGGTGGCTGGTCAGCGGGCGCTGACCCGGCAGCAGGTCGGGGTCCAGCGCGACGACGCGCCCGGCGTCACCGCCGTCGACCAGCGCGTCGATCAGGATCACGTGGTTGCAGTCGCGAAACCAGTCGATCAGCGCGGCGCCGGGGCGGTCCAGCGTGACGATGTCGATACCCGAGAGGTTCTGTTCGCGCAGCCTGTCGGCGACCCACCAGCCGGCCTGATCGTCGCCGAACGGCGAGCCGAGTCCGATCACCCGGATCACCGGCGCTCGACGTCTAGCCGGAGGAAATGGGTCGCGCACGAGATGCACGGATCGTAGTTGCGGATCACGGTCTCGGCGCGCAGGCGCAGCGCGTCGTCGGCGTGGTCGAGACCGAACGCCAGCAGGCTGCGGCGCAGGTCGACCTCGATGCGTGCCTGGTTCTGGCTGGTCGGCGGCACGATGCGCGCACCGCGGACGATGCCGGCCGCGTCGACGACGTAGCGATGCCACAACAGGCCGCGTGGCGCCTCGGTCGCGCCGCAGCCGCTGCCGGCCATGACCGTCGGCTCGGCATAGGGGCTGTCGGGTACCCGGTAGTCCTCGAGCAGGCGGATCGCCTCGACCAGCGCGACGTGGATCTCGATCGTGCGCGCCAGCAGGCTGTGGAACATGTTGTCGCTCGGGAAGCGCACGCCGGTCGCGTCGAGCAGCGCGCGACTGCTGGCCGGCAGGCGGTCGAGGTTCAGGTTCAGGCGTGGCAACGGGCCGACCAGGTAGGGCTGGCCGTCGAGCAGCGAGAACAGCGCCGTCGACTGCGCGCGATGTTCCTCGACGAAGCGCGATTCGTAGTCGGCGACATCGATGTCGAGGCCGTTGTCGGCGACGATGCGGCCCTCGGTCATCGGGTAGTCGGTCGGGTGGCGCAGCGCCACGCTGACGAAATCCTGGGGGTCGTCGGGCATCGGCAGCGACGCCGCCCACGCGATCAGCGATTCGGCATCCGGCAGCGCGCCGCGCAGCTTGTCGAGCATCGCGTCGACCTCGGCCAGCGACGGTGCACGGTGGAAGCCGCCGACGCGCGCGCCGACCGGGTGCACCGAGCGCGCACCGAGCAGGCCGATCAGCCGGTTGCCGAGTCCCTGCAGGCGCAGGCCGCGTCTGACCTCGTCCGGGTACTTCTCGGCCATGCCGACGACGCTGTCGAAGCCGAGGAAATCCGGTGCCGCGAGCAGATGGACGTGCAGCGCATGGCTCTGCAGCCACTCGCCGCAGTAGAACACCCGGCGCATATCGCGCACCCAGTCGCTCGGCGTCATGCCGAACGCGTTCTCGAGCGCCTGTGCCGCGCTCATCTGGTAGGCGATCGGGCAGATGCCGCAGATGCGCGCGACGGTGTCGATGACCTCGTGGTGCCGGCGCCCTTCGAGGAACTTCTCGAAGTAGCGCGGCGGTTCGAAGATCGTCAGCGCCAGTTCCTCGATCTCGCCGTGCTCGATGCGCAGGCGCAGCGAGCCTTCGCCCTCGACCCGGGTCAACGCCGGGACATGGATGCTGACTTTGCGTTCAGTCATCGCCGAAATCGCTCCGGTAGTGCTTGCGCCCGGCCTCGAGGAATCCGGGGGCGTGGCTGTTGATGAACAGAAAGCGCCGCGCGATATCGGCCGGCGGCAGGCCGAGGCCGTCGAGCCGCGCGCCCATCGCGGCCGTGTTGGCGTTCTCGGCGGGGCCGAAGCACGCGTAGCAATCGCGGCCGAAGCGCGGACACAGCGCGCCGCAGCCGGTGCGGGTGACCGGGCCCATGCACGGCCTGCCGTCGGCGACCATCACGCACACGGCGTGCTGGCGCTTGCACTCATGGCACAGCTTGTCGCGCGGGTCGAGCGGGGTGACGCCGAACAAGAGCTGACGCACCGCGGCCAGCACCTGGCGGCCGTTGACCGGGCAGCCCCACAGCGCGAAGTCGACGTCGATGTGCGCGGCGACGGGTTCGGCGTGCTCGAGCGTGCCGATGAATTCGGGCTGCGCGTAGACGGCCTGCTTCCACGCGTCGTTGCGGCCGTCGAGGTTGCGCAGCGCCTGCAGGCCGCCGGCGGTCGCGCAGGCGCCGAGCGTGACGACCATGCCGCTGTTGGCGCGTACGCGCCGGATGCGCTCGACCTCCTCGGCGGTCGAGATGCTGCCTTCGACGAACGCGATGTCGACGCCGGCGTCCTCGTCGGCGACGCCGGCCTCGAGGAAGTGCCGGATGTCGACCAGGCCGGCGAGCTCGAGCAGGTCCTCGCCGGCGTTCAGGAACGCCAGCTGGCAGCCGTCGCACGACGAGAACTTGTGCACGGCGATCGTCGGTCGCGTCATGTCAGTAACCCCGTGTGCCGAGCAGCGGCCGGATCTCCGGCCACGCAAACACCGGCCCGTCCTTGCAGACGAATGAGCCGCCGAGCTGGCAGTGGCCGCAGTGGCCGACCGCGCATTGCATGTTGCGCTCCATGCTCAGGTAGATGCGGTCTTCGGCGAGCCCGATCGCGTGCAGGCCGTCGGCTGCGGCCCGCATCATGACCTCGGGGCCGCACAGCATCGCGATCGTGCGCGCCGGCTCCAGGCGCAGTTGATCGAACAGCGCCGTGACCAGGCCGACGTGGCCATGCCAGCCCGGTTCGGCGACGTCGGCGGCGAGCAGCACGTCGACGTCGGGCAGCTGCGCCCAGGCGTCGTACTGCGCGCGCCAGATCAGGTCGTCGGTGTGCTTGACGCCCTGCAGGATGCTCAGGTGGCCGTAGCCCCCGCGGTGGCCGAGTATGTGATGGATGATCGAGACCGACGGTGCACAGCCGAGACCGCCGGTCACGACCACCACGTCACGCCCCTCGGCTTGCGTCATCGGCCAGCCGCGGCCATACGGCCCGCGCAGGCCGATGCGGTCACCGACTTGGAGCTGTTCGAGGCCGCGCGTGATCCGCCCGACGGCACGCACGGTGTGGGTCAGGATATCGCTGTCCGGGTCGTCGGCGACCACCGAGATCGGCACCTCGCCGCAGCCGTGCAGGTACAGCATGTTGAACTGCCCGGGCGCGAAGTCGTAGGGCTCGCCGTCGGTCAGGCGCAGACCCAGGCTGAAGGTGTCGCCGGACTCGACGGTGCGCGACACGACCTCGGCCTGACGCGGCAGGTACGGGTTCATGCATTGCCTCCGTCGGCGTCGCCACAGATCGCCTGTGCTTCGACGGTGATGTCGATGCCGACCGGACACCAGGTGATACAGCGGCCGCAGCCGACACAGCCGCTGCGCCCGTACTGCTCGTGCCAGCTGCCGAGCTTGTGGGTCATCCACTGGCGGAAGCGATGGCGGATCTCGGGCCGGATCTGGAAACCGTGCAGGTAGCCGTGGCCCTCGCTGAAACACGAATCCCATTCGCGGACGTGTTCGCTGCTGGTGCCGTCGAGGCTCGGCACGTCCTGCTCGGCATGACAGAAGCAGGTTGGGCAGACGCTGGTGCAGTTGCCGCAGGCCAGGCAGCGGCCGGCGACGTCGTCCCAGCGCGCGTGCTCGAGCCGCGCGAACAGCGCCGCGCGCAGGTCGCGCGACGGCAGGTGGCGCGTCTGCCGCGCGGCGGCGCCGGCGATCTCGGCATCGGCCTGCGCGAGCTGTTCGCGACTCGCGGTCCGTGTCGGCAGCGCGTCGGCCACCGTCTGCCCAACGGCGCTGCCGGCGACGACGACGAAACCGTCGTCGAGTTCGCTGAGCGCGAGGTCGAATCCTTCGCCGGCGCGCGGGCCATCGCCGGTCGACGCGCAGAAGCAGGTCTCCGCCGGCTGGGTACAGTGCACCGCGACCGTGAACAGCCCGCGGCGGCGCGCCGCGTAGGCCGGGTCGGTCATGCCATCGACGAAATGCCGGTCCTGCAGGTGACAGGCGGCAAGGTCGCAGGCGCGCGCGCCGATGACCGCCAGCGGCCGCTCGTCGACCGGCGCTGCGGCGAAGCTCAGCCGGCCGTCGGCGCCACGGGTCGAGCACCACAGCGTCTCGCGCGCATGGAACAGCCAGGGCTTGAGCGCCTGAGGGCCGTTGGCCCACGCAAACAGGCGCGGCGACGTGCCGTCGTGCAGGCGGTAGCGGCCGGGCGACTGATGGTCGCCGGTCCCGGCGGGCAGCTGCGCGACGTCGTCGATGTCCAGGTACTGGATCGCACCGTCCTGAGCGCGCGGGCCGATCGTCCGGTAGCCACGATCCTGCAAGACGTCGATCAGCGATTGCAATGCGTCGCGGGGCAGGAAGCTGCTGCTGTTCATGCTGATACCAGGGTGCCGCACTACTGAGTTGAGGTTAGTCCAGACGCGACCCGTGCCCGTACAAGGAATTGCCGATTGCTTGACCTGATGCAGGCGTGCGCGGATTGACCGCGGCGGTCGTGGTCCCGTCGATTCGCCGCATCGAGCATGGCAGGGCCAAAGCGATCCACGCTGGCTGAGCGCCGACGACGCCGGGTCGTCGCTCACCGCGTGGTGGTCTACGCACGCGGCGACGCGGGCCGGACTCGATGCGCGGGTTGCAGAGCCGGGTGCGAAGGCCTTCACCGCGCTCGCCGCTGCACGGCCGCCGGGCGCGCCGTCGATCGACGGCGGCTGCGTCGTCGCTACCGCGCGCGTGCCGGTTTGGCCATTCCGGTGGTCGATGCCGACGCAGGGGTGCGCGGCTGGCTGGCGGCGCGGCCGACAGACACTACCCGAGCGAGTCGGCCCGCCGGTAGGGCTGCTGACCCGCAGCCGCGGTCAGACGACGACGTGGCCGACGAACTTGCTCATGTCGTCGAGGATGGCGCCGCCGCGGCGAAAGCCCAGTCCGCAGGCCTCCCAGACGTAGAACACGCCGGCCTGGTAGTTGTCGCCGCCGGCATCCTGGGCGAAGCGCGCGCGTTCCTGGTAGACGCCCTTGTGGTGGGCGTACGGTCCGTCGGTCTGCGACAGCACGCTGCCGTCGCGCCCGAGCAGCTGCAGGTTGGCGCCCTCGCGGCCGAACAGCTTCTTGTGGACCTGTTCGACGCCGTCCAGCGGTGCGAAGTCGGTGGGCAGCAGGTACGGCGAGTCCGGGTACAGGTCGTAGAGCACCTTCATGATGCCCTTGCTCTGGAACAACAGCGTGTAGGCCGGGTTGATGATGCGCGTCCGGCCGCCGGACGCGACGCGGCCGAGCAGGCGCGTCAGCTCGAGTTCGTCGGCGGCGATGTCCTCCCACGGAAACAGCTTGAACCAGAAGTCGGCGAGTTGTGCGTCCTTGTTGAAGACCCCGTCGTCGCTGAACCCGGCCTCGTGCAGGTAGCAGAAATCGGTGTACCAGCCGGCCTCGTGGGCGACATGCTGCAGGTAGCGGACGGTCTGCTCGTCCTCCGGCAGACCGCTGGCGCTGGAGAACAGCAGCTTTTGCTGTGCGTAGCGCGCCGCGAACGCCGTCGGCGGGTCGTCGCCGGTGACCAGGCGGTGGTAGTTCTCCTTCAGCATCTCGTGCAGGTTGTTGAACTGACGCGACTCGTCCATGGCGTTGGCCTTGAGCAGGGCCCACTGCACGATGGCGGTCTCGTACAGGCTGGTCGGCGTGTCGGCGTTGAACTCGATCAGCTTGATCGGCAGGCCGTCGAGGCCGCCGGCGAGGTCGAAGCGGCCATACAGGTGCAGGTCGTCATTGTCCCAGCTGTCTTCGATCTGCTTGACCAGGTTCGCCGGAATGCCAAGCTCGACGTACAGCTGCTCGTCGATGACGCGCTGGGCGGCCTCGACGTACATGTCGTACAGCGCGTTGGCCGCCGTGTAGTAGGCCTCGGCCTCGGCCTCGCTGACCCGGACCAGCTGGCTGTCGATGTAGCTGCTGCCGTCGCGGTCGGTATGCCAGCTCAGGCCGATGTCTTCCATGACCTCGCGGTCGAGCGGCTGCACCGCGAGCAGGTCGACCACCGATCAGCCGCCGAACGAGCCGAAGCCGCCGCCTGATGACGAGCGACCGCTGCCCCCGCCGAAGAATCCGGAGCGCGGCTGCGTGCGATTGGCGGTCTGGGTGCGCGCCGGTTGCGAGATCGTCGCGGTCGGGCGCCCGCCGCCGTAGCTCTGCTGGGTGCGCTGATAGTTGGCATTGCCGGCCAGCCGGTTGGCGAGCATGCCGCCGATCAGCGAGCCCGCGGCGGCGGCGACCAGCACCTCGCCGAGTGACAGGCCGCCGGCGTGCATCGCCGGATCCTGGGTCAGGCGCGACGTGCCGTCCTCGACCCGCGCCGCCTCCTCGGCAGCGATGCGCTTGAGCTCGTCCTCCGACAGGAAGCGTTCGCTGCCGTCAGGCAGGCGCAGGATCGCGCGCGTCGGCCCGTTGGTCGGGTGCTTCTCGACTAGTTGGTAGGTGTCCGGGTCGCTGCCGGTCTGTGCGACGACGAGGAACTGATTGGCCTCGTTCGCCGACGGTGCGGCGTCGAAGCCGCCGAGACTGGGGGGTGCCGGGCCCTGGTCGCTGCAGCCCTGCAGGCTGGCGATCACGCTCAGTCCGAGGCCGCCGGCCACCGAGTAGGAGAGCGCTTTCTTGATGTGCCGCATGGTGTCGTCACCGCAATGATTCAAACGCCGCGAGTCTACCCGAGCGCGCGGGTCGGTGTTCCGTGTTCCGAGCGGGCTTATTGGCGCCGCGGCTGCCTGTCGTCGGGCCACCGATTCGGGCATAATGCCAGGCTCAGTGGTGGTCCCGTTGGTCTCCCGCGACAATAGATTGTGAACCCGGTCAGGCCCGGAAGGGAGCAGCCGCAGCAGTGGACTTGTGCGCCGGGAATCGCTGGCGGGACCGCCGCCCTCCAGGCCCGTGACCGCGGTACATCCGCCGGTCACATTCGGTTAGACTCCAGGCCCTGATCCGACGCATCCCGGCCACGCATGTCATACCAGGTCCTCGCCCGCAAATGGCGCCCGCGCAACTTCGCCGAGATGGTCGGTCAGGAACACGTCGTGCGCGCGCTCAGCAACGCGCTGGACAACGACCGCCTGCACCACGCCTATCTGTTCACCGGTACCCGTGGCGTCGGCAAGACCACGTTGGCACGGATACTGTCCAAGTCGCTGAACTGCGAGGCCGGCGTCAGCGCCAGCCCGTGCGGCGAATGCAGCGTGTGCCGGGAGATCGACGAGGGACGCTTCGTCGACCTGCTCGAGGTAGATGCGGCGTCGAAGACCGGTGTCGACGACACCCGCGAGCTGCTCGACAACGTGCCCTACGCGCCGGTGCGCGGGCGCTACAAGGTGTACCTGATCGACGAGGTGCACATGTTTTCCGGGCACAGTTTCAACGCCCTGCTCAAGACCCTCGAGGAACCACCGCCGCACGTCAAGTTCCTGCTCGCGACGACCGATCCGCAGAAGGTCCCGGTGACGGTGCTGTCGCGCTGCCTGCAGTTCAATCTCAAGCGTCTGCCGGTCGAACAGATCGAGGGCCAGTTCGCGCACATTCTCGATGCCGAGGATGTCGCCTACGAGGCGCCGGCACTCGGTGTGCTGGCGCGTGCCGCCGACGGCAGTATGCGCGACGGGCTGAGTCTGCTCGACCAGGCCATCGCGTTCGGTGGTGGCACGGTCAACGCGGCCGAGGTGCGTGCGATGCTCGGCGTCGTCGCCACCGCGCAGCTGCCGGCGATGCTCGGCGCGGTCGCACAGGGCGATGCGGCCGCGGTGCTGCAGTCGATCGAGGACCTGGCCGAGCATGCGCCGGATTTCGGCGGTCTGCTGCGTGACGTCGTGACCCTGCTGCATCGCGTCGCGGTGCTGCAACAGGTGCCCGACGCCGCGCCGGCCAGCTGGGGCGATACCGCGGAGCTGCAGGCGCTGGCGCGCGAACTGCCTGGCGAAGACGTGCAGCTGTTCTACCAGATCGCGCTGACCGGGCAGCGCGATCTGCCCCTGGCGCCGGATGTGCGGGCCGGATTCGAGATGGTCATGTTGCGCATGCTGGCGTTCCGTCCCGATCTCGACGACGGGCGCGATGCGGCGGCCTCCGCGCCGGCACCCGGAGCGGCCGCGACACGGCCACGGCCGGGCGCCAGCCGCGCCGCGCCGACCGTCGACGCACCCGGCGCGACGCGCGCCGACCCAGCACCGCCGGCACCGGGCGGCGCCATCCGGTCTGCCGACACGGCAGCGGCGCCGCCTGCAGCGGGCACGGCCGCGCAACTGGCCGATTGGCACTCCTTCGTCGCCGGCCTCGAGCTGCGTGGCTTGGCCGCGCAGCTCGCCGAGAACTGCGTGTTCGACGGATGGGACGGCAAACAGCTGCAGCTGCGCCTGGACCCTGCCTGCGAGGGCCTCAAGGGCAGCCTCGCCGAGCGCCGGCTGCAGGACAGCGTCGCCGACGCGATCGGCCGGCCAGTCGCGCTGCGGCTGCAGGTACGCAGCGGCGACGCCGAGACGCCGGCGCAGCGCCAGGCGCGCGAACAGGCCGCGCAGCAGCAAGCGACCGAGGCGGACATCGCCCGCGACCCGCTGGTGCGGGCGGTGCAGGAAACCTTTGACGCGACGATCGTAGCGAACTCGATCCGCCGCATCGAAACCACGTGACGAGAGGGTTGAGCATGAAAGGGCCAATGGGAAATCTGATGCGTCAGGCGCAAAAGATGCAGGAGGACCTGCAGAAGGCGCAGGAGGAAGTGGCCAACGCCGAAGTGACCGGTGAGTCCGGTGGCGGGCTGGTCAAGGTGACGATGAACGGCCGTCACGAGGTGCGCCGGGTCGAGATCGACGACAGCCTGGTCGGCGACGACAAGGAGATGCTCGAAGACCTCGTCGCCGCCGCGTGCACCGACGCCGCGCACCGTATCGACGCGGCGACCAAGGAACGCATGGCCAGCGTGACCGCCGGACTGAACCTGCCGCCGGGCATGAAGCTGCCGTTCTGAACGTCACCGATCCACCACGCCCGACCGCATGTCCGACAAGCCGCTGCTGACCCAGCTGATCGACAGCCTGCGATGCCTGCCGGGCGTCGGCCCCAAGTCCGCGCAACGCATGGCCTTTCACGTGCTGCAGCGCGACCGCCGCGGGGGCGCGCGGCTGGCGGCCGTGCTCGCCGAGGCGGTGCAGTCGATCGGGCAGTGCAGCCGCTGCCACACGCTCAGCGAAGACGATATCTGTGAGCTGTGCCGCAACCAGAGTCGCGACGACAGCCAGCTGTGCGTCGTCGAGAATCCCTCGGACGTACTTGCGATCGAGCAGGCGACCGGTTATCGCGGGCGTTATTTCGTGCTCGGCGGACGGCTGTCGCCGCTCGACGGCATCGGGCCGGCGGAGATCGGCATCGACGCGCTGCACCAGCGCCTCGATGAACTGCGCCCGGACGAACTGATTCTGGCGACGACGACCACGGTCGAAGGCGAGGCGACTGCGCACTTTGTCGGCGAGATCGCCGCGCAGCGCGGCATCGCGGTATCGCGGATCGCACATGGTGTGCCGCTCGGCGGCGAACTGGATTATGTCGATGGCGGCACGCTGGCTCACGCCTTTGCCGGAAGGCGCAGCCTGCCGGGCGACTGAACGCCAACAACCTCCGGTCTACACAGGGGCGACGCAATGGAAGACTGCATTTTCTGCAAGATCGCGGCCGGCGAGATCCCGGCAGACAAGGTCTACGAAGACGACCACGTCGTCGCGTTCCGCGACCTCAATCCGCAGGCGCCGACCCATGTCCTGGTGATTCCGAAACGCCACATCGCGACGCTGAACGACCTCACTGCCGATGACGAGGCGGAAGTCGGCCGCATGGTCGGCGCGGCGAGCACGATCGCCGCCGACGCCGGGTTCGCCGAGGCCGGTTACCGTACCGTGATGAACTGCAACGCCGATGGCGGTCAGACCGTGTTCCACATCCATCTGCACCTCCTCGGCGGACGTGCCATGGCGTGGCCACCTGGGTAATAAAAAATATAAAACAGCGACTTAAAATACTTTTCTCACAATCAATCGAGAAAATCTGAGGCGGTCGTGGACAGGGCCGTAAACGGACGGCCGGATCGCCGGTCTATACTTTAAGTCTTGGTCAACCGAGTTGTACTGCCCGCGTCCGTGAACATCACGCCGACTCTGCCGAACCCGCTTGCTCCACCACGACAGGAGCAGCGCACTGTTGCGCCGGTGCAGGCGCCGCGGCGCGCCCGAGATGCGGCCGACCAGGCCGGGCAACAGCGCGGCGCGCAGCGCGTCATCGACGAATCACGGCGCACGCATCTGGTGGCGCGGGCCGAGGCGCTGGCTACGCCGCAACCCGGGCCGACGACCCGCTCCAGCCGCGCACTCGCGGCGTATTCCCAGGTCGCCGATCACGGCGAACGCCGCTCGTTGCGCGATCTGCTCGGTTTCGACGATTACGCCTGAGCGGACGCAGCCCCGGCCTCGCCTACGGCCGTGTGCACCACACCCGTTCTCGGTGGCGGAAATACGCCATACTGAATCAAGGGATCAACGCGACGGGCCCGATCACGACATGCCGCCACGGCGCGCATCACGGGTTGAGCAACGGCGTTGCAGAAAGGCGCAGTAACGACGAGGAAGTTGCACGATGTTGTCTCCAGAATCCAGCGAATCCACTGAGCCCCGCGACGCCGACGATGCGGCAGCGATCGATCTGAAAGACCCGTCGCTGTACCTCAACCGCGAGTTGACCTGGCTGGCGTTCAACCGCCGCGTGCTCGCCGAGGCCGAAGACGCGCGCAACCCGCTGCTCGAACGGGTCAAGTTCCTGGCGATCGTCAGCTCGAACCTCGACGAGTTCTTCATGAAGCGTATCGGCGGCCTGAAGCAGCAGCTCGGCGCCGGGATGCTGAAAAAGACCGTCGACGGGCGCACACCGCGCGAGCAGATCACCGAGTGCTACGAACTGGTCCGCGAACAGGAGCGCATCCAGCAGGGCGTGTTCCGCAACCTGCGCGCGGCGCTCAGCGAGCACGATATCGAGATCCTCCAGTACAGCCAGTTGAACCGTGACGACCTGGACTTCCTGCGCGCGCATTTCCACGACAACATCTTTCCGCTGATCACGCCGCAGTCGATAGACCCGGCGCACCCGTTCCCGTTCATCTCCAACCTGTCGCTGAACTTCATCGTCCAGGTGCGTTTCCCCAACCAGGAGGACCACACGTCCCTGGCACGCATCAAGGTGCCGACCGGCGACAGCCTTCCGCGTTTCATCCAGTTGCCCGGGCGCAACCACTATGTGCCGCTCGAGGAGGTAATGCGCAACAACCTCGACATGTTGTTGCCGGAGATGGAGGTCATCAGCGAACACATGTTCCGCGTGACCCGCAACTCGAACACCGAGCGCAACGAGGAGCACGCCGACGACCTGCTGTCGATGATCGAGTCCGAGCTGCGTGAGCGCCGATTCGCGCCGATCGTGCGGATGCAGGTCGAAGGCGACACCGACGACACCTTGCGCGGCATGCTGGCCGCGGAACTCGGTCTCGACGAGCACGCGGACGTGTTCGACGCCGGCGGCGACATGCTCGCGATGCGCGACCTGTTTCAACTGGTCGGTATCGATGAGCCCGAACTGCACGATGAGCCGTTCCAGCCATTCGACAACCCGCTGCTGAAAGGCAGCTCGAACCTGTTCCATTTGATTCGCGAGCGCGGCGCGATTCTGCTGCAGCACCCTTACGAGTCGTTCGGCACGTCGGTCGAGCGCTTCCTCAAGGAGGCCGCGCACGATCCCAAGGTGCGCGCGATCAAGATGACGCTGTATCGTACATCCAGCGATACGCAGGTCATCGACAACTTGGTACGGGCAGCGCGCAACGGTAAGCAGGTCGCCGTCGTCGTCGAACTCAAGGCTCGGTTCGACGAGGCGGCCAATATCCGCTGGGCGGCACGCATGGAAGAGGCCGGCATTCACGTGACCTATGGCGTCGTCGGGCTGAAGACGCACTCTAAGATCGTGCTCGTCGTGCGCAACGACTACAACGGCTTGAAGCGCTATCTCCACATCGGCACCGGCAACTACCACGCCGGCACCGCGCGCCTGTACTCGGATCTCGGCATCCTGACCAACGATCAGGACCTCGGGCGCGATGCGACCGAGCTGTTCAACTACCTGACCACCGGCTATACGCCGGAGCGCTACTACCGCAAACTGCTGCCGGCGCCGAAGGTGCTGAAGGCGGCGCTGCTGGCGCGGATCGAACGCGAGCGCAAGCTGCACAGTGCCGAAAAGCCTGGCCTGATCCAGTTCAAGATGAACGCCCTCGAAGACGTCGACATCACGCGCGCGCTGTATGAGGCCACGCGTGACGGTGTGCGCGTCGACCTGATCGTGCGCGACACCTGTCGATTCCGCCCCGGTATCCCCGGGCTGTCGGATACCGGCCGTGTCATCAGCATCGTCGGCAGGTTCCTCGAACATACGCGCATCTACTACTTCCACAACGGCGGCGACGAGGAGTACTTCATCGGCTCGGCAGACTGTATGAAGCGCAACCTCGAATCACGCGTCGAGGTGGTCACGCCGGTCGACGGTGAAGGCCTGTGCGAGGAACTGCGTTTCATGATCGACAGCCAGCTCGCGGACTTCCGCAACGGCTGGGAGATGGATGCCGACGGCGTCTACACGCGGCGCATGCCGCGCAACGACGACGAGGAGATCGACGCGCAGCAACGCATGATCGAACGGGCCAAGCAGCGCGAGCGCCAGGCCAAGCAGTATCAACGCGGCAAGTCGCGCCGGCCGGTGGCCGGGCGCAATCTGCGCTGACCCACGCAAGGTCGCCGCGGTCGACCGCGTGTCCGGTTCTGGTGTAAAAAGCGGTTACGACGTCACAAAGACGCAGATTGGGTGCCGCAATGACACTTCAGGTTGAGCAAACGGCGCAGAGCCCGGCGCAGAGCCCGGCGCAGCGGGGCGGTCTGCGCGCCAAGCACATCGTCTGGATCGTTCTGGCGACGATCCTGGTCACGGTCGCCGTGACCTACTGGGTGATCCGTACCTACGTCTACGCCAAGGACTTCGAGCCGGTCGAACTCAGTGCGACGGAACAGCAGACCCTCGACGCCAAGCTGCGCGTGCTCGGCTACGATCCGGCGCCGGCGGCTACTGCGGCACCGAGCGAGCAGTCGGCGGAGAGTGACGAGCAATGGCTGCGTCCGGAGCGCTACTCGGAGGTCGGCGCCAAGCGCGAGGTCAGCTTCAGCGAACGCGAGCTCAACGCGATGGTCGCCAACAACCCGGATCTGGCGAAGAAGCTGGCCGTCGACCTCGGTGACGACCTCGTCAGTGCGCGCATCCTGGTGCCGGTGGATCCCGACTTCCCGATCCTCGGCGGCAAGACGCTGCGCGTGTCCACCGGCGTCGAACTGGCGTTCCGCGACGCCAAGCCGGTGGTCGTGCTCAAGGGCGTCAGCATCATGGGCATCCCGATCCCGAACTCGTGGCTCGGCGGCCTGAAAAACATCGACCTGGTCAGCGAGTTCGGCGACAGCGGAGGCTTCTGGAGCAGCTTCGCGGCCGGGGTCGAGAACGTCCGCGTCGAAGAGGGTTCGCTACGGGTCAAGCTCAAGGAGTGACACGCGATGCGCGGCGATGCGAGAGCTAAGCAACCGCGGATGGGCCGTCCCCGTCGCGCACTCGGTCGCCGGCAGCGGTAGCCCATGGACGCCGATCGCGAACCGATAACGGAATCCACGGCGTCCAGGGCCTGGCGCGTCTTCGTCTATGTGCTGGCCGTGGTCCTCGTCGCCCTCGGCCTGTGGGCCCTGGGTGGTGCGATCTATGCCGCGTGGGGGCTGTTTCACGACCCGGACGGCATTGCCTACTTCGCGAGGTACTTCCTCGAGACCACGAAGATCGGTCAGCTGCTGCCCGGTGGCGAAGGTCTGTCCCACTACGTGGCCTGGGTCGCCGTGATCCTGTTGCTGCTGGTGCTCGGCAAACTCGGCGCCTGGGCGCTGGACGCCGGCGCCAGGCTGATCAACGCCGCGCGGCGCGGTTAGCGGTCGCGACGCGGCGGCCCGGTGCCGACCGTGTGCGGTGACCACGGCTGCTTGTTGTATCGCCGGTGAATCGTCGGGCGTCGGCCGCGACCGGCGCGCAGTGGCAGCGGAGGTATCTGGCGGTGCAACGCGATGCGCAAGGTCTCGAGACGCTGGTGCAGGCACACGGGCGACGCCTGCTGGCGCGCACACAGGCGGTGGCCGCGCGCGAATCGCCAGCCGACCGCTGGATCCGCGAGCTGCTGTTGCGGCTGAACCGCGACCAGCGCTTTCGCATCCAGGCACTGCGCTTCATCGATGTCCTGCCCACACTCGACGACGATGCGACGCTCGCGGCGCTGTTCCACGAGTACTTCGCCGATCAGGACTTTCCGTTGCCGCCGATGGGTGGCCTGGCGCTGAAGGCCGGCAGGGTGCTCGGCGACCGGGTCGTGTCCGCAGCGGTGCGCGCCGCGGCGGCGCAAATCTCGCGGCGGTTCATGGCGGGCGCAGACCTCGCGGCGGTTCTCGCGCTGCACGGGCGACTCGAGGCACGCGGGTTCCGCGTGTCGCTGGACCGGGTCGGCGAGGTGACGCTGTCCACCGCCGAGGCCGAGCGCTACCTGCACGGCTACCTTGAGCTCGTCGACCGCGCCGAACAGGCCGGCACGCGGTCGCTGCAGCTCTCGGTCAAGCTGTCGTCGCTGGCACCGCGCATCGCGCCGCACAGTCTCGACCGGTCCGCCGACGTGGTCATGGAGCGTCTGCGCCTGCTGGTCCGTGCGCTGCGCGCGGCCGGCGCCGGTATGACCCTGGACATGGAGGACTACGACAAGCGTCCGCTGGTGTTGGCGGTGTTCGCGCGCCTGATCGGAGACCCCGAGTTCGCCGACTGGGACGGCGTCGGGATCGCGCTTCAGGCCTACCTGCGCGACGCCGCCGCCGACGTCGCGCACCTGGTCGAACTCGCCCGCCGACGCGACGTGCCGTTCCACGTCCGCCTGGTGCGCGGCGCCTACTGGGACCAGGAGACGGTGCTGGCGACCCAGCATGGCTGGCCGGTCCCGGTCTGGTCGAGCAAGGCCCAGACCGATGCCTGTTTCGAGGACTGCGCGGCACGCCTGCTCGATGCCTATCCGCGCCTGCATACGGCGATCGCGACCCACAATCCGCGCAGCGTCGCGGTAGCGATGGCGTGCGCGGAGCGGCGTGCTATGCCGCAAAACGCGGTCGAGTTCCAGATGCTGTACGGCATGGCCGACGCGCTGCAGGCGGCGCTGCTCGACCTCGACTATCCGCTGCGCGTCTATGTGCCGTTCGGCGAACCGATCCCGGGCATGGCCTACCTGGTACGGCGCCTGCTCGAGAATGCCAGCAGCCAGTCGCTGGAGCGCTGGTTCGACGCCGAGTCGGGCGGCGATGCGGACCTGCTTGCAGCGCCGGTCGCGACCGGCGACGGGCACGCGGCGCCCGTCGCGGCAGGGTTCGGCAACACGCCGCCACGACGCTTCGTCGATGCCGCCGAACGCGACGCCTATGCCACCGCGCTGCGCCGCGTGCGCGCCGAGCTCGGTGCCGATGTCGCGCCGCTGATCGACGGCCGCGAGGCCGCCAGCGACGACGTCCGGCGCTCGACCAGCCCCGCAGACCCGGACCTGCTGATCGGCAGCGTCGGCCAGGCCGGTGTGGCCGAGGCCGACCTGGCCATCGACGTCGCGCAGCGTGCGTTTCCGGCGTGGGCGTCGCGCCCGGCACGTGAACGTGCCGACCTGATGCGCAGCGTGGCCGAGCGCTTGCGCGCCGACCGCGACCGCTTCGCCGCGTACCAGGTATTCGAGGCCGGCAAGAACTGGACCGAGGCGGACGCCGACGTCTGCGAGGCGATCGATTTCCTGATGTTCTACGCCGACGAGGCCGAACGCCTGGCGCTGCCGGGCGGCATCTCGGTGGCCGGCGAGGCGAACCGCTACGGCTACCAGCCGCGCGGCGTCGCCGTGGTCATACCGCCGTGGAACTTCCCGCTCGCGATCCTGACCGGCATGCTGTCGGCGGCGCTGGTCAGCGGCAACTGTGCACTGCTGAAGCCGTCGTCGGACACGCCGGTGATCGCCGCGCGGCTCGTCGAGCTGATGCTCGAGGCCGGCGTGCCCCCGGGCGTCGTCGCCTACCTGCCCGGGCCGGGTGCGGCGGTCGGCGAATACCTCGTCGATCACCCGGCGACCCACGTCGTCGCCTTCACCGGCTCGCGCGACGTCGGCTGCCGCCTGCTGCAGCGCGCCGCGGTCGTGCAGGCCGGGCAGCGCCACGTCAAGCGCGTGATCGCCGAGATGGGCGGCAAGAACGCAATCATCGTCGATGCCAGCGCCGATCCCGACGAGGCGATCGCCGGCATCCTGCGGTCGGCGTTCGGTTTCCAGGGGCAGAAGTGCAGTGCCTGTTCGCGGGTGATCGTCGTCGGCGGCCTGCACGATGCCTTGCTCGAACGCCTCTGCGACGCCGTGTCCGGCCTGATCATGGACCTGCCATGGGAGCCGCACTGCGATCTCGGGCCGGTGATCAACGACGCCGCAGCGCAACGTATCGAGGCCGTGATCGCCGACGCCGAGACGCAGGCAACGCTGCGCTACCGCGCCGAGGTGCCGGCGCATCTGCACGGCAGCTTCGTCGCCCCGGCGATCTTCGCCGGTGTCGATCCGAGTTCGCCCTTGGCCCAGCACGAGATCTTCGGCCCGGTCGTGGCCGTGATGCAGGCCGCCGACTTCGATGACGCCTTGCGCGTCGCAAACGATACCGACTACGCGTTGACCGGCGGCGTCTACTCGCGCAGCCCGGCCAATCTGCGGCGCGCGGCCGAGCAGTTCCGGGTCGGCAATCTCTACCTGAACCGCGGCATCACCGGGGCACTGGTCGCGCGCCAGCCGTTCGGCGGTTTCCGTCTGAGCGGCATCGGCAGCAAGGCGGGCGGCCCCGATTACCTGCTGCAGTTCATGGAGCCGCGCTGTGTCACCGAGAACACGATGCGGCGCGGTGTCGCGCCGACGGGTGACGACCTTTCCGGCGACCTATACTGACGGTTACGTCATCTGCCGCAGCGGAAGCCTTCCGCCAGGAGATACCATGCGAGGATCTCTGCTGACCCGGCAACGCCTCGTGGGCGTGTTCCTGATCGGCGTGGTACTGCTGCTATCGCCGGCGCTGAGCCTGTTCGACCGGGCGGACGAACTCGCCGGCATTCCACTCAGCTATCTGTACCTGTTCGGCGTCTGGCTGCTGCTCGTCGTCCTCGCCGCGGTAACGGTCGAGAGCGGGGACAGCTGAAAGCAGGGCCGCTGATGCTTGGGCCGAACCTGATCGTCCTGTACGCGCTGCTGTACCTGGGCCTGTTGTTCGCGATCGCCTACTGGGCAGACCGCCGGGCCGACCAGCAGCGCTCGGTGATCGACAGCCCCACCATCTATGCGTTGTCACTCGCGGTCTACTGCACCGCCTGGACGTTCTATGGCAGCGTCGGACGTGCGGCGAGCGGCGGCGTCGGCTTCCTGCCGGTCTATCTCGGGCCGACGCTGATTGCCGCGCTGTGGGGCACGCTGCTGCTGAAGATGGTCCGGGTCAGCAAGACCCAGCGCATCACGTCGATTGCCGATTTCATCGCATCGCGCTACGGCAAGAGCCAGATGCTGGGTGGCATCGTGACCGTCATCGCCGTGCTCGGCGTGGTGCCGTACATTGCGCTGCAGCTCAAGGCGATTGCACGCAGTTTCACGATCCTGCAGAGCTACCCGGAGGTCCAGGGCCTGCAAGACGTGCAAACGGTCCCTGTGCTGCACGACACGGCGTTGCACGTCGCGCTGGTGCTGGCGGTGTTCACGATCCTGTTTGGAACCCGACACCTCGATGCCAGTGAACGCCACGAGGGCATGGTTGCCGCGATTGCGTTCGAATCGATCGTCAAGCTGGTGGCGTTTCTCGCGGTCGGGATGTTCGTAACCTTTTCGCTGCACGATGGCTTCGCCGATCTGTTTGACAAGGCGGAAGCGGCCGAGCTGCTGAATCCGTTCATTGCCAGTCCCGACAGCGGCTACCAGGACTGGTTTTCGCTGACCCTGCTGGCGGCGCTCGCGGTGATGATGCTGCCGCGCCAGTTTCAGGTTGCCGTCGTCGAGAACAGCTCCGAGCACCACCTGCGCCGCGCGGTGTGGATGTTCCCACTGTACCTGCTGCTGATCAATGTATTCGTGATCCCGATCGCGCTCGCGGGACAGTTGGAGTTCGCTGGATCGAAGGTCGATGCCGACACCTACGTGCTGACGCTGCCGATGCTCCATCAGCAGGGTGGGCTGTCGCTGCTGGCGTTCATCGGCGGCCTGTCGGCGGCGACCGGCATGGTGATCGTCGAGACCATCGCGTTGTCGACCATGGTCTGTAACGACCTGGTCATGCCCGGCCTGCTGCGGCGTTGGAAGCACGTGCCACCGTCGGTCGACCTCAGTCATCTGCTGCTGCGTATCCGGCGCGGCGCGATCGTCGTCATCCTGTTGCTCGGTTACCTGTACTTTCGCCTCGCCGGGGAGGCCTACGCACTGGTCAGCATCGGCCTGATCAGTTTTTCCGCGGTCGCGCAGTTCGCCCCGGCGATGATCATCGGTCTCTACTGGCGGGGGGGTACGCGCAGCGGTGCGCTCGCCGGCCTGATCGCGGGATTCGGCATCTGGCTGTACACGCTGCTGCTGCCGTCTTTCGCCAAGTCCGGGTGGTTGCCGGCGGGCTTTCTCGAGCACGGCCCGTTCGGCATTGCGCTGCTTCGTCCCCAGGAGCTGTTCGGCTTGAGCGGGATGAACGAGATCACGCACTGCCTGTTCTGGAGCATGACATTCAACATCGGCGCCTACCTGTTGTTCTCGATGCGACAGGCCCCGAACGTCACGGAGACGACGCAGGCCACGCTGTTCGTCGATATCCTGAAGCACGAGCGCCCGGTCGGCATCGCGCTGTGGCGGGGCACCGCCGAGGTGGCGGAGTTGCAGGGGCTGGCCGAGCGGTTCCTCGGCCGCGAGCGTTCGCGGTTGGCGTTCCGCCGCTTCGCCGGCGAGCGCGGCATCGACGACCCGGCGATGCTGCCGGCGGATGCGGAAACCGTGCATTTCGCCGAGACGCTGCTCGCCGGCGCCATCGGCAGCGCGTCGGCCAGGGTCATGGTGGCGTCGGTCACTGCCGAGGAGGCGCTCGGCGTCGACGAGGTCCTGCATATACTCGATGAAGCCTCGCAGATCCGTGCCTACAGCCGCGAACTCGAGCAGAAATCGGCGGAGCTCGAAGCGGCGACCCGCGACCTGAAGACGGCCAACGAGCAGCTCAAGGAACTCGACCGGGTCAAGGACGATTTCATGTCGTCGGTGACTCACGAATTGCGCACGCCGCTGGCCTCGATCCGCGCCTTTTCCGAGATCCTGTTCGACGACCCAAAGATCGAGCTGGCCGAGCGAAAGCGCTTCCTCGGTATCGTCGTCAGCGAGACCAACCGCCTGTCACGGCTGGTCAACCAGGTGCTCGACCTTGCCAAGATCGAATCCGGACATGCCGACTGGAAGACCGAGGACGTCGATCTCGTCCAACTGGTCGGCCAGGCGACGGCGGCGACAGAGCAGCTGTTCAGTGAACGCGGTGCCGTCGTGCACTGCGACGTGCCGCCTCGGCCGTGCGTCGTCGCCGGCGACGCCGATCGCCTGATGCAGGTACTGGTCAACCTGCTGTCGAATGCGGCCAAGTTCACGCCCGAGGGACACGGCAAGGTGCACGTCTCGATCACCGAACAGGATTCGGCCGGCAGCACCGCGTACCGAGTCAGCGTCAGCGACAACGGTCCCGGTATCGATCCTGCCGACCAGGCCGATATCTTCGACAAGTTCCGCCAGGGCGGCGGCGGTTCGCAGAAACCCGTCGGGACCGGCCTTGGACTACCGATCAGCCGGCGGATCATCGAGCACCTGGGCGGCACGATCCGGGTCGAAAGTGGGCAGCCAAATGGTGCTACTTTTACTGTGATGCTGCCGCAAACACGGGGCGGTGGCGCCGCCAACGGGGGGTCAGATGCCGAAGAAGGTCCTGATCGTCGATGACGAGCCGAATATCGTGCTGTCGGTCGAGTTCCTGATGAAGCGGGAAGGCTACGAAGTCGCGACGGCGGGTGACGGTCAAAAGGCGCTCGACATGCTGCCCGAGGTCAGGCCGGACCTGATGATTCTCGACGTCATGATGCCGCGCAAGAACGGCTTCGAGGTCTGCGAGGCGGTCCGCGCCGATCCGCAGTTCGGTGGCCTGCCGATACTGATGCTGTCGGCCAAGGGTCGCGAGGCGGAGATGAAGAAAGGCCTCTCGCTCGGCGCCGATGCCTATGTGACCAAGCCGTTCTCGACCCACGACCTGGTCGACCGGGTCGGCGAGTTGCTGGCAGGGCGCGGCGCATGATGCCCGAGGCCGACAAGGCGCGTGCGCCGGTCAGCAGCGTCAGCGAGTACGCGTCGCTCGAGGACATCGTTGCGGGCACGAGCCAGTCAAAGCTGCGTTCGCTGGTGCGTGATGTCCCGCTGGTCGTCCGGCCTGATGCGACACTGCGCGACACGCTGTTCTCGCTCAGCCAGACCAAGGTGCAGGCGGCCGTGGTCGCCGAAGCCGGCAGCCCGCCACTCGGCATCGTGACGCTCGCCGACCTTGTCGAGGCGATCGCGTTGAGGAAGGGCAGCCTCGACGATCCCACCTTTGTCTTCATGACGGCCGCCCCGGTCTGCCTGCCTGCCGATGCCACGCTGCACCGGGCACGCGTGACAATGACGCGGGCCCGACTCGGTCACGTGGTCCTCGTTGAGCCCGACGGGTCGTTCGTCAACCTGCTGTCGCAGAACGACCTGCCGGGGTTCCGCGAGGGTGGCGCCGACGAGTTGGTGGAACGCATCGGGATTGCCGACAATGTCGACAGCATGGCGCGCGCCGCGATTGCCGTTCGCGAACGCGCGGCGTCGCTGTTTGCCAACGGCATGGGTGCCGAGTCGCTGTGCCAGTGGCTGTCTGGCCTCAACGACCTGATCACGATCCGCGTCATCGAGCTGGTCGCCGACGAGTTCGATCTGCCGCCCGTGTCGTGGAGCTGGATGGTGTTCGGCTCCGAGGGCCGGCTCGAGCAGGCGTTCGCCAGCGACCAGGACAACGGCCTCATCTTCCAGCCCGACAACGCCTCCGATACCGCCGAGGTCAGGGCGGCCCTGTTGCCCTTCGCGCGGGCGGTCAACAAGGCCCTGGACCTGTGCGGGTTCCGGCTCTGTCCCGGCGACATCATGGCCGGCAACGCCGCGTGGTGCCTGTCGGCGGCCGAGTGGCGCGATCGCTTTGCGAACTGGATGGCCAAGCCGGAACCGCAGGCATTGCTGCACGCGACCATCTTCTTCGACCTGCGCCCCGTGTATGGCCAGGACGAACTCGTCGACGAGTTACAGCAGTGGCTGTTGCCGCTGCCGGCGCGACACCCCCGGTTCCTGCGCGCGCTGGCCGACGAGGCCCTGAGCTGTACACCTGCCCTGGGGTGGCTCGGCAACCTGGTGTTCGACGGCGGACATCGCTATCCGCACACCATCGACCTGAAGACGCGCGGCGCGCGCCCGTTCATCGATGCGGCGCGGATCTGGGCGTTGAAACACGCCGTCGGTCTGACCAATACCGCCGATCGCCTGCGTGTCGTGGGGCCGGCGATGCGGCGTTCCGCGTCCGACACGGTCGCATCGGTCGAGGCGTTCGACCTGGTGCAGCGGCTCCGCGTCCAGCGCCAACTCGGCGGCGGCGAGCACGACGAAGTGAACCGGGTCGATCCCGCGAGGCTGACGGCCCCGCAGCGCATGATGCTGAAAGAGGCGTTCCGCCAGGCACGACTGCTGCAGCTGCGGCTGCAGCAGGAGTTCCTTCGCTAGACGGCGGTTCGGGCCGATTGCCGGAGCCCCCGATCGGCGCATACCGGCTACGCGCAAAGATTCCGCCGCCGCGACCGATAGTACCTGCATGATTGGTCAATACCCCGTCGAGACATGACAGCCGCGGACCGCAAGGCCCCGGAATCGGCCGCCGGTGCCGTCGAGTTCCTGCTGCGGCGCATGCAGCACAGCCAGGACTTCCCGGCCCTGTCGGAGACGGTGCGCACGCTCAACCGTCTGTCCGCGGCAGACGAGCGGTCGACCGAACACCTTGCGGCCGTGATCGTCCGCGATTTCGCGCTGACCAACAAGATACTCAAGGTCGTGAACTCGGCGTACTACCTGGGATTCGCCGGCAAGGTCGGGACCATCTCGCGCGCGATCGTCGTCCTCGGCATCAAGCCCGTGCGCGCGCTGGCGGCATCGCTGATCCTGTTCGAGCAGTTCGCCGGCGACCGCAATGCCGACCGCGTCAAGGCACTGATCGGCAAGAGCATGTTCGGCGCACTGATGGCACGCGAGCTGGCCCGCGACGCCGGCCTCGTGCAGGGCGAGGAGGCCTTCCTCGCGGCGATGTTCCATAACCTCGGCGAGCTGCTCGTGGCGTTCTATCTGCCGGAAGAGGATCAGGCGATCCTGGCGGCGATGGCGGACGAGGGTATCTCCGCCGCACAGGCCCAGCGCCGAGTGCTCGGCGTCGATTTCGATCATCTCGGCATTGCGGTCGGCAAGACCTGGAACTTCCCGCACACGATCACGCACAGCATGAGGTCGCTGCCGCCGCGTGAGCACGAGCGCGCGACCAGCGACGAGGACACGCTCAGGCAGCTCGCCGGCCTGGCGCACGAGCTGACCGATTGCCTGGCCGCCGGGGCGTCGTTGCGCGACACCGACGTGTCCACGGTACTGAGCCGTTACCGGCACTGCGCCGAGCCGGAGGAGGAGCGCGTTGCCGAGGTCTTGCGCGACACGCGCCGCGAGTACCGCCTGCTGGCCGACAGCATCGCGACGCGCGATGGCGCACCGGACGCGATCAAGGCGCTGACCGGGGCAGGCACGCCGGATACGGAAGGAGCCGACGGCGACGACGAGCTGGGTGTCGTGACCTTGCCCGATGACAGCGTCGACGCGGACGGCAGCAGTCCGTTCGGCGATCCCGAGGCGGTATTGTCCGAGGGCCTGCAGGAAACCACGGCGATGCTCGCCGAATCCGTCGGTCTCGGCCAGATCGCCCAGGTCGTGCTCGAGTCGATCTATCGCGCTTTCGACCTGCGCCGCATCGCGCTGTGCCTGCGCGATCCCGTCCGGCACTGCTACGCGGGCCGCATGGGTTTCGGCGACAACATCGACGGCTACCTGAAGGCACTGCGCTTCGACGAGCGCTACCGGCATGACGTGTTCCACGTCGCGCTCAAGCAACAGACCGACGTCCACATCGCCGATCTGGCGCTGGCCGGTCGCGGCCAGGGTATCCCGACATGGTATGGCACGCTGTGCCCGAGTGGCGCGCTGCTGTTCCTGCCGTTGATCGTGCAGAACAAACCGGTCGGGTGCATCGTTGCCGAGCACGCGCTGGCCGACGGCTTGCAGCTCGAAAAGGGCGCGCTGCGCCTGGTGCGGGCCCTGCGCAACCAGCTCGCACTGGCGATACAGCTGCGTCGCTAGCGACACGCCGTGCGCCGCGTTCGCGGTATCGCATCGCCGGAGTGGCGATGCGACCGCGTACCCACGGCGGCCGCGGCCGCCGCCGCTCAGGCGAGCAGGATCTCGAGCGTCTTTTGGTACATCGCCGACAGCCGGTCGAGATCGTCGACGGCGACGCATTCGTCGACCTTGTGGATGGTCGCGTTCAGCGGTCCGAGTTCGAGCACCTGCGCGCCGGTCGGCGCGATGAAGCGTCCGTCGGACGTGCCACCGGCCGTCGAGAGTTCGGTGGCGCGGCCGGCGACCGCCGCAATCGCCTGCTGCGCGGCGTCGACGAGTTCTCCACGCGCTGTCAGGAACGGCCGACCGGACAGTGTCCAGTCGATGTCGTAGTCCAGGCCGTGCCGATCGAGCACCTGCTCGACCCGCTCGCGCAGCGCGACGTCACTGGTCTCGGTCGAATAGCGGAAGTTGAACGTGACCTCGCAGACGCCGGGGATGACGTTGGTCGCGCCGCTGCCGGCGTGGACGTTGGAGACCTGGAACGTGGTCGGCGGAAAGGAATCGTTGCCGCTATCCCACTCGGTGGCCGCGAGTTCTGCCAGGGCCGGCGCGACGTCGTGCACTGGATTGCGCGCCAGGTGGGGGTAGGCGACATGCCCCTGGACACCGTTGACTCGCAGCACCGCACCGAGCGACCCGCGCCGTCCGTTCTTGACCACGTCACCGACGTGCGCCGTCGACGAGGGTTCGCCGACCAGGCACCAGTCGATCTGTTCGTTACGCGCCTGCAGTGTCTCGACCACCTTGACCGTACCGTTGATCGCCGGGCCCTCTTCGTCGCTGGTGATCAGGAAAGCGATCGAGCCGCGGTGTGCCGGATGGCGGGCGACGAAGCGCTCCGTCGCCGTGATCATCGCGGCAAGGGAGCCCTTCATGTCCGCGGCGCCGCGACCGTACAACATGCCTTCGTGGATCTGCGGATCGAACGGGTCGGACCGCCACTCCTGTCGCGGACCGGGCGGCACGACATCGGTGTGACCGGCGAAGCAGAACAGCGGGCCGGCGTCGCCGCGTCGCGCCCAGAAATTGTCGACGTCGGCGAAGCGCATCGGCTCGGTCACGAAGCCTGCGGCCGCGAGGCGCTGCATCATGGTTGCCTGGCAGCCGGCGTCTTCGGGCGTCACCGACGGTCGGCGGATCAGGTCGATGGCGAGGTCGAGCGTGGCGGACATGGCTGGGCTTCGGGTACGGGAACGCAGAGGACGCAGAGTAGCGCAGAGGGTGCAGGGGTTTCCAATGCCGATGTCCGGTCCAAGGCTTGACACGTCTTTATTCTGCCAGAGCCCTGGCATTGTCTGCGTGTCCGCCGTGCTTCCCGTGTTCCTGTCGACGATCAGGCAAAGAGGCGTTCGTATTGCTCCGCGTTGAAACCGACGTGACGGGCGTCACCGGTGTCGAGGACAGGCCGCTTGATGATGCTCGGCGTCTCCAGCATCACGCGGATCGCGGCGGCCTCGTCGATCGTGTCCTTGACCGCCTGCGGTACCTTGCGCCACATCATGCCGCGGCGGTTGAGCAGCGCCTCCCAGCCGAGCTCGTCGACCCAGGCGCGCAGCGTGGCCTCGTCGATGCCGGCCTTCTTGTAATCGTGGAATGCGTAATCGACGCCGTGCTCGGCCAGCCAGGTGCGCGCCTTCTTCATCGTGTCGCAGTTGGGTATGCCGTAGAGCGTGATCATTGCAGATTCCGGGCAATTGGAACGCAGCGTTCGCTGAGGAGACGCAGAGGGCGCAGAGCCTTTTCAATTGGTTAAGCTCTGCGCTCTCCGCGAATCTCCGCGCCCTCTGCGTTCCTCTTCCTCGATTCAGATATCCCGCAGCAGCTCGTTGATGCCGACCTTCGCGCGCGTCTTCTCGTCGACCCGCTTGACGATCACGGCGCAGTACAGGCTGTACTTGCCGTCTTGCGACGGCAGGTTGCCGGAAACGACGACCGAGCCGGCCGGGACGCGGCCGTACAGGATCTCGTCGTTGTCGCGATCGTAGATGCGCGTCGACTGGCCGATGTAGACGCCCATCGAGATCACCGAGCCCTCCTCGACGATCACGCCCTCGACGACCTCGGAGCGCGCGCCGATGAAGCAGTTGTCCTCGATGATCGTCGGCGCTGCCTGCAGCGGCTCGAGCACGCCGCCGATGCCGACGCCACCGGACAGGTGCACGTTCTTACCGATCTGTGCACACGACCCGACCGTGGCCCAGGTGTCGACCATCGTTCCCGAATCGACAAAGGCGCCGATATTGACATACGACGGCATCAGCACACAGCTGGACGCGATGTACGAACCCTTGCGCGCGGTCGCCGGCGGTACGACGCGTACGCCGGATTCGCGGAACTCGCGCGAGTTGTAGTCGGCGTACTTGGACTCGACCTTGTCGTAGTAGTTGGTGAAGCCGCCCTTGATGAACTCGTTGTCGTTGATGCGGAACGACAACAGCACCGCCTTCTTGACCCAGTCATTGACGACCCAACCGCCATCGCGCTTCTCGGCGACGCGGATCTCACCGCGGTCGAGCTGTTCGATGGCTTCCATCACGGCATCGCGGACCGGCGTGCTGACGCTGCGTGGCGTTATCTCGGCGCGCTTCTCAAACGCGTCGACAATAACCGACTGGATGTCGCTCATGAGACTCTCCTGGTTGATTCGTTGATAGCGGTTACAAGTTGTTTGATGCGTTTGGCGGCCTCGACACACTCGTCGTGCGTGGCGACCAGGGCCATGCGTACGTGGTCGGCGCCCGGATTGCTGCCGTCGACGTCGCGCGACAGGTAGCGCCCGGGCAGCACGGTGACGTGCTGCCGAGCGAACAGCTCGCGGGCAAAGGCTTCGTCGCTGCCCGGCGTGCGCGGCCACAGGTAGAAGCCGGCGTCCGGCAGCGTGACGTCGAGACAGCCGTCGAGGACGTCGAGCACGGCGTCGAACTTGGCCCGATACTGCTGGCGGTTGTCGCGGACATGCTGCTCGTCGCTCCACGCGGCGATGCTCGCATGCTGGTGTTGGATCGGCATCGCGCAGCCGTGGTAGGTGCGGTAGCGCAGGAACTTGGCCAGCACCCCGGCATCGCCGGCGACGAAGCCCGAGCGCAGCCCGGGGGCGTTGGACCGTTTCGACAGGCTGTGAAAAACGACGCAGCGCCGGTAGTCGGTGTTGCCCAGCGCGGCCGCCGCCTGCAGCAGGCCGGCCGGCGGTCGCTGTTCGTCGACGTAGATCTCCGAGTAGCATTCGTCCGCCGCGATAATGAAGTCGTGCCGCTCGGCCAGCGCGATCACGCGCTGCAACATCGCCTGCGGGATGACCGCGCCGGTCGGGTTGCCGGGCGAACACAGGTACAGCAGCTGGCAGGCCTCCCAGGTCGCCGGCTCTACGCTATCGAGGTCCGGCAGGTAGCCGGTTGCCGCGGTGCACGGGATGAAATGCGGTGTCGCGCCGGCCAGCAGCGCCGCGCCCTCGTAGATCTGGTAGAAAGGGTTGGGCGACGCGACGATCGCCGGGCGCTCGCGGTCGACGATGGCCTGGGCGAACGCGAACAGCGCCTCGCGCGTGCCGTTGACCGGCAGCACATGGCGATCCGGATCGACGCTGCTCGCGGGCAGCGCGAAACGCCGCGTCAACCAGGCGGCGATGACCGCTCGCAGCGCCGGCAGGCCGCGCGTCAACGGGTAGCTCGACAACCCCTCGTCGAGGTGTTCGTGCAAGGCTGCCGCGATCAAACCCGGTGTGGCATGCTTCGGCTCGCCGATCGACAGCGCGATGTGCGGCAGATCAGGCGGCGTCACCCCGGACTTGAGCGCATTGAGCTTCTCGAACGGGTACGGCTGAAGTTTTTCCAGGTCGGGATTCATGCGGCGGACGGCGTGATTCGGGCGGCCGATTATAGGCGATCACTGTCATGAATGCTGCGCTGGCCCGGTTCGCGCCGACACTCGGACTGCTGTATGGCGCGACCTATTGGGGCATCGTCTGGTACCCGACCCGCTGGCTCGAATCGCAGGGCATGCAGGGCGCCTGGCTGACCCTGGTTGGCTACGGCACCGCGGCGCTGGTGTTCTTCCCGTTCGCCCGCCTGAGCCTGCGCGCTGTGCGGGTCCAGCCGCGCGAGGTCGCCGGGTTGTTCATTGCCGCCGGTTGGACCAACGTCGCGTTCGTGCTCGCCGTGCTCGAGGGCGAGGTCGTGCGCGTGATATTGCTGTTCTACCTGTCACCGGTGTGGACCGTGATGCTCGGCCGCTGGCTGTTGCACGAGCCGTTCACGCCGCGCACCGCGATCATGCTCGGCCTCGGCATCTGCGGGGCGCTGACGATGCTGTGGGACCCGGCGCTGGGACGGGTGCCGCTGAACCGGGCCGATGTCCTCGCGGCCAGCGCGGGCCTGGCCTTTGCGTTCAACAATGTCATGACCCGGCGGATCACCGCGCTCGGCGTGCGCGCCAAGACCCAGGTGGCATGGCTCGGTGTCGTGCTGGTGTCGACGCTGACCATCGCCGTGCTGTCTCCGGCGTTGCCCGAGGCACCGCAGATCGCGTGGTGGGCCGCCGTCGGCCTCGGCCTGTTCGGTTTCCTGCTGTCGACGCTCGCGGTGACCTATGGCGTGACCCACATGCCGGTGCAGCGCTCGGCCGTGATCATGTTGTTCGAGCTGATCGTCGGCGCCGCGTCGGCATGGTGGCTGGCCGGCGAGGTCGTCAACCTGCAGGAGTGGATCGGCGGTGCGCTGATCCTCATCGCCGCGCTGATTGCGATATTTCAGGAGGAGGAGCCTCGATGACCGAGATACTCGGCCTGCACCACGTGAGCCTTATCGTCGCGGACACGGCGCGCGCGCTGGTCTTCTATCGCGAGGTCCTGGGCCTGGCCGTCGAGGAATCGCGGCCGCGGCTGGCATTCCCGGGCGCCTGGCTGCGGCTCGGCGACCACCAGCTGCACCTGCTGGAACTCCCCAACCCGGATCCGGTCGCGCAACGGCCGTCACACGGCGGCCGCGACCGCCATACCGCCGTTACCGTTTCCGACCTCGAGGGTGTCGCCGCGCGCCTCGACGCCGCCGGGATCCCGTACACGATGAGCCGCTCGGGACGGCAGGCGCTGTTCTGCCGCGACCCCGACGGCAATGCCTGGGAGCTGATTGCGGGTTGATCGCGCACCCCTGACGGCATTGCAGCGTAGCCCGGCAACGCGGCCGACGCGGCCCCGGCCGTCGATCGGATTGCCCAGTCGTGCCGAAGGTGCAGGCCAATACCGCACAGCCGCGCCAGTGGCGGGGTATTGAGGAACGCCGTGTGTCTGGCCGCGCATGTAAAGCGGCCGAGTAGCAGGCAATTGACCATACCGGATGTCTGTTTTTTTTACAGGGAGCAGCCTCCTGCGCTAGGCGCCGGCCAATTAATGTAGAAATAACAATAACTTAAAAAGATTGGCCGAATAATTGCTTGCTTCAGGTCACGCGCTACTCGTTTGCAGACCGTCGGTTGTTTTGCGTGAGGCGGCTGGGTTCTTGATAGGGAGTCAACAATGATTAGAAAACTACTATTTGCGGCGGCCATCAGCATTGTCGGCGCAACTGCCAATGCGGGTGTGGTGAACATCTGGGGTGAAACGCCGTTCGGCCTGAGCCACACGGCGATGAACTCGTTCTACAACGGCCTGGCCGGGCACAGCTCGGTGATCGTCAACGGCCAACTCGATACCATCGACCTGTCGGGCGTCAACCTGCTGTGGGCAACCCAGCCCGGCGATTCGTACACGGCGGCCGAGTTGGCGGCGATGGCGAGCTACCTCTCGGTCGGTGGCCGTATCGCGTTCATGGGCGAGCACGGCACCATCGCACCGCAACAGAACAACCGCATCAATGCCGCGCTGACCTTCCTCGGCGCCAACATCCAGATCCAGAACGTGATCCATGACAGTGGTTTCCGGTCTGCGTCTGTCGGTGACGGCCAGATCCTGATGCATCCGCTGCTGACGGGCGTCAATACCTATGAGTATGCCGCCTATGCACCGTTGAACGTGTCCGGCGCCGCGGAAACCTTGATGATCGGTGAAGACCAGCCGTCGGTCATGATGGCGTTTCAGAACATCGGACCGGGCAGCATCTTCCTGATCACCGACCAGAACGTCTGGGACAACGCCCCGAACTGGGGTGGTACGTTCGACAACGGCGTGCTGTTCGAGAACCTGATCACCGGCGAGACCGGTGCCCCGCCGGTCAATCCGCCGACGCCCGGCGTGCCGGTGCCGGCACCGCTTGCCCTGCTCGCGCTTGGCATGCTCGGTCTGGCTTACCGCGTGCGTCAAGCCAGGCACTGATTGCATCGCGCAATGCCATCGAAAGCCCCGCCTCGGCGGGGCTTTTTCGTGTCCGTTCGTCGTCGCTCGCCGCCGGAAATTGGCGCCAGTTGCAGCGTCCGCAGTCGGGCCGCGCGGCCGCGGCGCTCGCGGCGTTCCGAGAGGCTCAGTCGTCGAGTATGTCGCGGATCGAGCGTGCGATCGCGTCGAGGCGGTCGCGGTCGGTGATCGGCTGGTCGTCGCGATCGGTGATCGCGAAGCTGTCCTGTGCCTCGGCGCCGGCGGTCGCGATGCGCGCCGTGTGCAGTCGCAGCTCGTTGTCGGCGAATGCCTGGCCGACCAGCTGCAGCAGGCCCGGGCGGTCGCTGGTCTTGAGTTCGAGCCAGGTGACGACGCGGTTCTCGTCCTGCTCGAAGGCCACCTCCGAAGGCATCTGGAAACTCTTCAGCTGGCGCGGGATGCGCGGCTGGCTGTGGCGCGGGGCCGTGTCGGCCAGTTCTTCTTCGAGATACAGGCGGATGCCCTCGAGCCGCTCGACACCCTCGATGTGCGAGCCGTCTTCTTCGAGCACCAGGTAGCTGCTTAGGCTCAACCCGCCGCTGGTCGTGTGGATGCGCGCGCCGAGGACGTTGAGGCCGAGCTGGCCGATCAGCGCCGTGGTCTGCGTGAACAGGTCGTCGCGGTCCGGCCCGTAGACGAACAGTTCGGTACAGCGCAGGTTCTCGTCTTCGCGTAGCGCGACGCGGATGCGGGCGATCTGCCGGCCCGGCGGCCACAGCAGCTCGGTATGCCAGGTGATCGCCTCGACGCTGTTCTGCAGAAAGTAATCGGTGCTCAACGACATCCACAGCAGGTTCAGGTTGTGGTTGTCGTAACCGCGTTTCATTAGCTGAATGCGCGCCTGTGCCTGACGCTCGGCGATCAGGTCGTCCTGGTGCCGCGGTTGGTCGAGGCCGCGTTCCAGCGCCTCGGCGGTGCGGCTGTGCAGGTGGTCGAGCAGTGCGCCTTTCCACGAGTTCCAGCGCCCCGGGTTGGTGCCGCGCATGTCCGCGACCGTCAGCAGATAGAGGTAGTCGAGGCGCATGCGCGAGCCGACCAGCTCGGCGAACTCCTGCGTGACCTCGGGATCGTCGATGTCCCTGTGCTGCGCGGTATGCGACATGACGAGGTGGTAGCGCACCAGCCATGCGACGAGGTTGGCGTCGAACTCCGACAGCGCGTGTTTGAGGCAGAAGGCGCGCGCGTCCTCGGCGCCGAGCTCTGAATGGTCGCCGCCGCGCCCCTTGGCGATATCGTGGAACAGGCCGGCGAGGTACAGCAGTTCGGGTTTCGGCACGCGCGCGAAGACCTCGTTGCAGCGCACGCATTCGTCGGCGTGTTTCTGCAGCGCGAAACGCCGCATGTTGCGGATCACCATCAGGATATGCTCGTCTACCGTGTAGACGTGGAACAGGTCGAACTGCATCAGCCCGGTAACGGCATGGAAGGCCGGCAGGTAGCGCGCCAGGATGCCGTAGCGGTGCATGCGCCGGGTCGCATGGGTAAGGCCGTCGGGCTCGCGGAAAATCTCGATGAAAAGCGCGCGCGCGCGGATGTCGTCGCGGAAGCGATCGTCGATCAGGTGGCGGTGGGCACGCACCAGGCGGATCGTGCTGGCGCGCACGCCGTGCAGATTGGGGCGCTGCTGCAGGATCAGGAACATCTCAAGCATCGCCAGCGGGTAGCGAGCGAAGATGCCGGAATTGACCACCTCGAGATAGCCGTTGCGGGCCTGGAAGCGGCGGTTGATCGGGATCGGCCTGCCGAGCGAGTTGTCGAGCAGGATCGCCTCCTCGAACAGCTGCAGCAGCATCTCGTTGAGACGCTGCATCTCGACGACGCGCCGGTAGTAGTCCTGCATGAACTGCTCGACCGCGAGGTTGGCCGTCACGTCGGTGTAGCCGAACTGGGTGGCGAGCGTGCGCTGGTGCTCGAACAGCAGGCGGTCCTCGTGGCGCCCGGTCAGCAGGTGCAGCGCATAACGCACGCGCCACAGGTGTTCCTCGCCGCGCCGCAGCTGCTGGTACTCGCGGTCGTTGAGGAAACCCTGATCGACCAGCGCCTGCATCGTGCTGACGCCGAAGTGCCGCTTGGCCACCCAGGCGACGGTCTGGATATCGCGCAGACCGCCCGGACCCTCCTTGATATCCGGCTCGAGGCTCTGGCCGCTGTCGTTGAACTTGGCGTGGCGCCGGCGCTGTTCCTCGACCTTGGCGGAGAAGAAGTCGCGGCTCGACCACAGGTGGTCCGGCGCGGTCTCGGTCTGGAGCCGGGCATACAGCGCCGCGTCGCCGGTCAGCAGGCGCGACTCGAGCAGGTTGGTGATCACGGTGATGTCGTTGCGCGCCTCGTCGACGCACTGCGGCAGGCTGCGCACGCTGTGGCCGATCTCGAGGCCGATGTCCCACAGGAACATGACCAGCGGCTCGATATGCTGGGCGAGCGTCGTCGGGTCCTGCGTCGTCAGGATCAGCACGTCGACGTCCGAGGCTGGATGCAGCTCGCCGCGCCCGTAGCCGCCGACCGCGGCCAGGCAGGCCGGCGCCTCGACGGGGATGAAGCGGGCCCAGGCGCGCGTGAGCAGGGCGTCGATGAAGCGCGACGTGTCGCAGACCAGGTCGCGTGCCGGGGCGCCGGCGGCAAACAGCTCGGCGAGCTCGGCGCGGTACGCGCGCAGCGCCTGCTTGTAACACGGCAGCGCGGCTTCTCCGGCAGCGACCTGCCGGTCGAGCGTGTCGAGGAGGGGGTTGGACATCGGCGCGGGTCAGCCGGCAGCGGCCTGGTGTTCCTCGCTGCGCAGCGTGAGCACGTCGTGGCCGGTCGCCGTCACCAGGATCGTGTGCTCCCACTGCGCCGACAGCTTGCGGTCCTTGGTGACCACGGTCCAGCCGTCGGGCAGCAGCTTCACGTTGCGGCGTCCGGCGTTGACCATTGGCTCGATCGTGAAGGTCATGCCGGGCTGCAGCGTGACACCGGTGCCCGGGCTGCCGTAGTGCAGGACCTGCGGCTCCTCGTGGAAACCGCGGCCGATACCGTGACCACAGTATTCCTGGACCACCGAGTAGCCGTGCGATTCGACGAGCTTCTGGATCGCATGGCCGATGTCACCGAGCTGTGCCCCCGGGCGCACCATCTCGATGCCCTTCCACATCGCCCGGTGCGTGACCTCGACGAGCCGCTTGCCGAGCACGGTCGGTTCGCCGACGAAAAACATCTTGCTGGTATCGCCGTGGAAGCCGTCCTTGATGACCGTGACGTCGATGTTGACGATGTCACCGTCGCGCAGCTTCTTGGTGTCCGAGGGGATGCCGTGGCACACCACCTCGTTGATGGAGGTGCAGATGGAGCGCGGGAAGCCGTTGTAATTCAGGGGCGCCGGAATCGCATCGAGATCCCCGGTGATGTAGTCGTGGCAGATACGGTCGAGTTCGCCGGTCGTCACGCCGGGCACGACATGGGGGCGGATCATTTCCAGGACTTCGGCCGCCATGGCGCCGGCAACGCGCATTCGGGCGAATTCATCCTCGCTTTTGATGGTCACGGCCATTCAGGGTGTGCTCGCAGGGGTACTCGACTTGATTTGGTCTTTCGCAGCGCCAACAAGGGACGCCGACCGATCGATTATAGCGTGAGCGACTACTTCAGACGATTGTGAAAGAGTGCGCTCTGGTGTCTGAATCGCGCTTGTGGTATAACGCGCGCCGCCTCAGGGGGCACTGCACGATTTCGGCAGCCGTCATCCCGTAAAAGGCCAAGACGATCGGGCGCTACAACCGCATGTAGGGTGCCCCGGCACGTGAGCAACAGGCAATGGTTCCGGTGAACACCGGCCGTTGTGTTGCGAGCTCCGGGGTTTGCAGGCGGGGCGGCCCGGGAGATTCCAACCCTATTTACAATCAGGTGTTATATGTCACAGGTAAGCATGCGGGACCTGCTGCAGGCAGGCGCGCACTTCGGGCACCAGACCCGTTACTGGAATCCCAAGATGGGCCAGTTCATTTTTGGTGCACGCAACAAGATCCACATCATCAATCTCGAGCACACCGTTCCGGCCTTCAACGAGGCGCTGGACGTGGTCAAGCGCCTCTCTGCAGCCAATAACAAGCTGCTGTTCGTGGGCACCAAGCGTGCCGCGGGCAAGGTTATCCGCGAGCAGGCGGAGCGCGCCGGTATGCCCTACGTCAGCCATCGCTGGCTCGGTGGGATGCTCACCAACTTCAAGACCATCCGGGCGTCCATAAAGCGCCTGCAGGAGCTCGAAGCCCAGCAGCAGGACGGCACTTTTGCGGCCCTGACCAAGAAGGAAGCGCTCATGCGGGCGCGCCAGATGGAAAAGCTGGAGCGCAGCATTGGCGGCATCAAGGACATGGGCGGTCTTCCCGACGCGCTGTTCGTTGTTGATGTGGACCACGAGCGCATTGCGATTACCGAGGCCAACAAGCTGGGCATTCCCGTTATCGGCATCGTGGACACCAACAGTGATCCCGACGGCGTCGATTACGTGATTCCGGGCAACGACGACGCCATTCGCGCCATCAAGCTGTACGTGACTGCCGTTGCCGATGCCTGCGTGGCCGGCAAGGTGGAAGCGGGCGGCGGTGTCGCTGCCAGCGATGAGTTCGTCGAGGAAGCCGACGCGGCAGCGGAACCCGCGGCCGAGTAAGTCCCGGCGAGTGAGCCACCCCGGGACGGCCCCGCCGTCCCGATCCAGAACACTTTATCTATCAGCGAGGGGCGCACGAGCCTCCGCGAGGAGAAATACCTATGTCTGCTTCCCAGGTGAAGGAACTGCGCGAGCGCACGGGACTGGGCCTGCTCGAGTGCAAGAAGGCGCTTGCGGCGGCCAACGGCGATATCGATACCGCTATCGAAGAACTCCGCAAGTCCAGCGGCATGAAGGCCGCGAAGAAGGCGGGTCGTACGGCCGCCGACGGCGTTGTCGCGGCCCGCGTGGCTGACGACGGCAGCTACGCGATCGTGGCTGAGGTCAACAGCGAGACGGATTTCGTCGCGCGGGACGAAGGCTTCCTGGCCTTTGTTGGAAAGGTCGTCGACGCTGCCTTCGAGGCTCGCGAGACCGACGTTGCATCCCTCATGGAAGGCGAACTCGAAAACGCCCGCGAAGCGCTGGTGCAGAAGATCGGCGAGAACATCGGCGTTCGTCGCGTTGCGCTGACCAGCGCCGCCGACGGCGTTGTGGGCGCCTACGTGCACGGCAACAACCGCATCGCCGTTCTCGTTGAACTGACCGGTGGCGACCAGGATCTTGCCCGCGACGTCGCCATGCACGTCGCGGCGGTCAACCCGCAGGTTGTTGCGCCGGATGATATGCCGGAAGAGGTCATCGCCAAGGAGAAGGAGATCTACACCGCCCAGGCGCTGGAGTCTGGCAAGCCGGCGGAAATCGTCGAGAAGATGATCGGCGGTCGGATCAAGAAGTTCCTCGCCGAGAACAGCCTCGTCGAGCAGCCCTTCGTCAAGGATCCCGATACGACGGTCGGCAAGCTCGTTTCGGCCGCCGGCGCCAGCGTCGCGTCCTTCGTTCGCTTTGAAGTGGGCGAGGGCATCGAGGTCGAGCAGGTCGACTTCGCGGCAGAGGTGGCCGCGCAGCTCAAGTCCTGACCCGGCAAACAGCCGGGCGCTGGCTGAAAACGGGGCCCAGGCCCCGTTTTTTGTATGCGCTCGAAGCCGCGCGGGAGCGCATTTTTAGTAGACTGCGGCGGCGGGAGGAGAGCACATGAGTGGCGGCAAGGTAGAAAAAAAATACCAGCGTATTCTGCTTAAGCTGAGCGGCGAAGCGTTGACCGGATCTGAGCGCTTCGGCATCGATCCGAAGATTCTCGATCAGATGGCGCTGGAGATCGG
>JASJCU010000076.1 GCA_030065815.1 Gammaproteobacteria bacterium | reverse complement strand
CCGTACATCCTGGTGTACATGAACAAGGCCGACCAGGTAGACGACGAAGAGCTGCTGGAGCTGGTGGAGATGGAGATCCGCGAGCTGCTGGATTCGTACGAGTTTCCGGGCGACGACACGCCGATCATCATTGGTTCGGCGCTGAAGGCGCTGGAGGGTGACGATTCGGAGATTGGCACGCAGTCGATCGAGAAGCTGATGGAGGCGCTGGACTCGTACATACCGACGCCGGAGCGTGCGGTGGACGGTGCGTTCATCATGCCGATCGAGGACGTGTTCTCGATCTCGGGTCGCGGCACTGTGGTGACGGGTCGAATCGAGCGCGGCGTGATCAACGTTGGCGACGAGATCGAGATCGTCGGCATCAAGGACACGACGAAGACGACCTGCACCGGAGTCGAGATGTTCCGCAAGCTGCTGGACCGTGGCGAGGCGGGCGACAACGTCGGGGTGCTGCTGCGTGGCACGAAGCGTGACGAGGTGGAGCGCGGCCAGGTGCTGGCGAAGCCGGGTTCGATCACGCCGCACACGCACTTCGAGGCCGAGGTGTACGTGCTGAGCAAGGACGAGGGAGGTCGTCACACGCCGTTCTTCAACGGCTATCGTCCGCAGTTTTACTTCCGCACGACGGACGTGACGGGAGCGTGTGAACTGCCGGAGGGGGTCGAGATGGTGATGCCCGGCGACAACGTGAAGATGACCGTGAAGCTGATTGCGCCGATCGCGATGGACGAGGGACTGCGCTTTGCCATCCGCGAGGGTGGCCGCACCGTCGGCGCCGGCGTCGTCTCCAAGATTATCGAGTAACGGCGACAGTCGACGGGGTTTGCGGGCCGCCCTGTAGAGGGGCGGCCGTTTGTGTTTTTGGGGTGAGCGCCGGTCGGCGCAGTCGACAAGAAGCCACAGACATGGCTTTCTGACGCGTGAACGCGAGGCCGTGGATGGCCCAGCTGCAAGGCGCTCGACGGATGGATCGCCCTGGAAACACCAGAAGTTGAAACAATTTTTTTATTTAGGCCAATAGCTCAATTGGTAGAGCAGCGGTCTCCAAAACCGCAGGTTGGGGGTTCGAGTCCCTCTTGGCCTGCCATTTTCGGCTGGTGATGAACGCGAATACCGAACAAGCCGGGTCCACTATGGATACCGTCAAGCTGGTGGTCGTGGCGGCCCTGTTGGTCGCCGGGGTTTACGGTTTCTACAGTTTTGCCGACCAGGCGCTGTGGATACGGCTCGCCGGCCTGCTGGTGGTCATAGCCGTGGCCGCTTTCGTCGCGCTGCAGACGGCGGTCGGCCGCTCGGTATGGCAGTTCGCGACCGAGTCGCGCACCGAGGTGCGCAAGGTCGTCTGGCCGACGCGCCAGGAGACCCTGCAGACGCTGTTGATCATCACCATCGCGGTGCTGCTGACGGCGCTGTTCCTGTGGCTCGTCGATTCGCTGTTGTTCAGCATCGTGCGCTACTTGACCGGTCAGGGGGACTGAGATGGCGAAGCGCTGGTATGTCGTGCATGCCTATTCCGGGTTCGAGAGCCACGTCAAGCGCTCGCTCGAGGAGCGCATCGAACGCGCCGGGATGCAGGACCTGTTTGGCGAGATCCTGGTGCCGACCGAGGAGGTCGTCGAGATGCGCGGCGGCTCGCAGCGGCGTAGCGAACGCAAGTTCTTCCCCGGCTACGTGCTGGTGCAGATGGACATGACCGACGAGACCTGGCACCTGGTCAAGGACGTGCCCAAGGTCATGGGATTCATCGGTGGTACCGGTGATCGGCCGGCGCCGATCTCCGACAAGGAGGCCGACGCGATCCTGCAGCGCATGCAGGAGGGCGTCGACAAGCCGAAACCCAAGGTGCTGTTCGAGCCTGGCGAGGTCGTGCGCGTCACCGACGGGCCGTTCAACGACTTCAACGGCGTCGTCGAAGAGGTCGACTACGACAAGAGCCGCCTGAAGGTCTCGGTGTTGATCTTCGGGCGTTCGACGCCGGTCGATCTCGAGTTCGGGCAGGTCGAGAAGGGTTGACCGCGACCGTCATGCCGGTGGCATGACGCAGCGCGGTCAACGCCCGGGCAGGAAGCCCGGGCCGGGGGTAGAGAAAACCTCCCACGCCGCGCCATGGATGGCGAGGAATGACCGGCTAACGCAGCTGGTGTGCCGGTGGCATGACGCAGCGCGGTCAACGCCCGGGCAGGAAGCCCGGGCCGGGGGTAGTGAAAACCTCCAGAGTCGCGCCAAGGATGGCATGAACAAACTGGCTTACGCAGCGCAGAGTGCCGGCGGCATGACGCAGTGAGCCAAGTGCCGGGCCGCGGATGGCCGAGCCGTAAGGCATGCCAAGGACGGGGCCTGGCGAAAGCTGGGACCAGGTAACGAATTCTTGCTCACAGGGCAGGTCTCTGTAAGCACAACACAATCGGGGAGCCCAGGTATCCAGTCCTGCGCGTCTGCACCCGAAGCGAGGTAAACGTGGCAAAGAAAATCCAGGCTTATATCAAGCTGCAGGTAAAGGCCCAGGAGGCCAACCCGAGCCCGCCGGTCGGCCCGGCGCTCGGTCAGCACGGCGTCAATATTATGGAGTTCTGCAAGGCGTTCAACGCGCAGACCCAGAGCGTCGAAAAGGGCCTGCCGGTCCCGGTCGTGATCACGGTCTACGCCGACCGCTCGTTCACGTTCGTCATGAAGACGCCGCCGGCGTCGATCCTGCTCAAGAAGGCGGTCGGCATCCAGAGCGGCAGCGGCCGTCCGAACACCGAGAAGGTCGGCACCGTGACCCGCGCGCAGCTCGAGGAGATCGCCAAGACCAAGGAACCCGATCTGACCGCGGCCGATCTGGATGCCGCCGTGCGCACGATCGCCGGTTCGGCGCGCAGCATGGGGCTCAACGTGGAGGGGGTCGAATAATGGCAAAGCTCAGCAAACGCCAGAAGGCGATCCGCGACAAGATCGAGGCCGAGAAGCTGTACCCGGCCGAAGAGGCCTTCAAGCTGCTGAACGAGCTGTCGTCTGTCAAGTTCAGCGAGTCGATCGACGTCGCCGTCAACCTCGGGGTCGATCCGCGCAAGTCCGACCAGGTCGTGCGTGGCTCGACGGTGCTGCCGAACGGCACCGGCAAGACCGTGCGCGTCGCGGTGTTCGCCCAGGGCCCGGCCGCCGAGGCGGCCAAAGAGGCCGGCGCGGACAAGGTCGGCATGGACGACCTCGCCGACGAGGTCAAGGGCGGCAACCTGGACTTCGACGTCGTCGTCGCGGCACCGGACGCGATGCGTGTCGTCGGCCAGCTAGGCCAGATCCTCGGGCCGCGCGGCCTGATGCCGAACCCCAAGGTCGGCACCGTGACGCCGGACGTCGCCCAGGCGGTGCAGAACGCCAAGTCGGGCCAGGCGCGTTTCCGCACCGACAAGGCCGGCATCATCCACGCGTCGATCGGCAAGGTCGGCTTCGCGCCGGACGCGCTGCAGCAGAACCTCGAGGCGCTGCTCAACGACCTGAAGAAGCTCAAGCCGAGTGCGGCGAAAGGCGTGTACATGAAACGCATCACCGTGTCCTCGACGATGGGGCCCGGCCTGATGCTGGATCAGAGCAGCCTCAACGTGCTGTGAACACGATGACCTGCCGGGAGGTTTCCGGCAGGCACGGATTGGGGGCGCCGGCGACGTGCATTCGTGCACCTGGCCGGTTGCCGTCAAAGACCGCAGGTGTCCCCTCGGGGGCTTAATCCCCGCCTGCGCAGATGGCGCTCCGGAATCAGGAATCTCCTGGTAACGGGCACCGAAATGGTGGAGGCCGCGAGGCCTCCGGTGTTGAACGGGACACAAGTCCCACGTTGTCGGGAGGTGACGACTTTGGCACTCAATTTTGAGCAGAAGCAAGCCATCGTCGCCGAAGTTGCTGAAATAGCCAGCGCGGCCTATTCCGCCGTGGCGGCCGAGTATCGTGGCATCACCGTCGAGAAGATGACCGCCCTGCGTGCCGAGGCGCGCAAGAACGGCGTCTATCTGCGGGTCGTCAAGAACACGCTCGCCCGTCGCGCGGTCAAGGACACCGAGTTCGAATGCATGACAGATGGTCTGACCGGTCCGCTGGTCCTGGCCTTCTCGCAGGAAGACCCGGGCGCGGCTGCGCGTGTCATCAAGGACTTCGCCAAGGAAGAAGACAAGCTGAAGGTCACGCTGGTGTCCATCGGCGGTCAGATGCTCGCCCCGAGCGAGCTCGAGACCCTGGCGAAATTGCCTACCTACGATCAGGCGATCAGCATGCTGATGTCGGTGATGCAAGCACCGATTCAGAAGCTGGCTCAGACCATGAACGAGGTACCGGGCAAGCTGGTGCGCACGGTTGCAGCAATTCGCGACGCCAAAGAGGCCGCCTGAGGCGGTTTCCCAACCCTTATTGTGCTAAAGCATTTTTTGGAGTTTAACGATGTCTAAAGAAGATATCCTCGAGGCCATCGCCAACATGTCGGTGATGGAAGTCGTCGAACTGATCTCCGCGATGGAAGAGAAGTTCGGCGTAACCGCTGCCGCCGCAGTTGCCGTCGCAGCACCGGGCGCCGGTGGCGACGCCGGCGGCGCGGCTGCCGAAGAGAAGACCGAGTTCGACGTTGTGCTTAGCGGCATCGGCTCGAACAAGGTCGCCGTGATCAAGGCGGTGCGCGCACTGACCGGCCTCGGCCTGAAGGAGGCCAAGGAGGCCGTCGAGGGCGCACCGGCCACGATCAAGGAAGGCGTGTCGAAGGACGAAGCCGAAGAGGCCAAGAAGCAGCTGGAAGAGGCGGGTGCAGCCGTCGAGCTCAAGTAATTCCGTTTGGCATTCTTGAGCAGCAACCGGGATCAGGCTGGTGGCCCTCGCGCCGCCGGCCTTTTCCTGTTTGTCGCGTAGCGGGTTCCCGCGACACCCACGGTTGGTGGGGCGTCGCGTCGTCGCCTACCTGAATCAGGCGGCGGGCCATCCGGGATCCGCAGCGTCGCAAGACGCATTCGATTCAGCATAGATCATAGTCGAGGGAAGGCACGCATGGCCTATTCGTTCACCGAAAAGAAACGTATCCGCAAAGACTTTGGCAAGCGCTCCAGCATCCTGGAAGTTCCGTTCCTGCTGGCGACGCAGATCGAGTCCTATCGCGGCTTCCTGCAGGCGGACAGCGCGCCCGACGGGCGCGAGAGCCTCGGCCTGCACGCGGCGTTCAAGTCGGTCTTCCCGATCGTCAGCTACTCGGGCAACGCCGCGCTCGAGTACGTGCACTACCGGCTCGGCGAGCCGGTCTTCGACGTGCGCGAATGCCAGTTGCGTGGCGCCACCTATGCGGCCCCGCTGCGCGTGCTCGTGCGCCTCGTTATCTACGACAAGGATGCGCCGGCCGGTGCCAAACAGGTCAAGGACATCAAGGAGCAGGAGATCTACATGGGCGAACTGCCGCTCATGACTGACAACGGCACCTTTATCATCAACGGTACCGAGCGGGTCATCGTCTCGCAGCTGCACCGCTCGCCGGGCGTGTTCTTCGACCACGACAAGGGCAAGACCCATTCGTCCGGAAAGCTGCTGTTCTCGGCGCGCGTGATCCCGTACCGCGGCTCATGGCTGGACTTCGAGTTCGATCCGAAGGATTCGGTGTTCGTGCGCATCGACCGTCGTCGCAAGCTGCCGGCGACGATCCTGCTGCGCGCGCTCGGCTACGAGACCGCCGACATCCTCGACCTGTTCTTCGAGAAGGACACGTTCACGATCACCAAGAAGAAGGTCGAGCTGGCACTGGTGCCGGCGCGCCTGCGCGGCGACACCGCGGGTTTCGACATCAAGGCAGGCAGGAAGGTCATCGTCGAGGCCGGCAAGCGCATCACCGCGCGCCACATCAAGCTGCTCGAGGAGGCCGGCGCCAAGAAGCTCGAGGTGTCGCCGGACTTCCTGGTCGGCCGCACGCTGGCGCACGACATCGTCGACACGGACACCGGTGAGCTGATCGCCAAGGCCAACGACGAGATCACCGACGAGATGTTCGCGACGCTGCAGGAGAAGGGCGTCAAGCACGTCGAGACGTTGTTCACCAACGATCTCGACCACGGGCCGTACATCTCCGACACGCTGCGCATCGATCCGACCAGCAGCGCGCTGGAGGCGATGGTCGAGATCTACCGCATGATGCGCCCGGGCGAGCCGCCGACCAAGGAGGCGGCGCAGAACCTGTTTCACAACCTGTTCTTCACCGACGAGCGCTACGACCTGTCCGCAGTCGGCCGCATGAAGTTCAACCGCCGCCTCGGCCGTGATGCGGCTGAAGGCGCCGGTATCCTGTTCGACCACAAGTACTTCGGTCAGCGCGACGACGAGACGTCCAAGCGGTTGGTCGCCGAACTCGGCGAGACCTCGGACATCGTCGATGCGCTGAAGACACTGGTCGACATCCGCAACGGCAACGGCGTCGTCGACGACATCGACCACCTCGGCAACCGCCGCGTGCGCTGCGTCGGCGAGATGGCCGAGAACCAGTTCCGCGTCGGCCTGGTGCGGGTCGAGCGCGCGGTCAAGGAGCGCCTGACCCTGGCCGAGTCCGAGGGCCTTATGCCGCAGGAGATGATCAACGCCAAGCCGGTGTCCGCGGCGATCAAGGAATTCTTCGGTTCGTCGCAACTGTCGCAGTTCATGGACCAGAACAACCCGCTGTCCGAGGTCACGCACAAGCGCCGCGTATCGGCGCTCGGCCCGGGTGGTCTGGCGCGTGAGCGCGCCGGCTTCGAGGTCCGCGACGTGCACCCGACGCACTACGGTCGCGTGTGCCCGATCGAGACCCCGGAAGGTCCGAACATCGGCCTAATCAATTCGCTGGCCGTGTACGCGCGGACCAACAAGTACGGCTTCCTCGAGACCCCTTACCGCAAGGTCGAGAACGGCAAGGTCACCGACCAGATCGACTACCTTTCGGCGATCGAGGAAGGCCGCTATGTGATCGCCCAGGCCAATGCCGGGCTGGACAAGAACGGCAAGCTGGTCGACGACCTGATCTCGTGCCGGCACCAGAACGAGTTCACGCTGTCGACGCCGGACCGCATCGAGTACATGGACGTATCGCCGAAGCAGATCGTCTCGGTCGCCGCGTCGATGATCCCGTTTCTCGAGCACGACGATGCCAACCGCGCGCTGATGGGTTCGAACATGCAGCGCCAGGCGGTGCCGACACTGCGCGCCGAGAAGCCGCTGGTCGGCACCGGCATGGAGCGCACCGTGGCCGTCGACTCCGGCGTGACCGTGGTCGCCAAGCGCGGCGGCGTCATCGAGTCGGTCGATGCCGCGCGCATCGTCGTGCGCGTCAACGACGACGAGACCGTCGCCGGTGAGCCGGGCGTCGACATCTACAACCTGACCAAGTACACGCGCTCGAACCAGAACACCTGCATCAACCAGCGCCCGCTGGTGCTGGTCGGTGACGCGATCGAGCGCGGTGACGTGCTGGCCGACGGGCCATCGACCGACATGGGAGAGCTGGCGCTCGGGCAGAACCTGCGCGTCGCGTTCATGCCGTGGAACGGCTACAACTTCGAGGACTCGATCCTGATCTCCGAGCAGGTCGTCAAGGAAGACCGCTTCACGACGATCCACATCGAGGAACTGACCTGCATGGCGCGCGACACCAAGCTCGGCGCCGAAGAGATCACCGGTGACATCCCCAACGTCGGCGAGGCCGCGCTCGCCAAGCTCGACGAGTCGGGTATCGTCTACGTCGGCGCCGAGGTGCGCGAGGGCGACATCCTGGTCGGCAAGGTCACGCCCAAGGGCGAGACCCAGCTGACCCCGGAAGAAAAACTGCTGCGCGCGATCTTCGGCGAGAAGGCCTCCGACGTGAAGGACACGTCCCTGCGCGTCTCGTCGGGCACCGCGGGCACGGTCATCGACGTGCAGGTCTTCACCCGCGACGGCGTCGAGAAGGATGCCCGCGCGCTGCAGATAGAAGAGGCCGAGCTGGCGATGGTCCGCAAGGACATGAACGACCAGCTGCGCATCATGGAAGAGGACACCTTCGATCGCGTCGAGAAGATGCTGATCGGCAAGGTCGCCGAGGGTGGTCCGAACAAGCTCAAGGCCGGCTCGAAGATCACCAAGGGCTACCTCGCCGAGATCGAGCGCGACCAGTGGCTGGAGATCCGCCTGAAGAACGAGGAAGCCGCGGCGCAGCTCGAGGCGATCGCCAAGCAGGTCGAGCAGCTGCGCGAGGACTTCCGCGAGCGCTACGAAGAGAAGAAGCGCAAGCTGACCGCCGGCGACGACCTCGCGCCGGGCGTCCTCAAGATGGTCAAGGTCTACGTCGCCGTCAAGCGCCGCATCCAGCCGGGTGACAAGATGGCCGGTCGCCACGGCAACAAGGGTGTCATCTCGATGATCGTCCCGGTCGAGGACATGCCGTTCGACGAGAACGGCCGCCCGGTAGACATCGTGCTCAACCCGCTCGGCGTGCCGTCACGCATGAACATCGGGCAGATCCTGGAGACCCACCTCGGCTTCGCCGCCAAGGGCGTCGGCGAACGGATCGGGCGCATGCTCGATGCGCAGGTCAAGGCCAAGGAGCTGCGTGGTTTCCTCGACAAGGTCTACAACACCAGCGGCCGACCGGAAGACCTCAAGAGCCTGACCGACGATGAGATCTTCGCGATGGCCAACAACCTGCGCGGCGGTGTGCCGACCGCGACACCGGTGTTCGACGGCGCGCACGAGGACGAGATCCGCCACATGCTGGAACTCGCCGAGGAAGACGCCGACGGGCAGACGCAGCTCTACGACGGCCGTACCGGCGAGGCGTTCGAGCGCCGCGTCACGGTCGGCTACATGTACATCATCAAGCTCAACCACCTGGTCGACGACAAGATGCACGCGCGCTCGACCGGCCCGTACAGCCTGGTCACGCAGCAGCCGCTTGGCGGCAAGGCGCAGTTCGGTGGCCAGCGCTTCGGCGAAATGGAGGTCTGGGCGCTCGAGGCCTACGGCGCGTCGTACACGCTGCAGGAAATGCTCACCGTCAAGTCCGACGACGTCAACGGGCGCACCCGGATGTACAAGAACATCGTCGACGGCGATCACCGCATGGAACCCGGAATGCCGGAGTCGTTCAACGTGCTGGTCAAAGAGATCCGCTCGCTCGGCATCAACATTGAACTGGAGCAGGATTAATGAAAGATCTTCTGAAGATTCTGAAGCAGCAGGGCCAAAACGAGGAGTTCGATGCGATCCGTATCGGTCTCGCGTCGCCCGAGATGATCCGCTCCTGGTCGTACGGCGAGGTCAAGAAACCGGAGACCATCAACTACCGCACGTTCAAACCGGAGCGCGAGGGCCTGTTCTGCGCCAAGATCTTTGGCCCGATCAGCGACTACGAGTGCCTGTGCGGCAAGTACAAGCGCCTCAAGCACCGCGGCGTCGTGTGCGAGAAATGCGGCGTCGAGGTCACGCTGGCCAAGGTGCGTCGTGAACGCATGGGTCACATCGAGCTGGCCAGTCCGGTCGCGCATATCTGGTACCTGAAGTCGCTGCCGTCGCGCATCGGCCTGCTGCTCGACATGACGCTGCGCGACATCGAGCGCGTGCTGTACTTCGAGAGCTACGTCGTCATCGATCCGGGTATGACCCCGCTCGAACGCTTCCAGCTGCTGACCGACGAGCAATACCTCGAGGCGGTCGAGGAGAATGGCGACGAGTTCGATGCACGCATGGGCGCCGAGGCGGTCTACGAGCTGCTGCGCACGATGGACATCGCGAAGGAGATCGCGCGCATGCGCGAGGAGGTCGAGGCGACCAACTCCGAGACCAAGATCAAGAAGATCGCCAAGCGCCTGAAGCTGCTCGAATCGCTGCAGGACTCGGGCAATCGCCCGGAGTGGATGATCCTGACCGTGCTGCCGGTGCTGCCGCCGGAGCTGCGTCCGCTGGTGCCGCTGGACGGCGGCCGCTTCGCGACGTCTGATCTCAACGACCTGTACCGTCGCGTCATCAACCGCAACAACCGCCTGAAGCGCCTGCTCGACCTGAATGCGCCGGACATCATCGTGCGCAACGAGAAGCGCATGCTGCAGGAGTCCGTCGACGCGCTGCTCGACAACGGCCGCCGCGGCCGCGCGATCACCGGCACCAACAAGCGCCCGCTGAAGTCGCTCGCCGACATGATAAAGGGCAAGCAGGGCCGCTTCCGCCAGAACCTGCTCGGCAAGCGCGTCGATTACTCGGGCCGTTCGGTCATCGTCGTCGGTCCGACGCTGAAGCTGCACCAGTGCGGCATCCCGAAGAAGATGGCGCTCGAGCTGTTCAAGCCGTTCATCTTTTCCAAGCTGCAGTTCCGCGGCCTGGCGACGACGATCAAGGCCGCCAAGAAGATGGTCGAGCGTGGTGCGCCGGAGGTCTGGGACATCCTCGAAGAGGTCATCCGCGAGCACCCGGTCATGCTCAACCGCGCGCCGACGCTGCACCGTCTCGGTATCCAGGCATTCGAGCCTGTGCTGATCGAGGGCAAGGCGATCCAGCTGCACCCGCTGGTCTGCACCGCGTTCAACGCCGACTTCGACGGCGACCAGATGGCGGTCCACGTGCCGCTGTCGATCGAGGCGCAGCTCGAAGCGCGCACGTTGATGATGTCGTCGAACAACGTGCTGTCGCCGGCCAACGGCGAGCCGGTCATCGTGCCGACGCAGGACGTGGTCCTCGGGCTCTACTACATGACCCGCGAACGCGTGAACGCCAAGGGCGAGGGCATGGCGTTCAGCAACATCGAAGAGGCGCGCCGCGCCTACGACACCGGTGTCGCCGAGCTGCATGCCAGGGTCAAGGTGCGCATCGACGAAAATGTGCGTAACGAAGACGGCGAAGTCGAGGCGTCGAGCGCGGTCAAGGAGACCACGGTCGGCCGCGCGCTGCTGTGGGACATCGTGCCCGACGGTCTGCGCTTCGACCTGGTCAACCAGGCGATGAACAAAAAGGCGATCTCGCGCCTGGTCAATTCCTGCTACCGGCGTCTCGGCCTCAAGGACACCGTCGTCTTCGCCGACCAGCTGATGTACCTCGGCTTCCGCCAGGCCGCCAGGGCCGGCGTATCGATCGGTGTCAACGACATGGTGATCCCGCCGGAGAAGGCGACGATCCTCGCCGACGCCGAAACGGAGGTGAAAGAGATCGAGGATCAGTACGCATCCGGTCTCGTCACCAACGGCGAGCGTTACAACAAGGTCGTCGACATCTGGTCGCACACCAACGACCAGGTGGCGCGCGCGATGATGGGCCAGCTCGGCAAGCAGAAGGTCACGAACCGCGAGGGCGAAGAGGTCGAAGAGGACTCGTTCAACTCGATCTTCATGATGGCCGACTCCGGCGCGCGTGGCTCGGCCGCGCAGATCCGCCAGCTGGCCGGCATGCGCGGCCTGATGGCCAAGCCGGACGGCTCGATCATCGAGACGCCGATCACCGCGAACTTCCGCGAGGGCCTGGATGTCCTGCAGTACTTCATCTCGACCCACGGCGCGCGCAAGGGCCTCGCCGACACCGCGCTGAAGACCGCGAACTCGGGTTACCTGACCCGCCGACTGGTCGACGTCGCCCAGGACATGGTGATCACAGAAGAGGACTGCGGCACCGAAAATGGCCTGTTGATGATGCCGATCATCGAGGGTGGCGACGTCGTCGAGCCGCTGCGCGAGCGCATCCTCGGCCGGGTCGCGGCGATCGACGTGATCAAGCCCGGCAGCGACGGCGAGATCGTCTGCGAGGCCGGCACGCTGCTCGACGAGGCCTGGGTCGACCGCCTCGAAGAGGTCGGCGTCGACCAGGTGTTCGTGCGCTCGCCGATCACCTGCGAGACGCGCCACGGCATCTGCGGCAAGTGCTACGGGCGCGACCTGGCGCGCGGCCACGAGGTCAATATCGGTGAATCGGTCGGCGTCATTGCGGCGCAGTCGATCGGTGAGCCCGGCACCCAGCTGACCATGCGCACCTTCCACATCGGCGGTGCCGCGTCGCGTTCGGCCGCGGTCAACAACATCGAGGTGAAGAACTCGGGCACGGTCAAGCTGCACAACATCAAGACCGTCGAGCACGCCAACGGCAGCCTGGTCGCGGTGTCGCGTTCCGGTGAGGTTGTGGTCGCCGACGAGGTCGGCCGCGAGCGCGAACGCTACAAGCTGCCGTACGGTGCCGTGCTGCACGTGCACGACGGCGATGCGGTCGCGGGCGGCCAGATGGTCGCCAACTGGGACCCGCACACCCACCCGGTCATCACCGAGGTTGCCGGTGTCTTGCGCTTCGTCGATTTCGTCGAGGGCGTGACGGTGCAGAAGCAGACCGACGAGGTCACCGGCCTGTCGTCGGTCGTCGTGCTCGATCCGAAGCAGCGCCCGGCCAGCGGCAAGGATCTGCGGCCGATGGTCAAGCTGGTCGATGACAAGGGCAACGACGTCAACATCGCCGGCACGACGCTGCCCGCGAACTACTTCCTGCCCGGCGGCGCGATCGTCGGCGTGTCCGACGGTGCCAGCGTCGGCGTCGGTGACGTGCTCGCACGTATCCCGCAGGAATCGTCGAAGACCCGCGACATCACCGGTGGTCTGCCGCGTGTCGCCGACCTGTTCGAGGCGCGCAAGCCGAAGGAGCCGGCGATCCTCGCCGAGGCCAGCGGTACCGTCAGCTTCGGCAAGGACACCAAGGGCAAGCAGCGCCTGATCATCACGATGTCCGACGGCGAGCAAAACGAGACGCTGATCCCGAAATGGCGCCACGTCAACGTGTTCGAGGGCGAGCACGTCGAGAAGGGCGAGGTGATCGCCGACGGCGAACTCAACCCGCACGATATCCTGCGCCTGAAGGGGGTCACCGACCTGGCCGAGTACCTGGTCAAGGAGATCCAGGACGTCTACCGTCTGCAGGGCGTCGGCATCAACGACAAGCACATCGAGGTGATCATCCGCCAGATGCTGCGCAAGGTCGAGATCACCGACGCCGGTGAGACCAAGCTGTTGCGCGGTGAGCAGGTCGAGCGTTCGCGGCTGCTCGAGGCCAACGAGGCCGCGGCGGCCGAGGAGCGCCTGTCGGCGCGCTTCGAACCGCTGCTGCTCGGCATCACCAAGGCCTCGCTGGCGACCGAGTCGTTCATCTCGGCGGCCTCGTTCCAGGAGACCACACGCGTCCTCACCGAGGCCTCGGTGCGCGGCATGCGCGACACGCTGAACGGGCTCAAGGAGAACGTCATCGTCGGCCGTCTGATCCCGGCCGGCACCGGTCTCGCGCACCACAACGAGCGTCGTCGCGCCCGCCAGGAGGCGCTGTCCGCAGAGGGGCCGGTCGAGATGGCCACCGAAGAGGTCGAAGAGGCCATCAAGCAGGCCCTCAACACCACCGACGAGGGCTGAGCACGGTGGAATCGGCCCGGGCCGCTGTTGACAGCGGCCCGGGACATGCCTAGAATTCGCAGCCTTCGCTTCAGGCATGCCTTGGCGCGTGCCTGAAAAAATTGCGACAAATCAGTCGCTTCGCGAACAGTTTCGAGATTCGAGCAATCGATCAGTCGCCCGGCGCTCCTGGAAGCGGGCCGGACGGGGTCGGTTACGCGAATTTTTGACGTCGATACCGGGTATCGACGCGCCCCGGAGACGGAAGGTTAGATGGCTACTATCAATCAATTGGTTCGCAAGCCGCGCAAGCGCAAAGTCGAGAAAACCAACGTGCCTGCGCTGCAGGCCTGCCCGCAGCGCCGCGGTGTCTGCACGCGCGTCTACACGACCACGCCCAAGAAGCCTAACTCGGCGCTGCGTAAGGTCGCCCGTGTGCGCCTGACCAACGGCTACGAGGTGTCGAGCTACATCGGCGGCGAGGGCCACAATCTGCAGGAGCACAGCGTGGTCCTGATCCGCGGTGGTCGTGTAAAGGATTTGCCGGGCGTGCGCTACCACGTGGTGCGCGGCAGCCTGGATACCTCTGGCGTCGAGAAGCGTCGCCAGGGTCGTTCGAAGTACGGCGCCAAGCGTCCGAAGGGCTGATCCGCCCGGGTTCGGAGCGTGTGCGTTGAGTGGGGCCGGCGAGCCGGCAACGAGTAGATCGGAGATAGAGCGAAATGCCCAGAAGAAGAGTCGCGGCCAAGCGCGAGATCCTGCCGGACCCGAAGTTCGGCAGCCAGACGCTGGCCAAGTTCATCAACATGGTAATGGAAGACGGTAAGAAGGCCGTCGCCGAGCGTATCCTTTACGGCGCGCTCGACACCGTCAGCAACAAGCGCGGCGGCGACCCGATGGAAACCCTCGAGACGGCGCTCGAGAACGTCCGACCCGTGGTTGAGGTCAAGTCGCGTCGCGTCGGTGGTGCGACCTACCAGGTGCCGGTCGAGGTGCGCCCGGTGCGCCGTAACACGCTGGCGATGCGTTGGCTGATCGACGCCGCGCGCAAGCGCAGCGAGAAATCGATGGCGGCGCGTCTCGCAGGCGAACTCCTTGATGCGTCCGAGCAGAAGGGCGCGGCTGTCAAGAAGAAGGAAGAAACCCATCGTATGGCCGAGGCGAACAAAGCGTTCTCTCATTACCGCTGGTAGCGACCAGCTTCATCGTTCTTTTACATTACGGGGCGGGATAAGACAGTGGCACGTACCACACCCATTGAGCGTTATCGCAATATCGGCATCATGGCGCACATCGATGCGGGTAAGACGACCACGACCGAGCGTGTGCTCTACTACACCGGTGTGTCGCACAAGATCGGTGAGGTACACGACGGCGCCGCGACCATGGACTGGATGGAGCAGGAGCAGGAGCGTGGTATCACGATTACGTCGGCCGCGACCACGTGCTTCTGGAGCGGCATGGGTCAGCAGTATCCCGAGCACCGTATCAACATCATCGACACCCCCGGACACGTCGACTTCACGATCGAGGTCGAGCGTTCGCTGCGCGTGCTCGACGGCGCCGTGTTCGTGCTGTGCGCCGTCGGCGGTGTCCAGCCGCAGTCCGAGACGGTCTGGCGTCAGGCCAATCGCTACAAAGTCCCGCGCATGGCGTTCGTCAATAAGATGGACCGCATGGGTGCAAACTTCTTCCGCGTCGTCGAACAGATGGAGACGCGCCTCGGCGCGACCGCAGTACCGATCCAGGTGCCGATCGGTGCCGAAGAGGGATTCGCCGGTGTCGTCGACCTGATCAAGATGAAGGCGATCCAGTGGAGCGAGGAAAACATGGGTGCTCAGTTCGAGTACGTCGACATCCCCGCCGAGCTGCAGGATACCTGTGAGGAGTGGCGCGAAAAGATGGTCGAGGCCGCGGCCGAGGCCAACGAAGAGCTCACAGAGAAGTACCTCGAAGAGAGCGAGCTCAACGAAGAGGAAATCATGGAAGGCCTGCGCCTGCGCACACTGGCGCTCGACATCGTGCCGATGACCTGCGGCACCGCGTTCAAGAACAAGGGCGTGCAGGCCATGCTCGACAAGGTCATCGAGCTGATGCCGTCGCCGACCGATGTGCCGGCGATCACCGGCATCCTCGACGATGACGAGACCGAAGAGGCGCGTGAGTCTTCCGACGACGCACCGTTCTCGGCGCTGGCGTTCAAGATCGCAACCGACCCATTCGTCGGTTCGCTGACCTTCTTCCGTGTCTACTCGGGCGTGCTCAACTCGGGCGACACCATCATGAATCCGGTCAAGCGCAAGAAAGAGCGCGTTGGTCGTATTCTGCAGATGCACGCGAACTCGCGGGAAGAGATCAAGGAAGTTCGCGCTGGCGACATCGCTGCGGCGGTCGGCCTGAAAGACGTCACCACCGGTGACACGCTGTGCGATCTCAACAACATCATCACGCTCGAGCGTATGGAGTTCCCGGAGCCGGTCATCTCGGTCGCGGTCGAGCCGAAGACCAAGAGCGACCAGGAGAAGATGGGTATCGCGCTGGGCCGCCTGGCGCAGGAAGACCCGTCGTTCCGCGTGCACACTGACGAAGAATCCGGCCAGACCATCATCTCCGGCATGGGTGAGTTGCACCTCGACATCATCGTCGATCGTATGAAGCGTGAGTTCAAGGTCGAGGCCAATGTCGGTGCGCCCCAGGTCGCCTACCGCGAGACGATTCGCAAGAGCACCGAGTCCGAAGGCAAGTTCGTACGCCAGTCGGGCGGTCGCGGCCAGTTCGGTCATGTCTGGCTGAAGATCGAGCCGCAGGAGCCGGGTGACGGTTACGAGTTCGTCAACCAGATCGTCGGCGGCGTCGTGCCCAAGGAATATATCCCGGCGGTCGACAAGGGCGTCCAGGAGGCGATGGAGGGCGGCGTCATCGCCGGCTACCCGGTCGTCGACGTCAAGGTCACGCTGTATGACGGCTCGTACCACGAGGTCGATTCGAACGAGAACGCGTTCAAGATCGCCGGCTCGATGGGTTTCAAAGAAGGCGTGCAGCGCGCCAAGCCGGTCATCCTCGAACCGATGATGAAGGTCGAGGTCGAGACGCCCGAAGAGTACATGGGTGACGTGATCGGCGACCTGAACTCCCGCCGCGGCATGGTGCAGGGCATGGATGACAGCCCCTCGGGTGGCAAGCTCGTCAATGCCGAGGTGCCGCTGGCCGAGATGTTCGGCTACGCGACCTCGCTGCGCAGCGCGACCCAGGGTCGTGCGTCGTACAGCATGGAGTTCGCCAAGTACAACGAAGTGCCCAGCAATATCGCTGAGGCCATCATGAAGAAACAGTAACGGTTGGCGGTCGCAAGGCCTCCTAGCGAGAAGGGGTACAACGGTGTCCAAGGAAAAATTTGAACGTACAAAACCGCACGTTAACGTGGGCACGATAGGTCACGTTGACCACGGCAAGACGACGCTGACGGCGGCGATCACGATCACGCAGGCGAAGAAGTTTGGTGGTGAGTCGAAGGCGTACGACCAGATCGACAACGCCCCGGAAGAGCGCGAGCGCGGTATCACGATTGCGACGGCGCACGTGGAGTACGAGACCGACACGCGGCACTACGCGCACGTGGACTGCCCGGGTCACGCGGACTACGTGAAGAACATGATCACGGGTGCGGCGCAGATGGACGGTGCGATCCTGGTGGTGTCGGCGGCGGACGGCCCGATGCCGCAGACGCGCGAGCACATTCTGCTGTCGCGGCAGGTGGGCGTGCCGTACATCCTGGTGTACATGAACAAGGCCGACCAGGTAGACGACGAAGAGCTGCTGGAGCTGGTGGAGATGGAGATCCGCGAGCTGCT
>JASJCU010000006.1 GCA_030065815.1 Gammaproteobacteria bacterium | reverse complement strand
TGAAACTGCTCGCCGACCTGTTCCCGGTCATCCTGTTCTTCATCGCCTACCAGCTGTACGACATCTACGTCGCGACGCTGGTCGCGATCATCGCCGCCGCGGCGCAGGTCGTCTACTACAAGGTGCGCCACGGCAAGGCCGAGAACGTGCAGCTGGTGACGCTGGGCCTGCTGGTGTTGTTCGGCGGACTGACTTTGGCGCTGCGCGACCCGACCTTCATCAAATGGAAACCGACCGTCGTCAACTGGCTGTTCGCCGTGGCCTTTCTCGGCTCGCAGCTGTTCATGCAACGCAGCCTGCTGCAGCGTATGATGGACCACGCGATAACGCTGCCGGACGACGCCTGGAAGCGCCTCAACGTCGCGTGGATCGCCTTCTTCTTCGCGATGGGCGTGTTGAACCTGTTCGTCGCCTACAGTTTCTCGGAAGAGATCTGGGTGAACTTCAAGTTGTTCGGCTTTCTCGCGCTGACGCTGCTGTTCCTGCTAGCGCAGGGCTTCTACCTGGCGCGTCACATGGAAGCCGAGGAACCCGCCGCGGAGGAATAACGCGTCATGCTCTATGCCATCGTCTGCACCGACGTCGACAACAGCCTCGAACGGCGCCGGTCGGCAAGGCCGGCCCACCTCGAGCGCCTGCAGGCACTGCAGGATCAGGGACGGCTGGTGCTGGCCGGACCCAACCCCGCGATCGACAGCAACGAGCCGGGCGAGGCCGGGTTTACCGGCAGCGTCATCATCGCCGAGTTCGCCAGCCTCGACGACGCCTCGGGCTGGGCCAATGCCGATCCCTATCTCGCCGCCGGCGTATACGCCGACGTCAGTGTAAAACCGTTCAAACAGGTCTTTCCGACATGATCAGAAAACGATTCGCCGCGGCCCGCGGCCTTGCCTGCGTGGCCCTGATGGCCTGGGCCGGCGCGACCCTTTCCGACGACGACCAGGCAGCGCGACCCCTGGTGACGATCGACGGCTTCGACGTCACGACGTTGCATCTCGCGCTGTTCGCGAGCCAGACCGGGCGCAACCCGGAGCAGGCCGAAGAGCAGATTCGCATGCTCAACGAACTGGCCAACAACTTCATGCTCGCCAACTCGGCAGCCGGCAAGGCACTGGCACAACACCCGGATGTGGCCGCGGCGCTCGAGGTCGCGCGCGCCCGGCTGCTCGCCCAGGCCTTCGTGCGCGACGAACTGGACAGTGTGGACGTCGACGAGGACGCGATGCGGGCCCGCTACGCCGAGCAATACAGCGGTCCGCCGCAGCGCGAATTCAAGGCGCGACACATTCTGCTGAACAGTCGCGATGCCGCGGTTGCCGCGATCGAGGCGCTCAACGACGGCAGCGACTTCGCCGAACTCGCGACCCAGCACTCGATTGGTCCGAGCAAGTCGGTCGGTGGCGACCTCGGCTGGTTCGAGGCCGATCAGATGGTGGCCGCCTTTGCCGACGCGACGCGCCAGCTCGGCGATGGCGAGTACTCGCGCGAACCGGTCAAGACCCAGTTCGGCTGGCACGTGATACTGCGCGAGCAGAGCCGCGAGGTTCCGACGCCCGAGTTCGACACGGTGCGCGCCGAGCTGGAGAGTGCGATCCGCCAGGAACGCGTCTCGGAGCTGATCCAGCAGATCCGTGAAGATGCCAGCATCGAGGTGCACCAGCTCGGCGAAGGTCCGTAGCGCCCGTCGCCCGCCGACACCCGGCGTGAACTCGCCTCGGGCGTCGGCGACCGACATTGCCGCGCGGCGCCCACCGGTCCGAACGATCGCAGCTGCACGCCGAGCCTGCCGCTGACGCCGGACACGCGGCGGCATCGCGGACGCCAACGGTCCGGCTTGCGCATGCCGGTGGCGAGGGGCGTCGTCATCGGCACGTCCGCGTATGTCTCGACGCGCCCCACCACCACCAGCCCTGCAGCGCGCGGCGCCGCGTTGTCGGCTACAGTTGACGAAAACCGGCATGCGTCTATCGGACCCGGTCCAACGCGGTCTTTCGGTCCGCTATCGACGGTGCGTCGTCACTGCGCCCGACGGGATGGTGCGCCCAGGGAGGAACATGCTCACGACACCGCGCTGGTTCGTGCTCGCGACGCTCACAACGCTCGGCGGCTGCACGACGCTGGGTGGCAGCACGGGTGGCAGCGCGGGCGGCGGCGCGGGCAGCTGCCGTGAGCCGAAGACGATCGACAGCGCGATGGCCGGCTATGTCCTGTCGATCGGCCGCGACGGCGAACACGAACCGTTCACCACCCGGCCCGACGGGACGCTCGCGATTGCCGAGAATCCGGGCGCCGGCGCCTACCTCGCGCGACTCGCGGCGACACCGACCGCGGGCAACTCGCTGTTCCAACCCATCCTCGACGGTATCAGGCGCTTTCCGCGCGACGCCCAGGGACGTATCCCGGTGCTGCTATTCGTGCACGGTGGCCTGAATTCGTCGGCAGGCGCGCTGGGCCGTGCCCAGATGCTGTACAAGAAGATCCGCAACGACAACCTGCAGCCGCACTACCCGGTGTTCGTCAACTGGCGCTCCGGTCCGTTCGCGACCTACGGCGCACACCTCGGCCGGATACGTCAGGGCGAGATCAGCGGCAGCGCGAAACTGACGTCGCCGGTCTACCTGCTGACCGACATCGCCAACGCCATCGTCAACACGCCGAAGTCGTGGCTGGTCACCAGCGAGCACATGTTCGAGACCACCGGCCTGCGCGACGACCGCTATCTCGAACAGTTTCGACAGGGCACCGACGGCGTCTGGTTCACCGGCAACCAGAACGCCTACGCACGGCTCGGCAGGAGCGTGCTGTGGCTGGCAACGAGCCCGGCCAAGGTGGTCACGACGCCGTTCACCTACACGATGGCGAAGCCGGCCTGGGACATCATGCTGCGCCGCACCAACACGCCGTTCTACACCCCACCCGACCTGCTGAACGTTAACCACCAGACCGCGATCGGCGTTCGCCACGGCAACGGCGCGCTGTACCGATTCCTGCTCGACCTCGCGGCACTGAACGCCGACCTCAGGTCACGCCCCGGCGATCCCGGAATCGCCGTTACGCTGGTCGGGCACAGCATGGGGGCGATCATCGTCAACCGCATCCTGACCCTCGACGTCGACCTGCCGATCCACAACGTCGTGCACATGGCCTCGGCCGACTCGACCAGCAACCTGTTTGCACGCGTCGTCCCATACCTGCAAACGGCGGCGCCGCACGTGCGTTTCTACAGCCTCAGCCTGCACCCGGAGAACGAGGATCGCGAGGCCAGCGCGCTGGGGCTGACGCCGAGTGGCAGCCTGTTGGTGTGGATCGACTCCATGTACACGACTCCCGAGACCGTGCTTGACCGCCGCTCCGGCCGCTGGGAGAACATGGACCGCGCGCTGCCGCTGGTGCCGTCGTCGGCGCGCTCAAAGATGCGCTTCAAGATCTTCGGGCTCAACGACGACGGCAGAAAGCGCGACGCCGACTGCCTGTTCAGCGAGCCGCAGCGCCACGGTGATTTCGACAACCTGCGTTTCTGGCGCGAGAGCACCTGGTGGGGCGGGCCGACGCCGTAACCGGGCGCCCGCGGTCAGTCGTCGTCGGCCTTGGCCGGCTTGCCGATGCGGTTGATCGACACGACATCGGCCGGTCGCTGCTCGTCGGCAAAGTAAGGGCGTTCCTCGGCGACGCCGGCGAGGTCGGCGAGTTCGCGCTCACGCGACGAAATCAGGCCCAGACAGTGACGCACGTCCTGGATGGTCTGCTCCGACAACGGATGCTTCATCGCCTTGCTCGGCGGTGTCGTGTCCTTGATGATCTGCGCGAGCACTTTGCGCATGACCATGAGTATCTCGCGTTCTTTGCGGTTGGGGTCGTCTGACATCTGCGTCGGCCCGTGACTGAAATTTCTACACCAGGATACCCGATGCCGGCGCGCCTAATCCACGCCGCGCGCGCAAACTTTGCCGTCGCGCCTACTTGAAGATTGCGTCGATCGAGAAGCCGTCCTGCTCGAGGATACCGCGCAGGCGCTTGAGCGCGTCCATCTGGATCTGGCGTACGCGTTCGCGCGTGACACCCAACTCGTTGGCGACCTGTTCGAGCGTCGAGTTCTCGTAACCGTGCAGGCCAAAGCGGCGTTCGACGACCTCGCGCTGCTTGTCGTTGAGCTTGCCGAGCCACGCGTCGAGGTGGCCGGACAGATCATCGGCCTGGATGTGCTCGGTCGGATCGGTGGCATTTTCGTCGGCGATGGTGTCGAGCAACGGCTTGTCGGCGTCCTTACCGTACGGCGTGTCCACCGATGTGACGCGTTCGTTCAGACCGAGCATGCGCTTGACCTCGCTGATCGGTCGATCGAGCAGGTCGGCGATCTCTTCGGCGGTCGGCTCGTGATCGAGCGATTGGGTCAGCTGGCGGGCCGCGCGCAGGTAGACGTTGATCTCCTTGACGACGTGGATCGGCAGCCGGATCGTGCGCGTCTGGTTCATGATCGCGCGCTCGATGGTCTGGCGGATCCACCAGGTCGCGTAGGTCGAGAAGCGGAAGCCGCGCTCGGGGTCGAACTTCTCGACGGCGCGGATCAGGCCCAGGTTGCCCTCTTCGATCAGATCGAGCAGCGCGAGACCGCGGTTCATGTAACGCCGCGCGATCTTGACGACGAGACGCAGGTTGCACTCGATCATGCGCCGGCGCGCCGCCGCGTCGCCCTTTTGCGCAAGGCGCGCGTAGTAGACCTCCTCTTCGGCGGTCAGCAGCTTGGAGAAGCCGATCTCGTTCAGGTACAGGCGGGTCGCATCGAGCTGGCTGTCAGGGATCTCGCCGGCGGCATATTTACGTTCACCGTCCTTGTCGCTGTCCGAGCTGTCTGCCGCCTCGATCTCCTCGGTCTCGACCTCGGGCTCGACGTGTTCGGCGTCGTCGCCGATGTCTTCAGCGATTTCTTCGATCTCGACGTCGGTGTCGGTGTCGTCGCGCTTCGCCGGCATCTGTCCCCCCAAAAACCCCTGACCATTGCGCACAGCCGCGCGCATCGGCCGTTCAACGACGAGGCAGCAGGCGTAGCGGGTCTACGGGTTTGCCGTCGCGCCGGATCTCGAAATGCAGAACGGGATCGCCGTTGTTGGCGGTTCCCATCTCCGCAATCTTTTGCCCTTTGGTGACCCGGTCGCCTTCCGCCACCAGGATTTTTCTATTGTGCCCGTAGGCACTCAGATAATTTTCATTATGTTTCACGATGATAAGCCGGCCGTATCCGATCAGTCCACTCCCGCTGTACACGACCTTGCCGGACTCCGCCGAGCGGATCTGCTTTCCTGCCGAACCGGCGATCTTGATGCCACTGCGCAGCGGATCGGTGGCTTTGAATCGCGACACCACGCTGCCGTTGACGGGCCAGCGCCAGTTCAGGCTGCGCTTGCCTTCGGCGACCGCTGACGGGCGCGTGGGCGGGCGCGGGGCCTGTGCGCGCGCCTTGGCAACGGGTTGTGCCGGCGGCGGCGCGCGCCGCGCCGGCGGCGGCTTCAGGCGCAGCGTCTGCCCGGTGTAGATCCGGTACGGCGGGCGCAGGCCGTTCCAGCGCGCGATCGAACGGTGATCGATGCCGCTCTGCCACGCGATACCGTGCAGGGTATCACCGCGCTGCACGCGGTATTCGCCGTGCCTTATCGCCAGCCGCGGCGCCGGCGGACGCACTGCGCGGGTGGTCGGCGGCGGCGCCGGACGCGGTACCGCCCGTGGTGGCTGGCTGCCGCGCGTTTCCACCGGGGCCTGCCAGCTCGCGGTGCATGCCGTCAGCAACAGTACGCCGCACGCGGGCACGCAGCGGCGCAGCACCCTTCCCGCCCAGCGGGACGTCCGGTTGCATGACCCAGTACGGACGCAGCGCGGCTTCACGATCCCGCTTCTTTCAACGCCTGTCTTTCACAACTTGTAGAGCGCGACTATGAGCAGCAGCGCCGCGACCGTCAACCAGCCCAGCCAGTCGATCCAACGATGCAGTTTCTGCTCCATGGCCTCACCACCCCAGGCCATCAGCAGCGCCACCAGGTAAAAGCGCAGCCCGCGGCCGACGAAAGACGCGAGCACGAACGGCACGAACGCCATACCGAGCACGCCCGCCGTGATCGTGAACACCTTGTATGGGATCGGCGAGAATCCGGCCGCGAACACCGCCCAGAAGCCCCACTCGTCAAACCACGCCTGGGCCAGCGCGAACGGCGCCGCGTAGCGCCCACCCGGCTCGACCAGCGGCGCGACCAGCTCGAACGCGAACATGCCGATCAGGTAGCCGAACATGCCGCCGAGTACCGACGTCAGCGTCGTCAGCGTCGCAAACCACAGCGCGCGCGGCGGCCTTGCCAGGCTCATCGGCGCGAGCATGACATCGGGCGGAATCGGAAAGAACGACGACTCGGCGAAGCTCAGACCACCCAGGTACCACGGCGCCTTCGGATGCCGGGCCCAGCGCATCGCCCGTGCGTACAACGGTGAGAACAGCTTCACCGCATCGCCTCAGCAGACGCCGCCGAGCAACGGCACGAAGCTGACCCGCTCGAGTATCTCGTGCTCGTGGCCATCGGCGGTACGGGTCACACGCACCAGCGCCTGTTCCTCGCGCTCGCCGATCGGCAATACCATGCGTCCGCCGGGTTCCAGCTGTTCGACGAGCGCGAGCGGGATGCCAGCCGGCGCCGCCGTGACGATGATGGCGTCGAACGGCGCGTACTCGGGCAGGCCGAGGCCGCCATCGGTATGCTTGGTGACGATATTGCGAATGCCTATCGTCTGGAAGCGCCGCCGCGCCTGGTCGAGCAGGACCTTGACCCGCTCGACGGTGTACACGCGCCGCACCAGCGGTGCCAGCACCGCGGTCTGATAACCCGAGCCGGTGCCGACCTCGAGCACGCTCTGCAGTGGCCCGGCCTCGAGCAATGCCGCCGTCATGCGCGCGACGATGTACGGCTGCGAGATCGTCTGACCATTGCCGATCGGCAATGCCGTGTCTTCGTAGGCGCGGCTGGCCAGGGCCTCGTCCACGAACAGGTGACGCGGTGTCTCGCGCATGCGCTCGAGCACGCGTCGATCGCGGATGCCCTCGTCGCGCAGGCGCCGGATCAGGCGCTCGCGGGTACGTGCCGAGGTCATGCCGATGCCGATATGGCCGGGCGTCACGCGTCTTCCCCTAGCCACTCGGCCAACTGCGGCACGGCGGCATGGCGCGTCAGATCGACCTGCAGCGGCGTGATCGAGACGAAGCCGTTGCGTATCGCGTGGAAATCGGTGCCCGGTCCGGCGTCCTGCTCGGCCCCGGCCTGGCCGACCCAGTAGATCGGGCGACCGCGCGGGTCCTCGGCCCTGACCACCGGCTCGGCCTTGTGGCGGTGACCGAGTCGCGTCGCGCGCATGCCCTGCAGTTCGTCGAACGGCAGATCGGGGATGTTGACGTTGAGGATCGAGTCGGGCGCCAGCGGCCGGTCGCGCAGGCGCTGCACCAGCTGCAGCGCGACGCGTGCCGCGGTGTCGATATGGCGCGGCGTGTGCGACGCCAGCGACAGCGCGATCGCCGGGTAACCGAGGAAGCGACCCTCGGTCGCGGCCGCGACGGTGCCGGAATACAGGACGTCGTCGCCCATGTTGGCGCCGGCATTGATGCCCGACACGACCATGTCCGGCTCGTCGTGCAGCAAGCCGGTGATCGCCAGGTGGACGCAGTCGGTCGGCGTGCCCTCGACACGGATGAAGCCGTTGTCGGCCTCGGTCGCCCGGATCGGCTGCTCGAGCGTCAGCGAATTGCTGGCGCCGCTGCGATCGCGGTCCGGCGCCACGACGACGACGTCGGCGATCGTCGCGACCGCATCGTGCAGCGCACGCAGGCCAGGGGCCAGATAGCCGTCGTCGTTGCTGAGGAGAATGCGCATGTAGTCCGGTTGCGACCGCGGCCCTGCTGCAGCCCTTGCTGCGGACGCCGATGATACTGCAAAACCCCGGGCGCCCTCACCTTGAAGCGGCGCCGGATTGCCGTTTCAATCACGCTATGACCGGCAACCGCGATCCTGACGACGACGCCGCGGCATTCCGCGCCGCGATGGAGGACGTGGAGCCCATCGACGACCAGCGCGCCGACCCGTACCGGCGACGGCGTCGCCCGGAACCGCTGCACCTGCCGGTCGGCGATGAAGACGACGAGCGCCTCGCCGATCTCGCGATCGACACGCCCGATTTCCTCGAGTTTCGGCGGCCGGGTATCCAGAACCGGCTGTTTCGCGACCTGCAGCGTGGTGTCATCGAGCCGGAAGGCACACTCGACCTGCACGGCCTGCGCGTCCACGAGGCCAGGCCCGCGCTGCTACGGTTCCTCGGCCACAGTCTTGCCACCGGGCGCCGCTGCGTGCGCATCATCCATGGCAAGGGCCGCGGATCCGGGGCGCCGCAGCCGGTGCTGAAGCAGAAGACCAACCAGTGGCTGCGCCAGCGCGACGAGGTGCTGGCGTTCGTCTCGACACCGCGCTGGGACGGCGGCAGCGGCGCCGTTTACGTGCTGCTGTCCGGCAAGCACCGGCGTTTCGGCTAGCCGGCAAGTCGCATGGGCGCTCGGAGAGGCTGCTGCTCTCGCCGCCGGTCTGGCACCGGCGCGGAGCGAAAGGGATGGCCGTGGCTATGGCTTCAGTGAAAGCCAAGCCGCGGCGAGCGGAAGCCCCGGTTACTCGAGTGGCACGGCGCAGGGTACGGACTGCATCGCCCGGTTCCGCGCAGAGATGCTGTTTGGCTCATGCGACATGCCGGCCAGACGCTCCAGGCGGGTCGCCCGCGACCGCGCCGACCCGCGGCCCCACCGCGGGTCGGCGCGGTCAGCCCCCGGGCGCGCGTTCGTCGATCAGTTCACGCAGTACCGCGGTCGCGTAGGCGCCGGCGGGGAGGCCGAAGCGCAGCTGCAGCCGCGAACCCTGCCAGCGCCATTCGAGGTCGTCGACCCGCAGGCGCAGCGGCCGCCGGTCGGCGTCGAGGCCGAAGCGTGCGAGCCCGTCGAGCCAATCCGACCACGCGTCGAGCACCGCGGCCTCGCGCGCCGCAGCCACGCCGCCGGGACGCAGCGCACGACTGTCGCGGCCGCACAGCGGACCGGTGACATGGACGTCGCCGGCGGCCAGCCGCGGCGCGATGCTGGTGTCGTCGGGGTCGTTGGCGAACTGGCGCTGCGCCCCGTTCAGCGACAGCACGTCGCCGGGCAGGGCCTGCAGCCAGCTGCCGTCGGCGACGCGGGCGGCGAGCACGAGGTTGAACAGCTGTGCCCGCGCCGCCGACAGCAGCAGGCCGCGCAGCTCGCGCTTCGGCCGCCGGCCGCGCCCGGCGAACAGTGCGTCCGCCTGTACCAGATTGCCGCCGTCGCGGCCGAAGCGCTGACTGCCGAAATAGTTGGGCACGCCGTGTTCGCCGACTTGCGCGAGGCGCGACTCGGCCAGGTCGCGGTCGCCGTAGACATCGACCGCGCTGATCACGAAGCGGTTGCCGCGCAGCCCGCCGCGGCGGATCTTGCGGTGGTGCCGGGCGACGTCGACGATCGTCAGGGTCGCGTCGTCCAGCGACTGCCAGTCCGGCGACGCCCGACCCGGCAGCTGCACCGTGAAATGCTGGGTGGTCAGCGCGCGGCGGTCCTTGAGGCCGGCATAGCCGACGGCGAGCTGCGCGACGCCGGCGTGGCGGGCCAGCATGCGCGCCACGTCGTGGGTGTTGCGGTCACGCTTGCGCACGGTCAGGAAGTCGTGCTCACCGGCACCGGACGGCGCGTATCCGAGGACCTCCTCGACGACGAAGTCGTCGCAGCTGGCACGCAGGCGCCCCTGCAGCACGGGACCGCCGTGGGCGCACTTCAGCGCCCGGGTCGGATCCCCGTCCGCCAGCGTCACCGGCATCAGAGCGGCGCGAGCAGGACCACCGCATGCGCGGCGATGCCCTCGCCGCGGCCCGTGAACCCCATGCCCTCGGTCGTCGTCGCCTTGATGTTGACACGTCCGTTGTCGACGCCCAGGTCCGGGGCGAGCGCGGCGACCATCGCGGCGATGTGCGGTCCCAGCCGCGGCGCCTGGGCGATCACGGTCGCATCGAGGTTCTCGACCCGCCAGCCGCACGCGGCGGCCTGGTCGCGGACCCGGCGCAGCAACAGCCGGCTGTCGATGTCCTTGAACCGCGCATCGCTGTCCGGGAAGTGGCGACCGATGTCACCGAGACCGGCGGCTCCGAGCACGGCATCGCATATCGCATGGATCAGGACGTCGCCGTCGGAGTGCGCCTCAAGGCCGCGATCGTGATCGATGCGCACCCCGCCGATCGTGACGAAGTCGCCATCGCCGAAACGGTGGGCATCGTAGCCGTGGCCAATGCGCATATCGCTCGCTCGCTGAGGGTTTCGGGCTGCGCATGGTAGCACCGCGGGCGGTACGCGCCCCACGCGACGCCCCTGGGCGTGGCCGGGTGGCCTGCGAACGCCGGTCGCGCCTTCGTTATCGCCAGCGTCACGGGCGCGCCGCCTGGCCCGCCCCGGACGACCACGGCGGCGCCGGCGATCGGCGCCATCATCGCCGCACCCGCCGCGCGCGCGGACCCGTGTGTTGCAAAAGCCCTCGGTGGGCCTGTGGTCTTCGCGGGCGTCGTGGTGCCAGCCCGGTGCGAGAGTCCCCGCCACGGTCAGGGCCGGGGCTGCGTGAGAGCCGGGCCACAGCGAGCGCGAACGCGCAGGGATCCCGACACGACAGCGGCGGGCATCGGGCGCAACCGGGTTCCGCCGGCTTGGCGTTGTCCGGCTCATACGACCGGCAGGCTAAGATGGTCGCATGGAGTTGTTCGACTCACACTGCCACATCGACGTCGACGCGTTCGACGACGACCGGAGCGACGTGATCGACGCCGCGCGCGCCGCCGGCGTCGCCGAGATGCTGGTGCCGGCGGTGCAGCGCGCGACCTGGCCGCAGCTGCTCGCGCTGTGCGGCGCCGATCCGCAGCTGTATCCGGCTCTCGGACTGCACCCCGTCTACCTGCAGTCGCACGCCGACGGCGATGTCGCCGCGCTGGCCGAGCAGGTCGCGGCGACGCGACCCGTCGCGATCGGCGAGATCGGACTCGACTGGCAGCTGCGATCGCTCGACCGTGACCGCCAGCAACGGCTGCTGGATGCGCAGCTGGAGGTCGCCGAACAGACCCGGCTGCCGGTCGTGCTGCACGTGCGCAAGGCGCACGAACCGATGCTCGCGACGCTACGCCGATACCGCCTCAACGGCGGTTTCTGCCATGCCTTCAACGGCAGCCTGCAGCAGGCGTCGCGCTATCTCGACCTCGGCTTCAGGCTCGGCTTCGGCGGCATGCTGACGTTCGAGCGGTCGACACACCTGCGCACACTCGCGGCCGCGCTGCCGCTTGACGCCCTGGTGCTCGAGACCGACGCCCCCGACATGACCGGTGCGGCGCATCGCTACCAGCGCAACAGCCCGGCCTACCTGCCCGAGGTGCTGGAAACGCTGGCGACGCTGCGCAACGACGCCGTCGACCTGATCGCGCGGGCGACCACGGACAATGCGCGGCAGGTGCTGCGCCTGCCCGTCGGCGACCGGCGGCCGCGGCCGAACGGCGCCCGGCGCGCTGCCGACCGCTAGCCGCGGCTGGCGGTCGCGCGGCCCGCGCTGCGACCGTGCCGGCCAAGCTGTCGAGTCGCAGCCCTCGCGCTGCCGAGACGCGCCGTCAATGCGGATGTCAATCGCCGGTCCGCCGCAGTGGCCCTGACGCGCCGGGTCTCGCGGACGCGCTGCACAACGGCGACGTCGCGCGGGCGCACGCGACGGATACCGGCACGCCGTCGCCGGCCCCGGCATCGGCGAGTCCGGCAATCTCACCGGGTTCGGTGGCATCGCCGCAGGCAGCGCCCGCGGGGCGCGCCATTCATAGCCCGTGGCGACGGACTCTCCGTTGCTCTACCGCGTGGCTTGCGGCGACGCCACTGCGCCGTACCGACACCCTGGTGTCGTCTGGGCCTGCGGCGCGCGAGTCAGGCGCCTGTGTGCGTGTGCGAACGCTCAGTCATCGGTGTTGGCCGCCTGTCGTTCGAGGTAATACGCGGCCAGCGGCAGATCCTCGGGGCGCGTGATCTTCAGGTTGTCGGCGTGGCTCTCGACCATGATCGGGCGCCGGCCGGCGCGTTCGATCGCGCCGGCCTCGTCGGTCACCAGCTGGCCGGCATCGAGCGCGCTGCGCATCGCCTCATACAACACCCCGAGCCGAAACATCTGTGGCGTGAAGGCATGCCACAGGTGGCCGCGATCGACGGTCGCGACGATGCGATCGGCCGGGTCGGTGCGCTTCATTGTATCGCGCACCGGCATGCCCAGCAGGCCGCCGACCTCGTGGCCGCGCAGCATCGCTATCAGGTGATCGATATCGCCGCGTCGCACGCACGGACGCGCGGCGTCATGTACCAGTACCCAGTCGTCGGCATGTGTGCGCGCGCGCAGCCGCTGCAGTGCGTTGAACACCGAGTAGCAGCGCTCGGTGCCGCCCGGTACGGTCACGAGGTCCGGGTGTCCGGCGAACTCGGTGTCGCCCCAGTAGCCGTCTTCGTCGCTAAGCGCCAGGTAGAGACCGTCGATCGACGGATGCAGCAGCAGACGTTCGATAGTGTGATCGATGACGGCGCGGCCGCCGAGCTGCAGATATTGCTTCGGCACGCTGCTGCCCATGCGCTTGCCGACGCCGGCGGCAGGTACCACGGCCCAGTACGACGGTCCGCTCACTGCTGCTTCGGATCGAGCAGCTGGAAATAGGTCTCGCCCTCGCGGATCAGGCCGAGCTCGCTGCGCGCGCGCGCCTCGATCGCGGCCAGCCCCTGCTTGAGATCGTCGACCTCGGCCTGCAGGGTCGCGTTGCGTTCGCGCAGGTCACTGAGTTCGCTGCGCTGCTGCGCGAGCTGACGCTTCAGGCTGGCGACCTCGGCGAGGCTGCCGTCGCCGACCCAGAGACGGAACTGCAGACCGAGCAGCACGAGCAGCAGCAGCGCGACGACGATCTGCAGTTTCCAGTTCACGCCGACGCCGCCAGCGCTCAGAGACCCGGGAACGCGGTCTTGCCGGCATACACCGCATCGCCGCCAAGCTGGTCCTCGATGCGCATCAGCTGGTTGTACTTGGCGACGCGGTCCGAGCGCGACAGCGAGCCGGTCTTGATCTGCCCTGTCGCCGTGGCGACGGCGAGATCGGCGATCGTCGTGTCCTCGGTCTCGCCGGACCGGTGCGAGATCACGGCGCTGTAACCGGCGTCGTGCGCCATGCGTATCGCGTCGAGCGTCTCGGTCAGCGTGCCGATCTGGTTGAACTTGATCAGGATCGAGTTGGCGATGCCCTTGTCGATGCCCTCGCCGAGGATCTTGGTGTTGGTCACGAACAGGTCGTCACCGACCAGCTGCACGCGCTTGCCGAGTTTTTCGGTCAGCAGCCACCAGCCGTCCCAGTCACCCTCGTCCATGCCGTCCTCGATCGAGATGATCGGGTACTGATCGACCCAGCCGGTCAGGAAATCGGCGAATGCCGCCGCGTCGAACGACTTGCCCTCCGAGGCCAGCACGTACTTGCCGTCCCTGTAGAACTCGGAACTCGCGGCATCGAGGCCGAGGAAGATGTCCTCGCCGGGGCGGAAACCGGCCTTGTCGATGGCCTCGAGAATCACCTCGATCGCCTCTTCATTGGAGCGCAGATCCGGCGCGAAACCGCCCTCGTCGCCGACCGTGGTCGCCAGCGAACGGCCGCCGAGCACCGACTTCAGCGCGTGAAACACCTCGGCGCCGTGGCGCACCGCCTCGCGGATCGAGCCGGCGGCGACCGGCAGGATCATGAACTCCTGCAGGTCGACGCTGTTGTCGGCATGTTCGCCACCGTTGATGATGTTCATCATCGGTACCGGCATGCGGTAGTTGCCGTCACCGAGCGACTGATACAGCGGCATCGCCTTTTCCTGCGCGGCGGCATGTGCGGCGGCCAGCGAAACGGCCAACGTCGCGTTGGCGCCGAGGCGCGACTTGTTGTCGGTGCCGTCGAGGTCGATCAAGCGGCTGTCGATCGCCGCCTGGGCGCCGACGTCGTGATCGATCAGCGCATCACGTATCTCGCCGTTGACGTTGCCGACCGCGGTCAGCACACCCTTGCCGAGGAAACGTCCCTTGTCACCGTCGCGCAATTCGAGGGCCTCGCGGGAGCCGGTCGACGCACCCGACGGCGCGACGGCGCGACCGATGGCGCCGTCAGCGGTCAGCACATCGGCCTCGACGGTGGGATTACCGCGCGAATCGAGGATCTCGCGCGCGCGCACATCGATGATTTCGGACATGGATACTCCTGAAGATTAACTTAGCGCTCGCGGACCGCGCCGACGCAGCGAGTGTCGCCTTGGAGTCGGCATAGCGGCCGCAGCGGGTCCTACAAAGTCTGTTCGATGAAGCCGCCGCGCTTGACCGTGTGATCGAGTTCGACCAGCGTCTGCAGCAGCGCCTTCATGTTGTCCAGTGGCCACGAGTTCGGGCCGTCCGACAGGGCGTTCTCGGGATCGGGATGGGTCTCCATGAACAGGCCGGCGATGCCGGCGGCGACGGCCGCACGTGCCAGCACCGGTACGTGCTCACGCTGCCCGCCCGAGCGGCTGCCGAGACCGCCGGGCTGCTGTACCGAGTGGGTCGCGTCGAACACCACCGGGCAGCCGGTTGCACGCATCACGGCGAGCCCGCGCATGTCCGAGACCAAGGTGTTGTAGCCGAAAGACACACCGCGCTCGCAGACCATGATCTGCTCGTTGCCGGTGGCCCGTGCCTTGTCGACGACGTTGGCCATGTCCCAGGGTGCGAGGAACTGCCCCTTCTTGATGTTCACCGGCCGACCGGCCCGGGCAACGTTCTGAATGAAGTTGGTCTGCCGGCACAGGAATGCCGGTGTCTGCAGCACGTCGACGACCGACGCCACCTCGTCGAGCGGCGTGTCCTCGTGGACGTCGGTCAACACCGCCAGGCCGAGATCGTTCTTGACCCGCTCGAGGATGCGCAGGCCCTGTTCCAGACCCGGGCCGCGCGGACTGTCGTGCGACGAACGGTTGGCCTTGTCGAACGACGACTTGTAGATCAGCGGTATCGCCAGCTCGTCGGCGATCGCCTGCAATGCCTCGGCGACCGACAACGCCGACGCCTCGCCCTCGATGACGCAGGTGCCGGCAATCAGGAACAACGGTCTGTCGAGGCCGACCTCGAAGCCGCATAGCTTCATGCGGGAACGGCCTCGTCGACGTGCTTCTTTGCCCGCTGCGCCGCCGCGGCGTCAACGAAGCCGCTGAACAGCGGGTGACCGTAGCGCGGCGTCGACGTGAACTCGGGGTGGAACTGGCACGCGACGAACCAGGGGTGCGACGGGATCTCCACCATCTCGACCAGGCGACCGTCGATCGACGTACCGGCGACCTTCATGCCGGCGTCTTCGAGTTCCTGGCGGTAGCCGTTGTTGAACTCGTAGCGGTGGCGATGGCGCTCGCTGATGACGTCCTTCGCATACAGCCGGCGCGATATCGTGCCCTTGGCCAGTTTGCACTGCTGCGCGCCGAGGCGCATCGTGCCGCCGAGATCGGAATCGGCGCCACGCTGTTCGACCGAGCCATCGGCATTCATCCACTCAGTGATCAGCGCGATGACCGGGTACGGCGTCGCGCGGTCGAACTCGGTGCTGTGCGCGTCGGTAAGGCCGGCGGCGTTGCGCGCGAACTCGATGACGGCGACCTGCATGCCGAGACAGATGCCGAGGTAGGGCACGCCGTGCTCGCGCGCGAACTTGGCGGCGGCGATCTTGCCCTCGACGCCGCGCTCGCCGAAGCCGCCCGGCACCAGGATCGCGTCCTTGTCGCGCAGGCAGTCGACACCCTGGTTCTCGATCTCCTCCGAGTCGACATAGTGGATGTTGACCTGGCGCGCCGACTTGATGCCGGCATGGATCAGGGCCTCGTTCAACGACTTGTAGGATTCGGTCAGATCGACGTACTTGCCGACCATTGCGATGTCGACCTCGCCGTTGACATTGTCGAGCCCGTCGACGACGGCCTGCCATTCCGCGAGGTCGGCAGGCGGCACGTCCAGGCGCAGCTGGTCGACGACGATCTCGTCGAGGCCCTGCGCGTGCAGCATCAGCGGGATGCGATAGATGCTGTCGGCATCGATCGCCGAGATCACGGCGCGTTCCGGGACGTTGGTGAACAGCGCGATCTTGCGACGTTCGCTGTCCGGCACCGGACGATCGGCCCGACAGACCAGGACATCGGGCTGGATACCGATCGATCGCAGCTCCTTGACCGAGTGCTGTGTGGGTTTTGTCTTGATTTCGCCCGACGTGGGAATGTAGGGCACCAATGTCAGGTGCATGAACAGCGCGTTGTCGCGGCCCATCTCGACGCCCATCTGGCGGATCGCCTCGAGAAACGGCAGCGATTCGATGTCGCCGACGGTGCCGCCGATCTCGACCAGTGCGACATCGGCGTCACCCGAGCCGCGCCGCACGCAGTCCTTGATCTCGTTGGTGATGTGCGGGATGACCTGGACGGTGCCACCGAGGTAATCGCCGCGGCGCTCCTTGCGGATCACGTTGTCGTAGATCTGGCCGGTCGTGAAATTGTTGTCGCGCTCCATCGTCGTGCGGATGAAGCGTTCGTAGTGACCGAGGTCGAGGTCGGTCTCGGCACCGTCGCTGGTGACAAAAACCTCGCCGTGCTGGAACGGACTCATCGTGCCCGGGTCGACGTTGATGTAGGGATCGAGCTTGATCATCGTGACCTTCAGGCCACGCGCTTCGAGCAGGGCGCCGAGCGATGCGGAGGCAATTCCCTTGCCCAGGGACGACACAACGCCGCCCGTAATGAAGATGCATTTAGCCATGCGCCGGAGGGCTCAAAATGGGGTTGCTACGGACGGGTCTAAAAGGTACCAGATGCCCTGTTGGCGCTCAATCGGAAATCGCCGCCGGGCGCTGCCCCGGGGCCCGCTTCGACGGCCCCCTGCGACACCGATCTCAACATTTAGAACATCTTACGTTCCAACGCCTTACCTGGTGTCGCGACGACCAAATTCTGCTAGTGGTTGCCTATCGCTTGGTCTATAGTGAGGTGTGCTCGGGAACAATGGAACCCGAGATCTGTGCCGACTGCTCTCTTTGTAACCAAGGCGGGTATCGTCGCTGCAGGGAAGCACACCACTCTTACTCGACAACGCACTTAAGGAGTCATCCAATATGCGGAAGTTCGCAAAAGCATTCGGCGCGGCGGCCATCGCTGGCGCCGCTGCATTAACCATGTCCTCGGCCAGCGCCTGGTGGGGCGGCGGTCCCTGGGGTGGCAGTGGCTGGGACAACAACTACAACCGCGGCCTGGGCTACGGCAACACGTCGGGCTGGGGTGACGGCTGGGGTTCGGGCGACGCTGCCGGTGGAGGCGATTTCAGCATGAACATGAGCGGCCGCGGCAACACCAACATGCGCGGCTACGGCAGCGGCTATGGCGCCGGCGACGGCTGGGGCCGTGGCTACAACTACAGCGCACCGTACTGGGGCGGCTACGGCGGCCCGGGTTACGGCTACGGCGGCGGCCCGTGGGGCGGCTACGGTCCGGGATACGGTTATGGCGCGCCGCCGGCTCCGCCGCCGGCACCGGAGGCACCGGCCGCCGGCCAGTAGGTCTCACGGCCGCAAGGACCCGTCCTGTACAGGGCGGGTTTTTTTTGCACCTAAACGAAGGTTATTGATCGAGGTCAAAATTCGCCGCACAATACCCTTGTGCGACAGAAATCTGAATACTCTGTATTGGGACAGCCGGCGTGCCTAGCAAGAATGTGATTTCGCTCGACAAGATCAAAGTCGCCTGTCGCGACTGCACCCTCTCGACCCTGTGCCTGCCCATGGGGTTGCGCCCGGAAGACGTCGACCGCCTCGACGCCATCGTCAAGCGCAATCGGCCGCTGCAGCGCGGCGATCACCTGTTCCGTGCCGGCGACGCTTTCCGCCATTTATATGTCGTCAAGACCGGCGCCGTTAAGACGTTTACGCAGACCAACGAGGGCGACGAGCAGGTCGTCGGCTTCCATCTGCCGGGCGAGGTGCTTGGCCTCGACGCGATCCAGGACGGCCAGCACGGTTGTGGTGCCCGGGCGCTCGAGACGACGGCGATCTGCGAGCTGCCTTTCGACCGGCTTGAAGACCTTTCGTCCAACATCCCCAGCCTGCAGCACCAGATGTTCCGCCTGCTCAGCAAAGAGATCAGCCACGACGCCGAGATGATGGCACTGCTCGGTCGCAGCACGGCCGAAGAGCGCGTTGCGTCGTTTTTGATCAGCCTGTCGGAACGATTCAAGCGACGCGGATTCTCCGCGACCGATTTCTTCCTCAGCATGTCGCGGCAGGAGATCGGCAGCTATCTCGGGCTGGCGCTGGAGACCGTGAGCCGCCTGTTCACGCGCTTCCAGGACGAAGGCATCCTCAAGGTCGAACGCAAGCACGTGCAGATACTCGACCTCGAACGGCTACGCGCGATGGTCGGCCATCCGGCAAGCTGCGAACCGCATCAGGCAACCCCACCCAGTTGATCTGGCTCAAGTCAAAAGCGACAAAAAGCATTGCGCCGTATTAGCGTTCGCTCAATTTGACCCAGATCAAAAGCACGCGCCTTCAGTTTAATTAGTCTCCGCTCTGAGATTGGCTCCTGCATCCGCCAGGGCCCCTACCTCGTTTTTTGGTTACCTCTCGGAGACGCGTAATGGAGTCACAGACCACGTACAACTATAAGGTCGTGCGCCAGTTTGCGATTATGACTGTCGTTTGGGGCATCGTCGGGATGCTCGTCGGCGTCATCGTCGCAGCCCAGCTGGCCTTTCCGGATCTGTTCCTTTGGGACGGCATTTCCTGGTTGAGCTACGGCCGCCTGCGCCCGCTGCACACCAATGCCGTGATCTTCGCCTTCGGCGGATCTGCGCTGTTCGCGACCTCGTACTACATCGTGCAGCGCACCAACCAGGCGCGGTTGTTCGGTGGTCCGTTGGCCGCGTTCACGTTCTGGGGCTGGACCCTGATCATCCTGCTCGCCGCGATCACGCTGCCGCTCGGCATCACCAGCGGTAAGGAATACGCCGAGCTGGAGTGGCCGATCGACCTGCTGATCGCCGTGGTCTGGGTAGCCTACGCGGTCGTGTTCTTCGGCACGATCGTCAAGCGCAAGGTCAAGCACATCTACGTGGCGAACTGGTTCTTCGGCGCGTTCATCCTGACCGTCGCCGTGCTGCACATCGTCAACAGCGCATTCGTCCCGGTCACGCTGACCAAGGGCTACAGCTTCTACCCGGGCGCGATCGACGCCATGATCCAGTGGTGGTACGGCCACAACGCGGTCGGCTTCTTCCTGACCACCGCGTTCCTCGGCATGATGTATTACTTCATTCCGAAGCAGGCCGAGCGCCCGGTGTACTCCTACCGCCTGTCGGTCGTGCACTTCTGGGCACTGGTCTCGACCTACATGTGGGCCGGCCCGCACCACCTGCACTACACCGCGCTGCCTGACTGGGCACAGTCGGTCGGCATGATCTTCTCGCTGATCCTGCTCGCGCCGTCGTGGGGCGGCATGATCAACGGCATCATGACCCTGTCGGGCGCCTGGCATAAGCTGCGCACCGACCCGGTGCTGAAGTTCCTGATCGTCTCGCTGTCGTTCTATGGCATGTCGACCTTCGAGGGCCCGATGATGTCGATCAAGACCGTCAACGCACTGTCGCACTACACCGACTGGACCGTCGGCCACGTGCACTCGGGCGCGCTCGGCTGGGTCGCGATGGTTTCGATCGGCTCGCTGTATTACCTGATCCCGCGATTGTTCGGCAAGGTCAATATGTACAGCATGAAGCTGGTCGAGCTGCACTTCTGGACCGCGACTATCGGCGTCGTGCTGTACATCGCCGCGATGTGGATCGCCGGTGTCATGCAGGGCCTGATGTGGCGCGCTGTCAACGCGGACGGCACGCTGACCTATTCGTTCATCGAGTCGGTCGAACGGACCTATCCGTTCTACTACGTCCGCCTGCTGGGCGGGGCGCTGTTCCTGTTGGGCATGTTCTTCATGGCCTACAACACCTGGAAGACGGTGGCATCCGGCAGCTCTGAAGAGGCTGACGACGCCATCCCGGCCCCGGCAGCCCACTGATCGTTAGGAGACTCGAACCATGTCACATGAAGTCGTTGAAAAGAACGTCGGCCTGCTGGCGATATTGGTCATCCTCGTGATCAGTGTCGGCGGCCTGGTCGAGATCGTACCGCTGTTCTTCCAGACCGAGACCACGACCCCGGCACCGGGTGTCAATAAGTACAGCGCCCTGCACCTCGAGGGTCGCGACGTCTACATCCGCGAAGGCTGCTACAACTGCCACTCGCAGATGATCCGCCCGTTCCGTGCCGAGACCGAGCGCTACGGTCACTACTCGGTCGCCGGTGAGTCGGTCTACGACCATCCGTTCCAGTGGGGCTCGAAGCGCACCGGTCCGGACCTCGCCCGCGTTGGCGGTCGCTACAGTGACGACTGGCACTACGTGCACCTGATCAATCCACGTGATGTCGTGCCGGAGTCGAACATGCCGGCGTATCCGTGGCTGTCCGACACCGTGCTCAGCGGCGAGGACACGGCGGCGAAGATGCGGGCGCTGAACATCGCGGTCGGCGCCACGTGCCCGAAGTGCGAACTCTACAGCGAAGAAGAAATGGCTAATGCCCAGAAAGAGGTTGCAGGCAAGACCGAGGCAGAGGCACTGGTTGCCTACCTGCAGGGCCTGGGCCTCGCCTCCAAACAGTGGTGACCGTCGTGGAACTCAACGACATCCGTGCCTGGCACACGCTGTTATTGCTGATCCTTTTCCTCGGGATCGTATTCTGGGCCTACAGCAAGCGTCGCAAGAAGTCGTTCGACGAGGCCGCCAACCTGCCGTTTGCTGACGAAGAACAGCACAAGGCGACGATTAAGAAGGAGAACATGTCATGAGCGAGTTCTGGAGTATTTGGATCATCGTTCTCACCGCAGCGAATATCCTGGGCTGCTTTTGGCTGATCCGCTGGACCATGAAGAAACGCGCCGGCGAGTCTGCGCAGGGCGACGTGACCGGCCACACCTGGGACGGCGACCTGCAGGAGTACAACAATCCGCTGCCGCGCTGGTGGCTGTGGCTGTTCTATATCACGCTGGTGTTCGCTGCGGTGTACCTGGCGCTGTATCCGGGTCTCGGCAAGTTCCAGGGCTTCCTCGGCTGGTCGTCGGGCAACACCCTGGGCGCCGTTGACTCGCAGTATCAGGCCGAGATGGCCAAGGCGGCCGAGAAGTACGACCCGATCTTCCAGCAGTACGCCGCGGTCGCGGTCACCGATCTGGCCGCCAAACCGGAGTACGAGGAAGCCCGCGACATGGGCAAACGCCTGTACCTGACCTACTGCATGCAGTGTCACGGTTCCGATGCCGGCGGTGCGCGCGGCTTCCCGAACCTGCGTGACGGCGAATGGCTGTGGGGCGGTGCACCGGAGCAGATCAAGGTCTCTATCGCTGCCGGCCGGGTCGGCGTGATGCCGCCGCACGCGCACCTCGGCGACGACAAGATCGACCAGGTCACCGCCTACGTCTTGAGCCTGTCGGGCCGCAACGTCGACGCCGCCAAGGCCGAGGCCGGCAAAGACGTGTTCATGACGTCCGGTTGTATCGGCTGCCACGGGCTCGACGGCACCGGCAACCAGATGCTGGGCGCCCCGAACCTGACCGACAAGGTCTGGCTGTACGGTGGCAGCGCCGGCGCCATCAAGGAAACCCTGAACAAGGGCCGCAACGGCGTGATGCCGCCGCACAGCGACCTGCTTGGCGACGAAAAGGTGCACCTGCTGACCGCGTACGTCTATAGCCTGTCGAAGCAGCAGTAGGCCCACCAGCCCCGACCCGGACCCGGGCGGACGTCTGTTGATAGTGCGAATTATCAAGGACATCCGCCCGGTTTCGCTTCAGACTGTTTAAAATTTCGTCACTGCGTCATGTCGCGCCTTTGCCGGCGCCGTATTTGACGCGGAATCCAGTTTTGTTGCGCGACCGACCTGCGGCCGTTCGGCGGCCCGCCATTCGGAGGAGCACAGTATGTCCACGCTACCCGTGACCGAACGTGACAAGAACGAGTTGCCGGTCATCCAACAGATCATCTCGGTGATGTGGCCATCGTTCATCACCGCGAGTGCCGCGACGATCGTCTTCTTCACGGTCTTCGACCCGACCGAATTGGCGATGATCGGCGGCTTTCCCAACCTGACCCGCACCGGCGGCTACACGATCGGTTTCTTCTGCTTCTGGCTGCTCACGTCGATCAGCTGTGCGATGACCTGCTATTTCCGACGCCCGACACATCGACGCAACCCCGACAGCGACACGGCATCCAACGCCTGAACACGGAACTGCTGCCCATGTCCGAGCCCGCCGCCACGCCGAACGATCAGCCGATCGAAGAGGAACTGTACAAGAAACGCGAGAAGCTCTATCCGCGTGAAGTGCACGGCGTGTTCGCGGTACTGCGCCTACTCGCCGTGGCGGCGCTGCTCGGTATCTACTACGGCCTGCCCTGGGTCAACTGGGACGGGCATCAGGCGGTCCTGTTCGACCTGCCGGCACGCAAGTTCTACATCTTCGGTCTGACCTTCTGGCCGCAGGATTTCTTCTACCTGTCGATGCTGCTGATCATCGCGGCCATCGCGCTGTTCATGTTCACGGCACTGGCCGGGCGCCTGTGGTGCGGGTACGCCTGTCCGCAAACGGTGTGGACCGAGATCTACATGTGGATCGAGCAGAAGATCGAGGGCAACTCGCGGCAACAAAGAAAGCGTGACCAGGGCCCGCGCAACGCCGCGTACTTTCGCGTCAAGATCACCAAGCATGCCGTGTGGCTGCTGTTCTCGCTGTGGACCGGGTTCACCTTCGTCGGCTACTTCACGCCGATTACCGAGCTGTGGACCAACTTCATGACCTGGGAACTCGGTCCCTGGGAGACCTTCTGGATCTTCTTCTACGGCTTCGCGACCTACGGCAACGCCGGCTTCATGCGCGAACAGGTCTGCATCTACATGTGCCCGTACGCGCGTTTCCAGAGCGTGATGTTCGACCACGACACGCTGATCATCTCGTACGACGAGAAACGCGGTGACCCGCGCGGCTCGCGCAAGCGTGGCACGCCGTCGGCCGACGTCGGCCTTGGGGACTGCATCGACTGCAGCCTGTGTGTGCAGGTCTGCCCAGTCGGTATCGACATCCGCGACGGTCTGCAGTACCAGTGCATCGGCTGCGCCGCCTGCATCGACGTCTGCGACGATGTCATGGACAAGATGGGCTACCCACGCGGCCTGGTCAAATACACGACCGAGAACACGCTGCAGGGGAAGACGACCAAGCTGGTCCGCCCGCGTATCCTGGTCTACGTCGGCATCCTGACATTCGTCAGTGCGGCGCTGGTCTACGCACTGGTCACGCGCGTGCCGCTGGAATTCAACATCCTGCGCGACCGCAACGTCCTGTACACCGAGACCGATGAGGGCTTGGTGCAAAACGTCTACAATCTCAAGATCATCAACATGGAAGACCAGCCGCAACGTTACCGGCTTGCGGTTTCAGGTATCGAGGGTCTACAGGTGATCGGACAGACCGAAGGCATCGAAGTCGCCAGCGGCGCCGTCATCGACCTGCCGCTGCGCGTCCAGGTGGACCCGGTCGAACTCAAGACATCGAGCAGCGAAGTGATGTTCCGTATCGAATCCGAGATCAACCCCGACGACATCTCGATCCAGGAGCGTGCGCGCTTCCTCGGTCCGGTGCTGCGGTGACCCGCCGATGAGACCGCCCCGCGAAGACACCAAACCCTGGTACAAGCAGTTCTGGCCGTGGTTCCTGATCAGCCTGCCGTTGAGCGTCGTGATCGCGTCGATGTACACGATCAACCTCGCGATCCAGACCAATGACGGTCTGGTCAGTGACGACTACTACAAGGAAGGCCTGGCAATCCACAAGGATGCCGACAGCAAGGCACGCGCCACGGCACTCGGGATCACCGGCGACCTGAGCTACGATGCCGATACCGGCGCCGTGATGCTGGAACTGACCAAGGCACTGACCGCCGAGGCCGGTGTGCTGACGCTCACATTGACCCACCCGACCGTACCGAACCGCGACCAGACCGCGCAATTGACACCGCTCGACGACCGCCGCTTCTCCGGGCGCGTCGATCCCGTGACGATTGCCAATTGGCAGGTGGAGATCCGCCCTGCCGACGGTTCGTGGCGCATCGATGGCCGCCTCAACGCACCGGCGGCGACACGCACGACCGTCGACTGAAACGTCCGACTACGGCGCGCCCGGCCGGCGCCAGACCGGCGGCGCACCCGACGCCTGCTCGATCGCGTCGAGCCGCGCCTCATGCGCGGCGACCTCGTCGGCGGTCGCGGCGACGACGCGCAGCGCCAGGCCCTCCCTCGCCAGCGCGCGACGACCCGAAACCGATGCCTGGTCCGCGTCGCCGCCTCCGGCGTCGAGCGACAGCGTGGTCTGTCCGCCGGTCATCGCCAGGTACACGTCGGCGAGGATCTCCGCGTCGAGCAGCGCGCCGTGCTTGTCACGGCGGCTGTTGTCGACGTCGTAGCGGCCGCACAGTGCATCGAGCGAGTTGCGCTGACCGGGATGCTTCTTGCGCGCCATGACCAGCGTGTCCAAGACGCCGCACTGCTCGGCGATCGGCACCGTGCCCGCGACTCGCGCCAGTTCGGCATCGAGGAATCCGACGTCGAACGGCGCGTTGTGGATCACCAGTTCGGCACCGCGCAGGTAGGCGATCAGGTCATTGGCGATATCGGCGAAACGCGGTTTGTCGGCGAGAAACGCGTTGGTGATGCCGTGCACCTCGACCGCCGCGGCATCGATCTCGCGGTCCGGCTGCAGGTAGACGTGAAAATTGTCGCCGGTCGGCCGCCGCTCGACCATCTCTACGCAGCCGATCTCGATGATCCGGTGTCCCTGTTCGGGTTCGAGACCGGTGGTCTCGGTGTCCACTACGATCTGTCGCATGGGCGGTTCGAGGTTCGTGGTTTCGATGTCACAACGATGATAACCGATGCCGCCGACGACCACGGCGCCGTGTCGTCAACGCGCCAGATTCCTGATCGCCCGGTTCGCCAGTTCGTCGGCACGCTCGTTCTCCGGGTGACCGCTGTGACCCTTGACCCAGTGCCAGGCGACGTCGTGCCGGCGCACCGCGTCGTCGAGTTCCCGCCACAGGTCGGCGTTCTTGACCGGCTTCTTCGCCGCGGTGCGCCAACCGTTGCGCTTCCAATTGTGTATCCACTGCGTGATGCCGTTCCTGACGTATTGCGAATCGGTCGTCACGTCGACGACGCAGCGTCGTTTCAGCGACTGCAGGCCCTGGATCACCGCCATCAGCTCCATACGGTTGTTGGTCGTCGCGACCTCGCCACCGAACAGCTCCTTCTCGTGCTCGCCGAAGCGCATGACCACGCCCCAGCCACCGGGCCCAGGGTTGCCTTTGCAGGCACCGTCTGTGAATAGTGCGACGCGCTCAGACATCGTTGATCTCGCGTACCGTCGGTTCGATGACCCTCGGACCGCGCACGCGCAGGCGCGCCCAGCGCTGGCGCAGCGGCGTTACGCGCGCGACGCGCTTGACCGCGCGGACGACGTAGATGCCGGCCAGCATCGGCCATACCTGTCGCCCGAGGCGTTCGACGCCGTGCAGGCCGCTACCGCGCGTCGGCGGTCGGAACTCCATGACATCCAGGCGCTCGACGGCGAAGCCCATCAGGCTCAGCCAGTCGTTGAGCCGCGGGTACGACAGGAAATGCCCGCTCCACGGCACGGCCCCCCGCCAACGCCCGAACAGGCGCCACACGCCCCACAGGCTGAACGGATTGAAACCGACGACGATGACCCGTCCCTCGGCGATCAGCACGCGCTCGACCTCGCGCAGCACCTGGTGGGGGTCGGGCGAGAAATCCAGCGTGTGCACCAGTATCGCGGCGTCGATGCTGTCGGCGGCGATTGGCAGCTGCTGCGCCTGGCCGACGATGACGCTGCCGGTGAACGCCGGCGCGCGGTGCGACAGCAGCACACGTCGACGGATCGGACAGCTGGCGAGGAAGTCGACGTCGTTGCCGAGTTCGCCGAGTTGCAGCAGCTGGTAGCCGAACAGATCGTGCACCATGCTCGCCAGGGCGTCGCCCTCGCTGTTCGCGACACGACTTCCCAGAGCACTTGAATACCAGTCTATAAACTTCTGGTTTATATCATTATTCTTGTCATTCAATGCTTTCGATTGAGACATATTCCCGGCAATGCTGGAACGCCCTTGGGGCTTCTCGTATAGTGCCACGCCATGGGCGCAGGGGAGCGGCATGCACGATTCTGAACAAAGCGTCGTTCGTGGGCAACATGCGCGTTTTCTCTGCCACGGCGTCGTGGCCCTGCTGCTGATCGCCCTGTTCACGGGCTGTGCATCGCATGCCCCGCGCCCCGCCATCGCCAGCGACGGCAGCGACGCCGAGGCCCAGGTGCACGGCGACCCGGCGCTCGCGCTGCACGAGGACGACCCGGCGACACAGGTGGCCGTCGAGCCGCCGCCACTGCAGCCGATCTGGCCGCGCCTGACGGCCGGCTACCGCCTCGCCGACATCCAGCACCCGCGCATCGACACCGAGACGCGACGCCTGCTGCGCTCGCCCGCCGCGCTGTACGCGCTGTTGGCGCGCGCCGAGCCCTACCTGTATCACATCGTCGACGCCGTCGAATCCGCCGGCATCCCTGGCGAACTGGCGCTGCTGCCGGCGATCGAGAGCGGTTTTCGTCCACACGCCTATTCACCGGACGGCGCCGTCGGCCTGTGGCAGTTCATGCCGGCGACCGGGCGCATGATGGGCCTGAAGCAGGACTGGTGGTTCGAGAGCCGGCGCACGGTGCGCGCGTCGACGGCAGCGGCGATCGCCTACCTCAAGCGCCTCAACGCGCGCTTCGACGGCGACTGGCTGCACACGCTGGCCGCCTACAACGCCGGATCGGCCAAGGTCGGGCGCGCCATCCGGCGTGCCGGCAAACGCCGCGAGCCGACCGACTTCTGGTCGCTCGACCTGCCCGGGGAAACCGACCGCTACGTGCCCCGTCTGCTGGCATTGGCGCGGGTCCTCGGCGACCCCGAACGCCACGGCCTGTCGCTGCCGGAGATCGCCGACGCGCCGTATTTCGCGGTCGCCCGGACCGCCGGCCAGATCGATCTCAACGTCGCCGCCGGCGCCGCTGGCATGCCGGTCGAAGACCTGCTCGGCCTGAACGCCGGGCACCGCCGCTGGGCTACGCCCCCGGACGGCCCCCATGAACTGCTGCTGCCGGCAGACAAGGTCGCCGAGTTCGAACGGGCCGTCACGGCGCTGACCACAGAGCAGCGTCTGCGCTGGCAGCGCCACACGATCCGCCCCGGTGACAGCCTGAACCGCATCGCGCGCGACTACGCGGTCACGGTCGACGCGATCCGGCGCACCAACGGGCTGCGCGGCTCGCGCATCCGCGCCGGCGAGACGCTGCTGATCCCGTTGTCCGACGCCGTGACCCTCGCCAGCGCCTCGAGCAACCGGCAGGCGCGCCAGCGCCTGCGCTACCGGGTGCGCAAGGGCGATTCCCTGTACGCGATAGCGCGCCGCTTTCAGGTCTCGATCAAGGACCTCAAGCGCTGGAACCGGGTCGGCCGCTACATCCGCCCGGGCGAGCGCCTGACCGTGTTCGTCGACCCCGACGCCTGATCCGCCGGCGACTCAGTCGCCGCGCTGACCCTCGCTGGCCAGCCAGCACGCGACACGCCGGCCGGAGCTCAGCGTCACCGTATCGGGATAGCTCTCGCGGCACTTCGCGACCGCCTGCGGGCAGCGTGGGTGGAAATGGCAACCGGACGGTGGATTGACCGGCGACGGCATATCGCCTTCGAGGCGGATGACCGCGCGCTCGTGGTCCGGATCCGGCACCGGCACCGCACTGAGCAATGCCTCGGTATACGGGTGCTTGGGGTGCTGCAGCACCGCCTCGACGGCGCCGTACTCGACGATCCTGCCGAGGTACATCACGGCGACCTCGTGGGCGAGGTAGGCGACGACCGAGATGTTGTGGGTGATGAACAGGTAGGAGATGCCGAGTTCGCGCTGCAGATCGCGCAACAGGTTGAGTACCTGTGCCTGCACCGAGACATCCAGCGCGCTGGTCGGTTCGTCACAGACTATCAGGCGTGGCTCGAGGGCCAGGGCGCGGGCGATCGCGATGCGCTGCCGCTGGCCGCCTGAGAACTCGTGCGGGTAGCGGTTCGCGGCCTGCGCCTGCATGCCGACCTGTTCCAGCAGCTGCTCGACTTTGCGCCGGCGCTCGGCGCGATTGCCGCCGATGCCCTGTGCGACCATGCCCTCGGCAACGATGTCTTCGACCAGCATGCGTGGGTTCATCGACGAGGCCGGATCCTGGAAGATGATCTGGAAGTCGCGCCGCAGCCGGCGCAGTTCCGCGCCGCGCACGTGCGCGAGGTCGACACCGTCGAACTCGACGCGGCCGGCAGTCGGCCGATGCAGCTGCAGGATGGCCTTGCCGACCGTGGTCTTGCCACAGCCAGACTCGCCGACCAGTGCGACGGTGCGCGCCGTCGGGATCTTCAGATCGAGACCATCCACGGCCTTGACGTGGCCGACCACCCGGCGCAGCACGCCTTTGTGGATCGGGAAGTGCATCTTCAGTCCGCTGACGTCGAGCAACGCGGTGTCGTCGCCATGACGGTCGCTGGCGGCCGGCGCCAGCGGTGCGTCCTGGTCGCGCACCTCGTCGGCCTCGAGATGGCAGCGGAACCCGTCCGCGTCGCCGCCGCGCCACGGCGGCAGCGTCGTCCGGCAGGCATCGAAGGCGAGTTCGCAGCGATCGGCGAAGCGGCAGTGCGTGAACGCCTGGTCGAGCGGCGGTACGATGCCGGCGATCACGTCCAGCCCCTCGCTGCGCTTCTCCGCCTTCGGCAACGAGCGGAACAGCTTGCGACTGTAGGGATGCCTTGGGCGGTCGAAGAAGCGCTCGGCGTCGTTGGTCTCGAGGATCTGGCCGGCATACATGACGCCGACCCGGTCGGCCATCTCGGCGACGACGCCGAGATCGTGGGTGATCAGCAGGATGCCCATCCCGGTCTCGCGCTGCAGGTCCTTCAGGAGGTCGAGCACCTGGGCCTGGATGGTCACGTCCAGGGCCGTGGTCGGCTCGTCGGCGATCAGCACCTCCGGGCGCCCCGCCAGCGCCATCGCAATCATTACCCGCTGCTTCATGCCACCGGAGAGCTGGTGCGGGTACTCCCCGACCCGTTTGTCCGGGTCCGGGATGCCTACGGCCCGGAACAGCTCGACCACCCGCGCGGCGACCCGCTCGCGACTGTCGGGGTCATGCAGGCGAACCGCCTCGGCGACCTGTTCGCCGACCGTGATGACCGGGTTCAGCGACGTCATCGGTTCCTGGAAGATCATACCGACGCGACCGCCGCGCTCGGCGCGCATGTCCGCCTCTGACAGGGCCCGCAGTGACTTGCCGTCCAGCTTGACGTCGCCACCGACGATACGTCCGGTGTGCGGCAGCAGGCGCATGATCGACAGTGCGATCATCGACTTGCCGCAGCCGGACTCACCGAGCAGCACGAAGGTCTCGCCACGACGGATCTCGAAGCTGACACCGTCGACGGCACGCACCGGGTGGGCCTGGCTGCCCAGGTGGGTGGTCAGCGCGTCGACCGCCAACAGTGGCTCGGCCGGCGTCTGGACCTTGTGCATCGCGGCCTCTATCGAGCTCATCGCTGCTCCCTCAGGCGCGGGTCGAACGCGTCCCGTACGACGTCGGAGAACAGGTTGGCCGCCAGAACCAACGTGAACATGAACGTGAACGCCGCCAGCAGCGACCACCAGACGACCGGCTCGCGCGCCAGCTCGAGACGGGCCCCGTTGATCATGTTGCCCCAGCTGTTGGTCGCCGGATCGACCCCGATGCTGATGTACGACAGCACCGCCTCGGCCAGGACCAGGCCGCTGAAATCGAGTACCACGGTGATCAGGACGATGTGCATCACGTTCGGCAGCACGTGGCGCACGAGGATGCGGAAATGGTTGACACCGAACGCGCGCGCGGCCTGGACATACTCCAGTTCACGCAGCTTCAGTGCCTCGCCGCGCAACAGCCGACACAGGCCGGTCCAACTGGTCACGCCGAGGATCAAGCACAGGAACAGCAGGCGCAGATCGGCCCGCTCGGTCAGGCTGTTGAACTGGTCGGCGTTGTTGCTCATGTAGATCTGCATCATCAGCACCGCCGCCGCGATCAACAGCACGCCGGGAATCGAGTTCAACGTCGTGTACAGATACTGGATCACGTCATCGACCCAACCGCGGAAATAGCCGGCCATGATGCCGAGCAGGATCGCCGCCGGCAGCATGACCAGGGTCGTCAGCGTACCGATGATCAGGCCGGTGCGGATACTCTTCAGCGACTGGAAGAACACGTCCTCGCCGACCTTGTCGGTGCCCAACACGTGATAGTACCCGGACAACTCCCACAACGCGCCGACAAAGGCGAACATGGCGAGCGCCGTCCAGGCACCGACGTGCCAGGGTTGTGGCCGCCGACCGGCCAGCAGATCGCGGATGCGGCCAATGCGTAACTTGTTCAACAGCAGGATCAACAGCGCCCAGGCCACCACGCCTTGAGCCGCGCCGATCGCCCCCTTCTGCACGATATCCGCGAGCTTGCCGGCACCGCTGGCATCGAGGTGGGCGCCGCCATACTGCAGGCGCGGAAAGATCCTTTCCATGCGGCCATCCGCCGTTTGTACGTTCTCCTTGCTGAACAGGTGGGTTGCGAAGGGTGCCGAATAGGTCTTCTCGCGCTGGGTGCGCAACGGACCGGCGACGACGTCGAAAACGCTCAGCACCTCGGTCGAATAGATCGGCTTGCCGGCATCGTCGACACCGGTCTGCGGGTTGAAATGCAGCGTGTCCATCAGGCCAACGGCGATGTAGAAACCGAGCACGACCATCGTCGCCTGCCCGGTCCGGCTGCCGCTGACGCGGCGCCACGGCGTCAGCAGGTGCTCGTGACGGCGCGTATACCAAACCATCAGGCCGATCAGCACGAGCAGCAGGTAGACCAGCGCATCCGTCCACAGAATCACCGGTTGGAACGCCATCACTCAGTCCAGCCTCACGCGCGGATCGGCGATCGTGTACGAGATGTCGGTCAGCAGCAGGCCGATGATGTACAGCACGGCACCGAGAAACACCATCGCCCGGACGATCGCGAAATCCTGGTTGTTGATTGCATCGATCGTGTAGCTGCCGAGCCCGGGTATGCCGAAGAAGGATTCGACGAGCAGGCTGCCGATGAACAGCAGCGGCAGCACGACGACGACGCCAGTCAGGATCGGGATCAGCGCATTGCGCAACACGTGCCGAAACAGGACCCAGTGCTCGGACAGGCCCTTGGCGCGCGCCGAGCGCACGTAGTCGCGGTGTATCTCCTCGAGAAACAGGGTACGGTACCAGCGCGTCCCCGAACCGATACCGCCGATGACGCCGACGATGACCGGCAGGATCATGAACTTCCACGCGTGCAGACCGGTGTCGTAACCGGAGATCGGCACGAGGTTGAGGAGCTTGCCGACCAGGAACTGGCCGCCGATGATGTAGAACAGTGACGAAATCGACATCATCGCGACGCAGATGACGACGCCCCAGAAGTCCAGGTAGGTGGCGCGAAAGAATGCCAGCAGCAGCGCGAAGGTGATATTGATCGCGAGGCCGACCAGCAGTGTCGGCACCGCGATCGCGAGGCTCGGCCACATGCGCTGCGAGATGTCCTCGCTGATGTCGCGGCCGCTGTCGGACTGGCCGAACTCGAACAGGAACAGCTTGATAGACTTCTCGTACAGGATGGTATCGGTCAACGCCGCCGTGCCCGCGGCCGCCTCGTTGAACAACAGCGGCTTGTTGTAGCCGTGATCCTCTTTCCAGGCCTCGATCGCCTGGTCGGTGACACGCTTGCCGCCGAGGTGCATCCGCGCCATGTCGTCCGGCGAGTTGACGACGAAGAACAGCACGAAGGTCAGTGCGTTTACGCCGATCAGGATCGGGATCGCGTACAGCAGCCGCCTGATGATGTAGGCGCTCACAGGGCGCGACTCCGCTCGCGGGCGCGGAAGCCGCGCACCGCCGGGATGATCGATACGATCAATATCGCGAGCAACACGCCCAACGGCCACAACACCGGGTCGTTCCACGCGCTCTGGGCCTCGATCCGCGATGTGCCGTCGACCCCTTTGTACTTCAGCGTGTTGTTCGCCATCAGGTGCGGCTTGGCGTTGCGGTACCAGCTATGGTGAAGACTGTAGGCCTTGGGATAGAAGCCGAACAACCAGGGCGATTCGACACGCAGGATCTCGACCATGCGATCGATGACCTGCTGTCGCGCCGGGCCATTCTCCATGTCTTTCATCTCGACGAACAGCGCGTCGAACTCTGGATGTCGGAAGTTCGCGGCATTCTCGCCTTTGGACTCGACCTTGCCGTTCGGGCCATACAGCAGGAAGAAGAAGTTTTCCGGATCGGGGTAATCCGCGTTCCAGCCCCAGCTGAAGATCTGCGACGTGCCCTTGAGCATCTTGTCCTGGAAGCGGTTGTAGTCGGTCGCGCGGATCACCAGCTCGACACCGAGCTTCGCCAACTGCTTGCGGTACCACTGCAGCATGGCCTTGCTGTCGGGACCTGCGGCCGGCGTGTCGTAATACAGGATCAACGGCCCGCCGGTCGCCGGATCACGACCATCCGTATAGCCGGCTTCGACCATGAGCTGCCTGGCATCGTCGATCGATCGACGTCGCGGCGTGCCGTTGCGCCACTCGTGGGTGACAGGATTGACGCCGGATTCCCCGCTACGATGGCCGAAGATCCCGGGCGGCAGCGGTCCCTGCGCGGCCTCTCCGCGGCCGTTGCGAAATATCGAGATGAACTCCTCGAAATCGATCGCAATCGCGATCGCCTGGCGCAGCAGGCGGGCGCGTTCGCTGTCACCGCCGACGACCGGGTCGCGCATGTTGAAACCGGTGTAGAACAACGACGTTTCGACGGCCGTGCTGAGGCGGATGCCGCGTTCGCGCATCGCCTCGGTCAGCGTCGCCTCGCCGCCGCTGCCGAACTGCACGGCCTGGTCGAAGCTGTCCGAGCCGATCCCCGAGTTGTCGTAGAAACCCTGCAGGAACTTGTTCCAACGTGGGATCGCCTCTTTCTCGAGCGAGTAAACAGCGCGCTCGATGAAGGGCATCTCGCGGCCGGCGTCGTCGAGCAGGCCGATACGGCGATCCTCGTCACTGCCTTCGACCGGGTAGGTCTCGCCGTGGAAGTTCGGATTGCGGACCAGCACCATGCGCAGATTCGGGTTGTTCTCGGTCAGCATGAACGGGCCGGTCCCGATCGGGTACCAGTGCAGGTTGATGTTCTTCTCGTCGAGGCCGGGCTGGTGATAGAAACGCTCCGCCTCCCACGGCATCGGTGCGAAGAAGTTCATCGCCAACCAGTAGATGAACTGTGGGTACTTGTTCTCGATGCGCACACGGTAGGTGTAGCGGTCGATTTCAGCGAGCCCGCTCATGTCCAGGCCTCGCAGGTCGAGCCAGGGTCGCATGCCGCCCTGCCTCGGCAGCGCATCGTGCGCGGCCTTCGCGCGTTCGCTGAAATCGGCGAAACCGCGGATATGTTCGGCCATCAGGCTGGCGACCGGTGAATGGTTGGGCGAGAAGGCGAGGCGTTTGATCTGGTACAGGTAGTCCGCTGCGACCAGTTCACGTGAACCGGTGCGTTCGAAATCTGCCAGGGCATCGACCCGATCGAGGGTCTCGTCGTCGAGCGGCCAGTAGACGAAACTGCCGTCATCGTTGCGGGCCAGCGCCGGGTGGGGCTGGTAGCGAATGCCAGGGCGGATGCGCACGATGTAGTCGGTATAGGCCACGTCGCTGGCCGGCGCGTGATCCGGCAGCAGCGTGCCGTCCGACGCATACTGGCGTATCTCGGGCAGCGCATCGGCCGTCAGCGGCACGAGTTCGTAAGGCCGCTTGAGGAAATGGTACTGCAGCGGCGGTTCGTAGACCTGCGAGATGAAGGCCCATTCGTTGGCGCTGTAGGAGCGGGCGGGATCGAGGTGCTTCGGCCGTTCCGAGAACGAACTGTAGAAGATCGGGCCCGCCGCCTCACCGGCGCGGTAGGGATCGTTCCACGCCTGCCGCGAGCACCCGGACAGCACGATCGTCACGGTCAGCAGGCACGCGAACAGCGCGACGCGGCCGATACTGCCCGGTATTTTGAACGCACCCGGGCTTTCGGGTAATTTACGCGCCAAACTTTCGATCTTAATCATAACGCTGTGGGCACGGCTTGCGGCCGGTCGATGATGGCACCGCCGGCTATCCCTGTCAGCCGGTTTGTTGTCCTGAACCGCCAACTCGAGGAACTTTTCATGGGATTTCTGCACAACAAGCGCGCGCTCATCGTTGGTGTTGCGAGCAACCGCTCGATTGCCTACGGCGTCGCGGCGGCCATGCACCGCGAGGGTGCGGAACTGGCCTTCACCTACCAGGGCGAGAAACTGCAGGACCGCGTGACCGGGTTCGCCAAGGAGTTCGGCTCGGACATCGTGCTGCCGCTGGACGTCGGCAGCGACGAACAGATCGACGCCGTGTTCGCCGAACTGGGCAAACGCTGGGACGGCCTGGATTGCCTGATCCACTCGGTCGGTTTCGCGCCTCGCGATCAGCTCGAAGGCTCTTACATCGACGCGGTAACCCGCGAGGGTTTCCGTATCGCCCACGACATCAGCGCATACAGCCTCGCGGCACTCGCCAAGGCCGGGCGTGAGATGATGCGCGGCCGCAACGCGGCGATCGTTACGATGACCTACCTCGGCGCGGTCCGCACCGTGCCGAACTACAATGTCATGGGCATCGCCAAGGCGGCGCTTGAGGCCAACGTGCGCTACCTCGCCGACGCCATGGGCCCGGAGGGCACGCGGGTCAATGCGGTCTCCGCAGGGCCGATACGCACGCTCGCGGCCTCGGGAATCAGCGGATTCCGTGGCATGCTGGCAGAGGCCGAACAGAAGACGCCGCTGCGCCGCAACGTCACGATCGACGAAGTCGGCAATGCCACTGCCTTCCTGTGCTCTGACCTCGCGTCCGGCATCACCGGCGACGTGCTGTACGTCGATTCCGGTTACCACATCCTTGGCATGGCCTGACACGTCTGGCCACCGTTGCGCAACGACCGGGCGGCCACTCGATCGGCGTGGCGCGCGGCCGCTACTCGTCCGCTATCGGTTTCAGTTCGACGTCGGCGCGTTCGCGCAGGCTGCTGGTCAGGTAGCGCAACTGCGCGGCGGCCACGTCGCCGGCCATCTGCTGCGACACCAGCGGCCGCTCGGCCGCGCCGATGTCGTCGACTGAACCGCCCTCGACCGACGCCACCTCGATGAGCCAGTAGTCGCCGTTGGCCGCCGGCTCACCGGCAAGCGCCGCGGACCCGTCAGCCGGCGGCGTCAACGCAAATGCCGCGCGCACCACGTCGGCCGGTGCACGGGAATCGTTGCGCGCCAAATCACCGAACTGTTCGAACTTCCAGGCATGCGTCGAGGCCACGTCCGCCAGCGTCTTGCCACCGTCACGCAGCTCCGTAAGCAGTGACTCACCGGTGCTCGCCGCGGCCTCGGCGGTTTTGCTGCGACGGTACAACTCCTCGACTGTCGCGAGGTGCTGGTCGAAGTCCTTGATGCCGGCCGGCTCCTGTTCGGCGACGCGCAGCACGATCGCCTGCTGTGCACCGACTTCGATGAGTTCACTGTTGTTGCCACCGACCAGCACGTCGTCGGAGAACGCGAGATTCAACACCTTCGGCGAATCCAGCGCACCGTCGAGACTACTGTCGCGCGTCACCCAGTCGGTCTGCCGGATCTGCAGGCCCAGCGCCTCGGCGGCGGGCGCCAGGCTGTCGGCGTTCTCGTAAGCGGACTCCGCGAGTCGTTCGGCATAGTCGAAGTACAGATTCTCGCCCTCGAACTTGCGGTAGGCGGCGTCGACCTGGTCGCGCACGTCGGCGAAATCCGCGTCGGACCCGCCGCGCACGCCGGTTACCTGGATGATGTGGTAACCGAAGTCCGTACGCACGACGTCGCTGATCGCTTCCAGCGCGAGCGCGAAACCCGCTTCCTCGAACTCGGGCACCATCAGGCCACGCTCCACCCAACCGAGGTCACCGCCGTTGTTGGCGGAGCCGGGATCGTCGGAGTGTGCCCGCGCCAACTCGGCGAAATCTTCGCCGTCACGCAGTCGCGTCAGCAATGACTGTGCCTCGTCACGCGCGGCGTCGTTGGTTGCCTCGTCGGCACCGGCGCTCACGGCGACCAGTATGTGCCGCATCTGGCGCTCCTCGCGCGCGACGAACTCGCTGCGATGGTCCTCGAAATACTGACGCAGGGCCGCTTCGTCTACCTCGATCAGGCCACCGAGCGACGTCGCATCGAGGATAACGTACGCCAGCTTGACGCGTTCGGGCGTGCGAAACAGGTCCGGGTTCGCGTCGTAGAACTCGCGCAGCAGCGTGGGCGAGACCTCGACGCTGTCGGCATAAGCGGCGGCCGGTATGCGCGCGAAATTGACGTCGCGCGTCTGTTCGAACAGGCGGACGCGGGCAGCCAGGCCGGACTCGGTGACAAAAGCGGACTCGCTGATCCCGGTGCGTAACTGCGACACGGCCAGCTCCTGGCGCACCGTTTGTTCGAATCCGGCACGGCTCATGCCACGGTTGCGCACGGCGGCCTCGTACGACTGCTGGTCGAAACCACCGTCGCGTTGAAACGCCGGCACCGACGCGATGAAGCCGCGCGCCTGGACATCGCTGGTTCGCAGGTTCCAGTCGAGCGCGGTGTCGCCGAGGATGCGCTCCTCGATCATGGCGTCGCGCACCTGCGGCTTCAGCGTACTGTCCTCGAACAGGTCGGGGTCGTATGCATTTCCCAGCGTGTCGCGCATGCTCTCGCGGAAGTCGCGTGTTCGCTGGTCGAGCATGCGCTGGGTGATCGGTTCGCCGTTGACGATCGCAACCTCCGGCTCGCTGCCGACACCGAGGTACTCCTGGATCCCCCATAGGGCGAAAGGAATGCTGATGAGTATGACGATTGCCCAGGCAATCCAGCCCTGCGCCTTATCTCGAATGGCCTGCAGCATCTTGGTTCCGGCTTCGTGCAGTCGTGAAAGAAGAACGGGGTACCGAATGATACCCCGTATGACCCGGTATTTGGCGGAGTGGACGGGACTCGAACCCGCGACCCCCGGCGTGACAGGCCGGTATTCTAACCAACTGAACTACCACTCCGAAATTCGTGGTGGGTGCTGCAGGGATCGAACCTGCGACCCTCGCCTTGTAAGGGCGATGCTCTCCCAGCTGAGCTAAGCACCCCGCGAGCGAGGCGCGTTAGTTTACAGCGTCCTTGAACGCTTTTCCAGCTTTGAAAGCGGGCGCTTTCGACGCGGCGATCTCGATGGTTTTGCCGGTCTTGGGATTGCGACCGGTGCGGGCAGCGCGCTCGCGCAACAGGAAGGTACCGAAGCCAACTATCGAGACGGGATCGTTGTTCTTGACCGAAGCCGTGATCGCGTCCAGAAGCCCGTCCAATGCGCGGCCGGCAGCCGCCTTGGAGATATCTGCCGAATCGGCCATGGCGTCGATAAGATCGGATTTGTTCATTAGGTAGGTGCCCCCTTTCGAAGAAGAAGCACAGCCGGGTCCGTGTTTGCGGCTGTGCCTTGGTGGTGTAGTAGCGCCAGTTGGCCTGGCCGTTTTTTGGTGCGGGCCGCTTTATAGCAGTCGCTGAAAAATACTGTCAACTAAACCGGCCCTTTCCAGGGCCGGTCGTCGATAGGTGTTCTTCTACCAGCGTTGCCAGCGGAGATCAATGATGGCGCGCGGAATCGATGCTGTCGTCGCTGTCGTCGTCGGCCGATTCCGATGACGGTTTGACATCTTCGTCGCTCGGTGCAACACGCGGTGTCGGACGGTCGGCCAGCGCGATCTCGAGCACCTCGTCGATCCAGCGGACCGGTCGTATGTCGAGGTTCTGCTTGATGTTCTTCGGAATCTCGACGAGGTCGCGCTCGTTCTCTTCGGGGATGATCACCGTTTGTATGCCGCCGCGATGCGCGGCCAGCAGCTTCTCTTTGAGGCCGCCGATCGGCAGCACTTCACCGCGCAGCGTGATCTCGCCGGTCATTGCGACATCGGCGCGTACTGCGATACCGGTCAGCGCCGACGCCAGCGACGTCGCCATGCCGATACCCGCGCTCGGTCCATCCTTCGGCGTCGCGCCTTCGGGCACGTGAATGTGCACGTCGATCTTCTGATAGAAGTCGTCTTCCAGGCCGAGCGCCATGGCCCGGCCGCGGACGACGGTCATCGCGGCCTGGATCGACTCCTTCATGACGTCGCCCAGTTGCCCGGTGTGCGTGAGCCTGCCCTTGCCCGGCGTCAACGCCGTCTCGATGCGCAGCAACTCGCCGCCGACTTCGGTCCACGCGAGGCCGGTCACCTGACCGACCTGATCGTGCTCATCGGCCCGTCCATAACGGAAGCGCTTGACGCCGAGGTACTTCTCCAGCGACTTCGGCGTCACGCTGATGCCTTTGCCCTTCTTGCCCTCGAGCAGCACGTCCTTGACGACCTTGCGGCAGATCTTCGAGATTTCGCGCTCCAGGTTTCGGACTCCGGCCTCGCGGGTGTAGTAGCGCACGATGTCGCGTACCGCGCCTTCGCGAATCGCGAGCTCTTCGTCTTTCAGGCCATTGTTCTTTTTCTGCTTCGGAATCAGGTAGTTCTGGGCAATGCTTACTTTCTCGTCCTCGGTGTAGCCGGACAGCCGGATGACCTCCATGCGGTCGAGCAGTGCCGGCGGGATGTTCATGCTGTTGGCCGTCGCGACGAACATGACCTCGGAGAGGTCGAAATCGACCTCGAGGTAGTGATCCTGGAATGTGTGGTTCTGTTCCGGATCGAGCACCTCGAGCAGCGCCGACGCCGGGTCACCGCGAAAGTCCATCGCCATCTTGTCGATCTCGTCGAGCAAGAAGAACGGGTTTTTGGTCCCGGCCTTGGTCAGGTTCTGAACGATCTTGCCCGGCATCGCACCGATGTATGTGCGCCGATGACCGCGGATCTCGGCCTCGTCGCGCACGCCGCCGAGTGCCATGCGGATGAACTTGCGATTGGTCGCGCGCGCGATCGATTGGCCGAGCGATGTCTTGCCGACACCGGGCGGACCGACGAGGCAGAGGATCGGCCCTTTGAGCTTGCGCACGCGCTGCTGCACGGCGAGATACTCGAGTATCCGCTCCTTGACCTTCTCGAGACCGAAGTGATCGGTGTCGAGCACTTCCTCGGCCTTGGCTATGTCGTTGCGCACCTTGGTCCGCTTCTTCCACGGTACGCTGACCAAGGCATCGATGTAGTTGCGGACCACGGTCGCTTCGGCAGACATCGGCGACATCAGCTTCAGCTTGTTGAGCTCGGCCGTCGCTTTGCCTTTGGCTTCCTTGCTCATGCCGGCCTTTTCGATCTTCTCGGCGAGTTCCTCGAGTTCGTTCGGCGCGTCGTCCAGTTCGCCGAGCTCTTTCTGGATCGCCTTCATCTGTTCGTTCAGATAGTACTCGCGCTGGTTCTTCTCCATCTGCCGCTTGACGCGACCGCGGATGCGCTTTTCCATCTGCAGGATATCGTTCTCGCCCTCCATCAGCGCCATCAGGTGCTCGATGCGCTCGCGCACGTTGAACATCTCGAGCACGTGCTGTTTCTCGTCGAGCTTCAGCGCCATGTGCGCGGCCATCGTGTCGGCGAGACGCGACGCGTCGTCGATGCTCGCCAGCGACGTCAACACCTCCGGCGGCACCTTCTTGTTCAGCTTCACGTACTGGTCGAACAGCGCCGTGGCCGAGCGCATCAGGACTTCCATCTCGCGTTCGGGCAGCTCGACGATGTCTTCGGCGGCATCGATCTCTGCGGTAAAGAAGTCGTCGGTCTCGTCGATCTTGCGGATCGCGGCTCGCTCACCGCCCTCGACCAGTACCTTGACGGTGCCATCAGGCAGTTTGAGGAGTTGCAGGATGCTGGCCAGGGTGCCGATCTCGTAGATGTCGCCCGGCTTCGGCTCGTCGACATCGGCGCTCTTCTGCGCGATCAGCAGAATCTGTTTGTTGTCTGCCATCGCGGCATCGAGTGCCTTGATCGATTTTTCGCGGCCGACGAACAACGGGATGACCATGTGCGGATACACCACGACATCGCGCAGCGGGAGCACGGGCACGGCGCCCGGCATTTCGTCTCGTACGCCTACGGCGGTATCTTCCATTCCCATCACTAACCTCCACGGCCGCTGTTTGAAGCGGCGATTGAGCGGGCAACAGGGTCGCCGCACGCGTCAACGAATCAATTCTCTACCGGCAACATGCGGATTCCGGTTGCAGAATTCAACCGGCAAAAAGCTGCGTAAACTCGTCGGTTTCCGGGCAGGAGGGCGTTGTGGCAGCGGCATGGCGCCAAAGCCGCGCGGGTCGGCCGCTCGACGCCTCGGGTTGAGGCACGGCCGTTGCAGGCCGCGCTGGTCGTCAGGCGAGACGGTGGGTCAGTCCGACGCCGCAAGCTGCCGCTGTTCGGCGCCGCCACCGAACAGGATGTAAGGTGCCGACTCGCCCTTGATCACGGCCTCGTCGATGACGACCTTGCTGACGTCCTCGAGCGATGGCAGGTCGTACATGGTGTCGAGCAGCGTGTGTTCGAGAATCGTGCGCAAACCGCGCGCACCGGTCTTACGCTCCATCGCCTTGCGCGCGATCGCACGCAGCGCGTCCTCGCGGACCTCGAGCTCGGCCCCTTCCATCTCGAATAGGCGGTTATATTGTTTGATCAGCGCGTTCTTCGGCTCGGTGAGGATCTTGACCAGCGCGTCTTCGTCGAGTTCTTCGAGCGTCGCGACCACCGGCAGACGGCCGACGAACTCGGGGATCAGGCCGTAGTGGATCAGATCCTCGGGCTCGACGTTGCTGAGTATCTCGCCGACCTTGCGTCTGTCCTCTTTGCTGCGCACCTCGGCGGAGAAACCGATACCGCCCTTCTCGGAACGGTCGCGGATCACCTTGTCGAGGCCGGCGAACGCACCGCCGACGACGAACAGGATGTTTGCCGTGTCGACCTGCAGGAATTCCTGCTGCGGGTGTTTGCGACCGCCCTGCGGCGGCACCGATGCCACCGTGCCCTCGATCAGCTTGAGTAGGGCCTGCTGCACGCCCTCGCCCGAGACGTCACGGGTAATCGACGGGTTGTCCGATTTTCGCGAGATCTTGTCGATCTCGTCGATGTAGACGATGCCCGACTGCGCCTTTTCGACGTCGTAGTCGCACTTCTGCAGCAGTTTCTGGATGATGTTCTCGACGTCCTCGCCGACATAGCCGGCCTCGGTCAGCGTCGTCGCATCGGCGATCGTGAACGGCACGTTCAGCAGACGGGCCAGAGTCTCGGCGAGCAGGGTCTTGCCCGAGCCGGTCGGCCCGATCAGCAGGATATTCGATTTCGCGATCTCGACGTCGTCTTTCTTGCCCTTGGCCTCCAACCGTTTGTAATGGTTGTAGACCGCGACCGACAGGACCTTCTTGGCGCGCCCCTGGCCGATAACGTACTGATCGAGGGTCGCGTTGATTTCCTTCGGAATCGGCAGCTTGTCGGACGATTCGCCGACGCTCTCCTGCATCTCCTCGCGGATGATGTCGTTGCAGAGTTCGACGCATTCGTCGCAGATGAAGACAGAGGGGCCCGCGATCAGCTTGCGAACCTCGTGCTGACTCTTGCCGCAGAACGAGCAGTACAGCAGCTTGCCGTCGTCGCCCTTGCCTTGCTTTTTGTCGTCACTCATTGCACTCAGCCCTCATCTGCGCCGCCGGGGGTCGCCGTGACCACGGCCGCGCTTTCGCACCCGATGATATCTGAAAGGTCCTGGATGACAAGCCACCCGGTTCGCGTGGCATTTCGGACCCTCATTCGTCCCGGGCTGGACGTCTATCCAATACCTGATCGACCAGCCCGTAGGCCACCGACTGCTCGCCGCTCATGAAGTTGTCGCGATCGGTGTCCTGCTCGATCTGCGACAGATCCTGGCCGGTGTGGTGAGCCAGGATCTTGTTCAGCTTCTCGCGAATCAGCAGGATTTCCTTGGCATGGATCTCGATGTCGGTCGCCTGGCCCTGAAAACCGCCCAGCGGTTGATGGATCATGATCCGCGAGTGCGGCAGGGCGTAGCGTTTTCCCTTCTCGCCGCCAGCCAGCAGCAGCGCGCCCATGCTGGCCGCCTGGCCGATGCACATCGTCGTCACGTGCGGGCGAATGAACTGCATCGTGTCATAGATCGCGAGACCGGCCGTGACCGAGCCGCCCGGGGAGTTGATGTACAGGTGGATGTCCTTGTCCGGGTTCTCCGATTCCAGGAACAGCAGCTGCGCGACGATCAGATTCGCCATGTTGTCTTCGACCGGACCGACGCAGAAGATCACGCGCTCTTTGAGCAGCCGCGAGTAGATGTCGTACGCACGCTCTCCCCGCGCACTCTGCTCGACCACCATGGGGATCAGGCCGAGGTTGGTCGTTTCCAGCTTGTTCATACGCTGCATTATCGGGTTAGCCAATGATTCCTTGAACCTACCTGCAAAAACCGACCCGGGCAAGCCTGCTTTACCCGGCGTTATCCATGACCTCGGAGAAGGTCTTGTTTTCGTCATCGACCTTGACCTGGGTCAGTACCCAGTCGACGACGCCATTCTCGAGCACGAGGTTCTCGATGCTGCTGCGGGCGGTCGAATCCTGCAGGTAGTGATCGATGACCTCCTCGGGGTTCTCATACGACTCGGCGAACTCGGCGATGGTTTCGCGCACCTTGCGTTCGTCGGCCTTGAGTTCCTGCGTGTTGATGATCTCTGCGACCAGCAGGCCGAGATGGACGCGGCGCTTCGCCTGCTCCTCGAACACACTCGCCGGCAGGTCGACGCTCGACTGCTGGCCGCGCTGCTGCATGTCCTGCAGCATCTGCTGTTTCATGCGCTCGGCCTCCTGACCGACCATCGCCTTGGGAATGTCCATCGGGTTGGCCGCGATCAACGCGTCCATGACCTTTTCCTTGGTCAGCGCAGCGAGCTTCTGCTTGAGTTCGTGGCGCATGTTCTTGACCACATCGGCGCGCAGCCCCTCGACCGTGCCGTCTTCGACGCCGAACGCCTTGACGAACTCCTCGTCGACCTCGGGCAGCTGCGCTTCGGAGACGCGCTGTACCTTGACGTCGAACGTCACGTCCTTGCCGGCCAGGTGCTCGGCACGGTAGTCGTCGGGGAACGTCAGTTGCAGCGTGCGCTCGTCGCCGGCCTTGGCGCCGAGCAGCCCCGCCTCGAAGCCGTCGATCATCGATCCCGAGCCCAGTACCAGCGGCACGTCCTCGGCGCTGCCGCCGTCGAACAGCTCGCCGTCGATCATGCCTTTGAAGTCCATGTGTACGGTGTCGCCGTCCTGTGCGGCGCGCTCGACGTCGTTCCACGTCGTCCGCTGCTTGCGCAGCTTTTCGATCATGTCGTCGACGTCGCTGTCGGCGACCTCGGCGACGACGCGTTGCACCGACTGCCCGGACAGGTCGCCGAGCGTGATCTCGGGCATGATCTCGAAGGTCGCCGTATAACCCAGTCCGCCTTCTTCGGCGGCCTCGCGCAGTTCGACCTGGGGCTCGCCTGCCGGCATCAGCTTCTGCTGGCTCGCCGCCTCGTAGAGCGTCTCCTGGATCAGCGTGCCGTAGGTCTCCTGGCGTACCTGCTCACCGAAACGCTGCCGAATGGTCCGCATCGGCACCTTGCCGGGACGGAATCCGTCCAGGCGAACGTGCTTCGCGAGGTCCTTGAGCTTCCGGTCCATCAGCGCCGACACGCGCTCGGCAGGCAGATCGACCAGAAGACGCTTCTCGAGACCCTCGCCCGATTCGACAGAGACTTGCATTCCAATACTCTCCGGCAGCCCGGCTGCCCGTTGATAGTCGTCGTTTGGATAACCTCCGGCACCCGGCCGGAGCGGCTATGTTCGGTGTCCGCGACCGCCTGGTGCGAAAGGAGAGACTCGAACTCTCACGGGTTGCCCCACTGGAACCTAAATCCAGCGCGTCTACCAGTTCCGCCACTTTCGCCAATTCGGTCCGAATCGCGCATTATAACAAGTCCTGGCGCCCCCAAAAACCGCGCCGCGCCCCCGAGCAAGACCGAGAACATGCGCGTCTTCCTGTTGTTTTTCGCCTACCTGGCAGGCTTCCTGGTGCTCGCCGCCGCCGTCGTGCCGACGCTGCAGACACCCTACCTGGACGCCCTGGGCCTGGAGCCTGCGAGCAGCCTGTACCGCGTGCCGATGCTGGTGGCGGCACTGGCGCTGCCGCTGTTCCTGCGCGTGGTCGCGCTCGACAGCTGGCGCGCGGCCGGATACACGCTGCCACGGCACGCGGCCTGGTCGGCACTCGCCCGGGGCCTGGTGATCGGCATCGCGATCATGCTCGCGCTGACGGCGGCACAGTGGCTGCTGGACATCCACCACTTCGCCGTCCGCGAATCCCGCTGGACGCCGCAATACTTCGCCAGGACCCTGATCTCCGGCCTGCTGTCCGGTCTCGCCGTCGGCTTCATCGAGGAAACGCTGTTCCGCGGCCTGATGCATACCGGCATGCGCCGGACGCTCGGCTTCTGGGCCACCGCGCTGCTGACCGCGCTGCTGTACGCGGTACTGCATTTCGTCAAGCCGGCCGAACTGGGAACGGCCGCGTTCACGACCGCCGAGGCGTTCCGGATGATCGGCGACGGTCTGGCGCGCCCGGGCGATTTTGCACCGATCGCCGACAGCTTCGTGACGCTGGTCGTGGTCGGGGTGTTTCTCAGCATGGTCCGTGAGCGCACCGGCAACGTCCTGTGGGCGATCGGCATCCATGCCGGCTGGGTCATGATCATCAAGCTGATGAAGTACCTGACCGACCCGACGCTCGTCGACGGCAGGGCGTCATTCTGGGTCGCTGCGGGTTACGACCACATCACCGGCTGGATGGCGACGATCTGGCTGGTCGCGATCATGGGTGTTTACTGGTGCGTTTCCAGGCCCGCTCGCAAGGACGCGGAGTAGGCAGAGAAGCGCTGGGAGCACAGCGGTTGATGCGCGGGAGATCTCGGCGAACTCTGCGCTGCTCTGCGATCTCTGCGTCCCTTCCGGGGAGCCCTACCCGGAGCGTGAATCGATGCCGCGCTCGATCTCGCCGGTCTTTCTCAGCTCGCGCTTCAAGATCTTGCCGGTCGCATTCTTCGGCAGGCTGTCACGGATCTCGAACCGCCGCGGCATCTGGTGCTGGCCGAGGTGCTCGCGGCAGAAGCCGCGCAGCTCGCGGTCGTCGATCGACTCGCCGTCGCGGGCGACGACGTAGGCGACGACGATCTCGCCGTGGGAGCCGTGCGGTTCGCCGACCACGGCCGCCTCGAGGATCGCCGGGTAGCGGTACAGCACCTCCTCGATCATGCGCGGATAGACGTTCATGCCGTTGACGATGACCATGTCCTTCTTGCGATCGACGATGAAGATGTAGCCGTCGTCGTCGACGTAGCCGAGGTCGCCGGTGCGCAACCAGTCGCCGGCAAAGGTCTCGGCGGTCGCGTCCGGCAGCCCCCAGTAGCCCTTCATGACGTTCGGTCCGTGCACGCCGATCTCGCCGATCTCGCCGACCGGCAGCTCCGCCCCGGCGGCGTCGAGGATGCGGATCTCGACGTCCGGCACCGGCAGTCCGACCGAGCCCGGCTTGCGCTCGCCGTCGAGCGGGTTGACGCAGGTCACCGGCGAACACTCGGTCGGCCCGTCGCCCTCGAGGACCGGGAAGCCGAAGCGCGCCTCGAAGCGCTGCAGCAGCTCCACCGGCATCGCCGCACCGCCGGCCACGCCGAAACGGATCCCGGCCCACTGCGCCGCCTGGGTGTCGTCGACGCGCAGGATCAGGTTGTACATCGACGGCACGCCGAGAAAGACCGTGGCGCCGGCGCGCGCGATGCCGTCGCTGACCAGCTGCGGGTCGAAGCGCGGCACCGGGACCAGCGCCAGGCCGTGCAGCGCCGGGGTCAGCATGCCGACCGTCGCGGCAAAGGAATGGAACATCGGCAGCACGACCAGCAGGCGGTCCTCGCGCGGTCGCAGGTGCAGTCCGGCGACCACGCTGTACGTGTTCGACACCAGGTTGTCGTGGGTCAGCATCGCGCCCTTCGGGCGCCCCGTGGTGCCCGAGGTGTACAGGATCGCGGCCAGGTCGGCGCAGGGATCGAGCGCCGGCGCAGCGACCGGTGCCGGGTCGACGGCGAGCTCGGCGAACGTCGCATCGCCCGGTGACAGGCCCTGGTCGCCGATCACGATGCCGAACAGGTCGTCACCGAGCGGCGCGCGGACCGCGGCCACCTTGTCGGCCAGGGCCGCGTGGTAGATCAGGCCGCGGACAGCGGCATCGCCAAGGATGAACGCGATCTCGCCAGGCTGTATCAGCAGGTTGACCGGCACGACCACCGCCCCGGCCTTGACGATGCCGAGGTAGGCGCTGACGAACTCCGGGACGTTCGGGCAGTACAGCGCGACGCGATCGCCGCTCGCAATGCCTGCGGCTGCGAGCCCGCGTGCTATACCGTTCGACTGGCCGTCGATGTCGGCGAAGCTCAGCGAGTACTCGGGCAACACGACCAGCGGGTCGGCGGCGAAACGCGCGACGGCCGCGCCGAAGGCCTGCGGGATGGACAGTGCTGCGCGCGACATGGCACGCCTCCGGGTCGGTTGACGAGCGCCACAGCTTACCCCGCCGCCGGTGACAGCGGCCAGGTCCGGGCGCGGTCAGATGACCTTCGAGAAACGCGTGGTCTGGCCGTCGGCGCCGAGATAGCGATCGAAGACCATGCAGACGTTGCGGATCAGCAGCCGCCCGCGCGGCAGCACCGTGATGGTGCGGCCGTCGATCGTCAGCAGGCCATCGTCGACCATGACGCGCAGGCGCTCCAGTTCGGCGGCGAAGTAGTCCTCGAAGCGGATGTCCCATGCCGCGTCGATGCGCTGCATGTCGAGCGCGAAGTTGCAGATCAGCTGGGTGATGACGTCGCGGCGCAGCTCGTCGTCATGCGACAGCTCGATGCCGCGAAACACCGCCAGTTCGCCGGCGTCGATGCGAGCGTAGTAGTCGTCGAGCGTGCGCACGTTCTGCGCGTAGGTGTTACCGACCATACCGATCGACGTGACGCCCAGCGCGACGAGGTCGCAGTGGGCGTGGGTCGAGTAGCCCTGGAAGTTGCGGTACAGCTGGCCGTCGCGCTGCGCGACCGCGAGTTCGTCGTCGGGGCGCGCGAAATGGTCCATGCCGATATAGACATAACCCGCCGCCGACAGGTGTTCGCCGACGCGTTGCAGGATCTCGAGTTTCTGGTCCGGTGTCGGCAGTTCGGCCTCGTTGATCCGACGCTGCGGCTTGAAACGCTCCGGCAGGTGGGCGTAGTTGAACACCGACAGGCGATCCGGTTCGGCGTCGAGCACCCGGTCGAGCGTCGCGATGAAGCCGTCCGGGGTCTGCAGCGGCAGTCCGTAGATCAGGTCCATGCTGATCGAGCGGAAGCCCTCGCGACGCGCGGCGTCGAGCGCCGCAAACGTTTCCTCGGCGGTCTGGATACGGTTGACCGCCTTCTGCACCTTGGCGTCGAGGTCCTGCAGGCCGAGGCTCATGCGGTTGAAGCCGATCTCGCGCAGCAGGCCGATGGTCTCATCGGTGACCTCGCGCGGGTCGATCTCGATCGAGTACTCGCCGCTGTCGTCGTCGAGCAGTCGAAAGTGGCGGCCGGTCACGGCCATCAGCTCGCGCATCTGCGCGGCGCTGATGAAGGTCGGCGTGCCGCCGCCCCAGTGCAGCTGCTCGACCGGCCGGCTGCGGTCGAACAGTTCGCCCTGCATCGCGATCTCGCGATAGACGCGGTCGAGGTAGGGCTGGGCACGCGTGCGGTCCTTGGTCGCGATCTTGTTGCAGGCGCAGTAGAAGCACACCGTGTCGCAGAACGGGATGTGGAAATACAGCGACAGCGGCCGGCCGCTGGCGTTGGTCGCACGCGCCGCGCGCCGGTAGTCGTCGGGGCCGAAGCCGTCGTGGAACTGAACCGCGGTCGGGTACGACGTGTAGCGCGGACCCGACTGGTCGTAGCGACTGATCAGCTGCTGATCGAGAACGAGCGTCTGTTGCATGGTGCGACCCTAAACCCCATCTGCGGCGTACGCAAATCTTTATGTTTTTCAGGATTTTGCGCAAGCTGCGCATGACATCCGGCACGCAACTGCGCAGCCTTGCTCAGCGACGCAAGGACCGCCAGCTTAGCGACGCCGCAACGGCGCGCCATGCCTCAGGTCAATTCTAGGCGCAATTGTGTCCGTGGGTCCGCGATCGGACCGGCGCAGGCAGCGGACACCGGCCGCTGCGAAGCGGGATATTCACCCGGCTGTGGTGGGGTTATTTTACGTCAGAGGCGGACATCGCGGCCCGCGGCAGCGGGATCGGCCGGCAGCGACGGTGCGTCCGCAACGTCTGGCCAATCGCCCTTGCCGACGCGGCAGGCGATGCCGCGGCGGATCTCGACACCACTGGCGTCCTCGACACGCTCCTCGTACTCGCGGCAGAAACGGTTGTCCCGCGTGCGGTAGGTCTGCAGCGGCGTGACCTCGGCGCGCGCGAACCCCACCGGCGCGATCCACGAACCCGGCGAACCGCTGGGCTTGTTCTCGAGCGTGTGATTCTTCAGCGCCGCGAGTTCGCCACGCATCTGCGCCAGCTGCGCGTCCATCTGCTCGGTCACGCTGTGTTCGCGCGCCAGCATTACGACGACCAGCGCCAGCGACGCGGCGGCGGCGAGTGGCGCGAACTGACGCATGCGCCAGCGCGGTCGCGCCGCGTCGATCACCGCATCGAATCGTGCCGGCACGGCGGCGTCGGCGATCGGCGCAAATGCATCGCGCAGCAGCTCGTCGGTGTGTTGCAGGGATTGCCAGTAGGCATGCGCGTCGGCATCGGCGTGAATCAGCTCACGTGCCCGCGCCGTCGACAGCCGATCGGTCTCGCCGTCGCTGTACGCATTGATAAGCAAACGCTGTTCTTCGTTCATCCTGCGGCTCCTACGGGGTCGTCGTCCCGCCCCGCCTGCAATTTGTCCATCAGCGCACCGCGTGCGCGCGCCAGCCGGCTCGTGACCGTGCCGATCGGTACGTCCAGCACACCCGCGGCCTCTCGATACGTCAGCCCTTCGACGGCGATCAGCATCAGCACCGCGCGGTGCTCGTCGGACAGCTGTCGCATCGCCCGGTCAACCTCGCTGACGTGCACCCGGTCTTCGAGCGTGTTGTTCGTCACCAGATGCAGTTCCGCCGTCCGTCCTATCTCCTGCAGATGCCGATCCCGGGTCGCATGCGCACGTATCCCATCGACGTGCAGGTTACGAATCACCCGGTACAGCCACCTGTCGAGCTGCGTATCAGGGCGCAATTTGTCGCGGTTGCGCAACAGGCGCTCGCAAGCACCCTGCACCAGCTCGTCTCCGGCATCCGTGCTGCCGGTCAGACCAGCGGCAAACCGTCGCATGCGCGGGATCAGCTCGACCAGTTTTTCGCTCAGATCCTGCCGCACGTTCCCATCCGCGCATTCGTCGTGCGCCTCGTCATTGATTTAAACGGTCTCGACACCGGTTTTGATCCCCTGCCGATCGCAAAAATATCGAAACACCGGGTCGTTTCGCCGAGAAATGGCGCATGCACGGGGATGAAACTGGCGCCCGGCAGCGTTTCATCCTTAAGGATGTCTGAAAACCCGGCAACGCGTAAGATGCCGGCTACCACGATGGCAGTTTCGCAGAATTTTCGCCCGTTGAACCAGCGATTG
>JASJCU010000075.1 GCA_030065815.1 Gammaproteobacteria bacterium | reverse complement strand
GCCGACATCGCGTACATGTCGTAGGTCTCGCCGTTCGACGTCTTGCGGCCGTGGAACTTGCTTCCGTACCACGACGCGATGCCGCGCTCGACGAAGCCCTGGCTGCTGTTCAGCGTGTAATAGCGCTTGCCGAACACGACGTACGAGGGCGGATTGCCGCCGCGGCTGCGCGGCTCGACGCGCGGTACCGCATCGGGGACGTGGCTGACGTCGCGGTAGTCGCCGGGGCCGTCGCGTTCGCCGGGCAGGCTGGGCATGCGCACGCTGCACGCCGCGAGCGCGACGACCGGCAGCAGGACGGCGAGGCGGCGTAGCACGCCGCGCGCCGGGCGCGCGTCAGTCATTGCGCCCGTCGCCCGGCCGCGCCTGCGCCGTCTGCTGCCGCGCATAGGCCTCGCGTACCGCCTCGGCGAGCTGGTGGACCGCCATCGCGTACTTGGTGCGCGGGTTGTAGCGCATGATCGCGTAGAAGTTGTCGCGCCCGACCCAGTACTCGCGGCCGTCGTGGGTCTGGAATTCGAGCAGGCTGACCCGGACCTCGTCGGCCAGTTCGCCGACGTCGATCCCGGCGGCGCGCAGCTGCGCCGCGCGCAGCCGTGGTTTGGCGCCGGCGTCGACCAGTTTCCGATGCCGGCCGTCGGCGCCGTGGGCCGGCCGGGCCACCGCCTCGCCGCGCCGCCAGTTGCCCTTCTCGACGAAGTAGTTGGCGACGCTGCCGATCACGTCGCTGGGGTTGTCCCAGATGTCGCGCTTGCCGTCGCCGTCGAAATCGACCGCGTAGATGCGGAAGCTGTCGGGCATGAACTGCGGCATGCCCATCGCGCCGGCGTACGAGCCGGTCGGCATGACCGGGTCGATCGCCTCTTCGCGCGAGAAGCGCAGGAAGTGGTCGAGCTGTTCGCGGAAGAACTTGCCGCGCCGCGGGTAGTGGAAACCGAGCGTGTGCAGCGCATCGAGCACGCGGTAGCCGCCGGTGTGCGCGCCGTAGCGGGTCTCGACGCCGAGGATCGCGACGATGATGTGCGGCGGTACGCCGTACTCCCGTTCGGCGCGGGCCAGGGTATCGGCGTGCCGGCGCCAGAACCCGACGCCGCCCTGGATCCGCGACGGCGTGACGAAGATGTCGCGGTACTCGCTCCAGTTCAGGCGTTTCTCGGCCGGGCGCGAGATCGCGTCGAGGATCTTGCGGCTGGTGTGCGCCTGGTACAGCGTGCGCGTGACCTCGTCGCGCGAGAAGCCGTGCTTGCTGACCATGCGATCGATGAACTCGGCGCGCAGCTGATCGGGTGTCTTGGCCGGGGTCGCGGCGGCGGCAACGAGCAGCGCGGCGGAGACCAGGATTCGCATCATCACGTGGGCAACAACCTGCGATGGGTGTGAATGGACATCAGCATACCGAAGCCGGCCATCAGGGTCACCAGCGAGGTGCCGCCGTAGCTGACCAGCGGCAGCGGCACGCCGACCACCGGCAGCAGGCCGCTGACCATGCCGGTATTGACGAACAGGTAGACGAAGAACACCAGGACCAGCGCGCCGGCGAGCAGGCGGTTGAAGGTGTCCTGGGCGCGCGTCGCGATGTACAGGCCGCGCGCGATGATGAACAGGTACAGCGCGAGCAGGATCAGCACGCCGATCAGGCCGAATTCCTCGGACAGCACGGCGAAGATGAAATCGGTGTGGCGCTCGGGCAGGAAGTCGAGCTGCGACTGCGTGCCGTTCAGCCAGCCCTTGCCATACAGGCCGCCCGAGCCGATCGCAATCTTCGACTGGATGATGTGGTAACCGGCGCCGAGCGGGTCGTTCTCCGGGTCGAGGAAGGTCAGCACGCGCTGCCGCTGGTAGTCGCGCATCAGGTACCAGGCCACCGGCGCGGCCGCGGCCAGCGCGACCAGCAGCGCGCCGATCAGGCGCCAGCTGATGCCGGCCAGGAACAGCACGAAGATACCGGCGCAGGCGACCAGCAGCGCGGTACCGAGATCGGGCTGCTTGGCGATCAGCAGCACCGGCACGACGGTCATGAACGCGGCCACGGCGAGGCGCTGCCAGCTCGGCGGCAGGCGCTTCTCGGCCAGGTACCAGGCGATCATCAACGGCACCGCGAGCTTGACCAGCTCCGACGGCTGGAAGCGCACGATGCCGAGGTCGAGCCAGCGCTGCGCGCCCTTGCCGACCTCGCCGAACACCAGCACCGCGACCAGCATCAGCAGGCCGACGCCATACAACGACGGGCTCCAGCGGCGCACCGTGCTCGGGTTGACCTGGGCGACCGCGAGCATCACGAAGAAGGCCAGCGTCAGGCGCACCATCTGGCGCTGCACCTGAGCGAGGTCTTCACCCGACGCCGAGTACAGCACGATCAGGCCGAAGCCGCACAGCAGCAGCAGGCCGACCAGCAGCGGCAGGTCGATATGGAACACCGCGAGCAGGCCCTGACGGCGGTTCGGGTTGGTCGGCGTCAGGTCGCCGAGCTGGCGCGCGGTGTAGTTCACGAATCGTCCCCGGTGTCGCGCAGCAGATAGGCGTCCATGATCGTGCGCGCGATCGGTGCCGCCGTCGAGCCGCCGTGGCCGCCATTCTCGACGACCACGGCGATCGCGATCTGCGGGTCCTCGATCGGCGCGTAGGCGACGAACAGCGCGTGGTCGCGCAGCTTCTTCTCGATCGTCTCCTCGTCGTATTCCTCGTCCTGGGCGACCGTGAACACCTGCGCGGTGCCGGTCTTGCCGGCGATCCGGTAGGCATCGCTGCGGATACGCTTGGCGGTGCCGCGCGCGCCCTCGACGACGTTGGCCATGCCGTTACGCACGTCGTCCCAGTTCTGCTGGAAGGCCTTGGCGATCGGCTGCGAGCTCGGCGGGATCGGCGTGATCTCGCCGCTGCCGCGCGCACGCAGGTAGTCGACGACGCGCGGCGTGTAGAAGGTGCCGTTGTTGGCGACCGCCGCGGTCGCCGCGGCGAGCTGCAGCGGCGTGGTCAGGAAATAGCCCTGGCCGATGCCCATGATCAGCGTCTCGCCCGGGTACCACGGCTGGCGCCGCGCGCGGCGCTTCCATTCGCGCGACGGCAGCAGGCCGGTCGATTCGCCGGTCAGGTCGATGCCGGTGCGGGCACCGAATCCGAACTGGCCGAGGTAGTCGTTGAGGCGGTCGACGCCGAGCTCGTAGGCGAGCTTGTAGAAGTACACGTCGCACGACTGGACGATCGCCGCGTCGAGGTCCATCGGCCCGTGCCCGGTCTTCTTCCAGTCGCGGTACCGGTGGGTGTTGCCGGGCAGCTGGAAGAAGCCCGGGCAGTACACGCTGGTGTCGAAGCTGATGGCGTTGCGCTCGAGGCCTGCCAGGCCCATGAACGGCTTGACCGTCGAGCCGGGCGGGTACTGCCCGCGCAGCGCACGGTTGTACAGCGGGCGGTCGTCGTCGCCCTGCAGCGCGTCGTAGTTCTTCTTGCTGATGCCCTCGACGAAAAGGTTCGGGTCGTAGCCAGGCTGGCTGACGAACGCCAGCACGCCGCCGTTCTTCGGGTTGATCGCGACGATCGCGCCGTTGTTGTCGCCGAACGCCTGCATCGCGACCTCCTGCAGCGCGATGTCGAGGTGCAGATGGACGTCGACGCCGGGTTCCGGCGGCGTCTGTTCGAGCGTGCGCACGCGCCGCCCGGCGGCATTGATCTCGATCTGCTCGTGGCCGACCGAGCCGTGCAGCGCCGATTCGTAGGTCTTCTCGACGCCGTTCTTGCCGATATGGCTGGTCCCGGCGTAGTTCGACGCGTCGATCTGCTCGAGGTCGCGTTGGCTGATGCGGCCGACGTAGCCGAGGACGTGCGTGGTCTTGACGTCGTGCGGGTAGTGACGCAGCAGCTGCGCCTTGATGTCGACGCCGGGGAAGCGGTGGTGGTGGACCGCGAACTGCGCCGCCTCGTCGGGCGTCAGGTTGACGCGGATCGGCACGCTGTCGAAGCGGCGCTTGCGTTTCTTCAGCTGCCAGAAGCGTTCCAGGTCCTCGTCGCCGATCTCGATGACCGCGGCCAGCTGGTCGAGCACGGCGTCGACGTCGTCGACCTGCTCGGGGGTGATCTCCAGCGAGTAGGCCGGGCGGTTCTGCGCCAGCAGCACGCCGGCGCGATCGTAGATCAGGCCGCGGGTTGGCGGCAACGGCACGACCTTGACGCGGTTTTCGTGCGACAGGGTCCTGAAGTGCTCGTGGTCGACGATCTGCAGCTGCGCCATGCGTCCGACCAGCAGCGCCACGGCACCGATCACCAGCATGCCGGCGACGATCGCGCGGGTCAGGAAGGCCTGGTTTTCGCGGATGGTGTCCTTCAGTTGCATCGCTTGGCTGTCTCGTTGCGGCCGCCGGCGTCAGCTTACCTTGAAGTGGCGACGGGTCTTGCGCAGGGTCACGAACACCCACGGCCACAGCAGCGCGCCGAGCAGCGGCCCGGCCCAGTATTCCAGCGGCGGCGCGATGCCGCGGGTCGCGCCGGTGATCCACAGGCCGAACAGGTGCTCGACGATCAGCAGCGCAAGGATACCAAGCGACTGCTGCCAGAACGGGAACACGCGGATGCGCTGGTGCAGCTGGATGGCGATGAAGGCGACCACCGACAGGCCGAGGGCGTGCTGGCCGAGCAGTGTGCCGGTCAGCACGTCGAGGACGATACCGGCGGCGAAGCCGCTGGCGACGCCGACGCAGTGCGGCAGTGCGATCACCCAGTACACCAGCACCAGCGTCACCCACGGCGGGCGGAACGGGCGCGCCCATTCGGGCATCGGCAGGATCACCAGCAGCATCGCGACGCACAGCGTCACGACGATCACGGCGCGGCCGTGGCCGCCGGCACTCACGCCCCGGGCTCCGCGCCGGTCGCGGTCGGCGGTGCGGCCGCCGGTCCGGCGGCCCCGGCGGCGTCCGCGCTGCCGTCGCCGGCGGCCGTGTCGCCGGGCAGGTCGTCGGCGACGCCGTCACCGGCCGGCTGGCTGGGCACGGTCCAGACCAGCAGCACCTCGCGGCTGCGGTCGAGGTGGGCGCTCGGCTGCGCGATGATGTTGGAGAACGGTGCGTCCGGCGAGCGGTCGATGCGGTTGACCGTCGCGACCGGGTAACCGGGCGGGAACTTGCCGCCGAGCCCGGACGTGACCAGCATGTCGCCCTCACGGATATCCGAGTTGGTCGGCAGGTACGGCAGCTTGAGCGCGTCGATGCGCCCGGTGCCGAGCGCGATCGTGCGCAGGCCGTTGCGCAGCACCTGGACCGGCAGCGCGTGGCTGGTATCGGTGATCAGCAACACCGTCGAGGTCAGCGGCGTGACGTTGGTGACCTGGCCCATGACGGCGTTGGCGTCGAGCACCGGCTGGCCCTCGAACACGCCCGAGATCGCGCCCTTGTTGATGATGACCTGTTGCTTGTACGGGTCGAGGTCGACCGACGACAGCTCGGCGACCAGCACCCGGTCGCCGACCTTGAACGACGAGTCGAGCAGGTCGCGCAGGCGCATGTTCTCCGCTTCCAGCGACTGGTACTTCTGCAGGTCGGCGCGCAGGCGCAGGTTCTCGGTGCGCAGTTCGCGGTTGCTCTCGAGCAGGCGCTCGCGGCTGCTCGTGGTCTCGCTGAACCAGCGCGACGCCGTGAACGGCAGGTCAGCGAGGTAGTGCAACGGGTAGGTGACGAAGGTCAGCGCGCTGCGCAGCTGCTGCAGGTGGTGGAAGCGGTGGTCGAGCAGCAGCAGCGTCAGTGAAAGTATGACCGCGACCACGAGGCGGGTGGTCTGGGATGGGCCCTGTGCAAAGATCGGCTTGATGGTGATGCTCTCCGTTCTCGTGCCGTGCCGTGCATGTGTCAGCCAGTGCGCCGCTGCGGGTGCGGGTCTGGCGCCGCAGCGGGGGTCCCGTTGTTGTTATGCGCGCCTCGTCGCTACTCGACGGTAAAGATATCGCCTCCGCGCTCGTCCATCATCTCCAGCGCTCGACCGCCGCCGCGGGCAACGCAGGTCAGCGGCTCCTCGGCGATGATCACCGGCAGACCGGTCTCTTCTTCGATCAGGCGGTCGAGGTCCTTGAGCAGCGCGCCGCCACCGGTCAGCACGATGCCGCGCTCGGCGACGTCGGCACCGAGCTCCGGCGGGGTCTGTTCGAGCGCCTTCTTGACCGCGTCGACGATGCCCGACAGCGGCTCCTGCAGCGCCTCGAGGATCTCGTTCGAACTCAGCGTGAAGCTGCGTGGCACGCCCTCGGCGAGGTTGCGGCCCTTGACCTCGAGTTCACGCACCTCGTTGCCCGGGTAGGCCGAGCCGATCTCCTTCTTGACCTTCTCCGCGGTCGCCTCGCCGATCAGTGTGCCGTAGTTGCGGCGCACATAGTTAATGATGGCCTCGTCGAACTTGTCGCCGCCGATGCGCACCGAGTTCGAGTAGACGATGCCGTTCAGCGAGATGATCGCGACCTCGGAGGTGCCGCCGCCGATGTCCAGCACCATCGAGCCGCGCGCCTCGTCGACCGGCAGCCCGGCGCCGATCGCTGCCGACATCGGCTCCTCGATCAGGTAGACCTCGCGCGCACCGGCGCCGGCGGCCGATTCCTTGATCGCGCGGCGCTCGACCTGGGTCGAGCCGCACGGCACGCACACCAGCACCCGCGGGCTGGGGCGGATCATGCGCGACTCGTGCACCTTGTGGATGAAGTACTGCAGCATCTTCTCGGTGACCGTGAAGTCGGCGATCACGCCCTCTTTCATCGGCCGGATCGCGGTGATGTTGGCCGGCGTGCGGCCGAGCATCTTCTTCGCCTCCTCGCCGACCGCGGCGACCGACTTCGGGCCGCCCGGACCGCGGTCCTGGCGGATCGCGACCACCGACGGCTCGTTGAGCACGATGCCCTGGTCGCGCGCGTAGATCAGCGTGTTGGCGGTGCCGAGATCGATCGAGAGGTCGTTGGAGAAGAGTCCACGGATACGACGAAGGAACATGCTGTGACTTCCACTGGGAGGCCGGGCGGACTGTCTGCGAGCGCCTCGGGCCTCTGTAGTTGTGTGTGGTGCGCCGGGCCTCGGCGTCCCGGAAAGAGCGGTAATCTAGCAACGGCCCCCGGGTTCGGCAAGCACACCCCGTTGCATTACTTTCGGCACAAAGCGCGATTGTGTTAATTTCGCGACCCTGTTCGAATTCCCTGCCGCGCGGTGAAATCCCCATGTCGCTGAGCACTGACGATGTCGCGAAGATCGCCCACCTGGCCCGTCTCGCCGTGACGCCGGACGAGACCGGCGCGCTCAAGCGCGACCTGTCGAACATCCTCGACCTGGTGGCGCAGATGGACGCCGTCGACACCGCCGACGTCGAACCGATGGCCCACCCGCTGGAGATGGCGCAGCGCCTGCGCGAGGACCGCGCCGACCGGGAGGACCGGCGCGACGACTACCAGGCCAATGCGCCGGCGGTCGAGAACGGCCTGTTCCTGGTGCCGAAGGTCATCGAATGACGCGGCGACCGCGGCCCGTGCCCGGACACTGAACCTGGATTGTTGGTGACTCCATGCATGACAAGACCCTAGCCCAGCTGTCGGCGGCGCTGCAGGCGCGCAAGACGTCGAGCGTCGAGCTGACGCAGCACATGTTGCGGCGCATCAAGGAGCTCGACGGCCGGCTCAACAGCTTCGTGACCGTGACCGAGGCCGAGGCGCTGGCCCAGGCCCTGATCGCCGACTTGCGCATCGCTGCCGGCCAGGCCGGGCCGCTGACCGGCATCCCGATCGCGCACAAGGACATCTTCTGCACCCGCGAGGTGCGCACCAGCTGCGGTTCGCGGATGCTCGAAGACTTCGTCGCGCCCTATGACGCCACCGTCGTCGCCCGCCTCGAGCAGGCCGGCGCGGTGATGCTCGGCAAGACCAATATGGACGAGTTCGCAATGGGCTCGTCGAACGAGACCAGCCACTTCGGCGCGGTGCGCAATCCGTGGGACGACGACACCGTGCCCGGCGGTTCGTCCGGCGGCTCGGCCGCCGCGGTCGCCGCGCACCTGTGCGTCGCGGCGACCGGCACCGACACCGGCGGCTCGATCCGCCAGCCGGCCGCGCTGACCGGCATCACCGGTCTCAAGCCGACCTACGGCCGCTGCTCGCGCTGGGGCATGATCGCGTTCGCATCGTCGCTCGACCAGGCCGGGCCGATGGCGCGCAGCGCCGAGGACGCGGCGATGCTGCTGACGGCGATGGCCGGCTTTGACGAGCGCGACTCGACCAGCGCCGACCGGCCGGTCGACGACTACGTCGGCGCGCTCGGCAACGACATCCGCGGCTTGCGTATCGGCATCGTCGGCGAGTTCATGGACGACGGCCTGGATGGCGGCGTCGGCGCGTCGGTACAGGCAGCGCTCGACGAGCTGCAGAGGCTCGGTGCCGAGCTGGTCGACGTCAGCCTGCCGAACGCCCACCTGTCGGTGCCGGCCTACTATGTCGTCGCGCCGGCCGAGTGCTCGTCGAACCTGGCGCGTTTCGACGGCGTGCGCTACGGCCACCGCTGCGAGGATCCGAAGGACCTCGAGGATCTGTACAAGCGTTCGCGCTCCGAGGGCTTCGGCGCCGAGGTCAAGCGCCGCATCATGATCGGCACCTACGCGCTGTCGGCCGGTTACTACGATGCCTATTACCTGAAGGCGCAGAAGGTGCGGCAGCTGATCGCCGACGATTTCCGGCGCGCGTTCGAGCGCTGCGACGTGATCGCCGGTCCGACCGCGCCCGGCACCGCGTTCAGGCTCGGCGACAAGGCCGACGACCCGGTGTCGATGTACCTGCAGGACATCTACACGATCGCGGTCAACCTCGCCGGCCTGCCGGGCATGTCGATCCCGGCGCCGGCCAGCGACGGTATGCCGGTCGGCCTGCAGCTGATCGGTGACTATTTCGATGAGGCGCGCCTGCTCAACGTCGCCCACCAGCTGCAGCTGGCAACGGATTGGCACCAGCAGGCGCCGAAGGGTTTTGAATAGACCGAGTCTCGAAACGCAAAGAGCGCAAAGGCTCGAAGGACGCAAAGGTGATTGCTGTTTGCAGCCGGGGACCGAAGTGTGGAAAACGAGAAACTTTGTGTCCTTTGCGTCTTTGTGGCCTTCGAGTATCGAGACTCGGGGCATGAAAAACGCGCGGCTGACCGGTATAGCAGTCGTCTGACGGTTTAGCGAGGAAATCCCATGCAATGGGAAACAGTCATAGGCCTTGAGATCCACACCCAGCTGGCGACGCAGTCGAAGATCTTCTCGCCGGCGTCGACTGCGTTCGGTGCCGCGCCCAATACCCAGGCCTCGCTGATCGATCTCGGCATGCCCGGCGTGCTGCCGGTGCTGAACAGGGAGGCCGTGCGCATGGCAGTGCGCTTCGGCAAGGCGATCGGCGCGCATGTCGCTGAGCGTTCGGTGTTCGCGCGCAAGAACTACTTCTACCCGGACCTGCCCAAGGGCTACCAGATCAGCCAGTACGAGCTGCCCGTGGTCGGCGAGGGCCGGGTCGAGATCGTGCTCGATGACGGCGTCGTCAAGACCATCGGCGTGACCCGCGCGCATCTCGAGGAGGACGCCGGCAAGTCGCTGCACGAGGACTTCCACGGCATGACCGGGATCGACCTGAACCGCGCCGGCACGCCGCTGCTCGAGATCGTCTCCGAGCCGGACATGCGTTCGGCAAAGGAAGCGGTCGCGTACGCGAAGAAGATCCACCAGATCGTCACCTATATCGGTATCTGCGACGGCAACATGCAGGAAGGGTCGTTCCGCATGGACGCCAACGTCTCGGTCAGGCCGAAGGGTCAGGCCGAGTTCGGCACCCGCGCCGAACTCAAGAACATCAACTCGTTCCGTTTCCTCGAAAAGGCGATCAACTTCGAGGTCGAACGCCAGATCGAGCTGATCGAGGACGGTGGCAAGGTCGTGCAGGAGACCCGCCTGTACGACTCGGCGAAAGACGAGACGCGCTCGATGCGCACCAAGGAAGAGGCCAACGACTACCGCTACTTCCCCGATCCGGACCTGTTGCCGCTGGAGATCGACGCGGCGTTCATCGCCGACGTCGTCGCCGACATGCCGGAGCTGCCGGACGCGCGACGCGCGCGTTTCGAGAGTGACTACGGCCTGTCGGCCTACGATGCCGACGTGCTGACCGCGAGCCGCGCACAGGCCGACTGCTTCGAGACCGTGGCCGAGGTCGGCGGCGATGCCAAGCTGGCGGCCAACTGGGTCATGGGCGAGCTGGCCGCGGCGCTGAACAAGGCCGGCGTCGACATCGATGCGAGCCCGGTCGCCGCCGGTGCGCTCGGCAAGCTGGTCGCGCGGATCAAGGACAACACGATCTCCGGCAAGATCGCCAAGGACGTGTTCGCGGCGATGTGGGCCGGCGAGGGCGACGCCGACGACGTCATCGAGGCCAAGGGGCTGAAGCAGATCACCGACAGCGGCGCGATCGAGGCGCTGGTCGACGAGGTGCTCGCGGCCAACGCCGAGCAGGTCGAGAACTACCGCAACGCCGACCCGGCCAAGCAGCCGAAGATGCTGGGTTTCTTCGTCGGCCAGATCATGAAGAAGTCGCAGGGCAAGGCCAACCCGCAGCAGGTCAATGCGCTGCTGCGCAAGAAGCTTTCCTGATTGCGCCGACGCAGGGTTGCGCGGCACGTTCGGCCGATACCGTGTGCCCCATCCGCCACACCGCCGAGACAGGGCACGGTGACGCTCGCCGCGCCGCGCGGGAATCTGAGTGAATCCCGTGCACCGCGACAAGGTGTATTCATCGTGAGGTCCGCGTCATGCCGGATCCCTGGCTAGCGACCCTGTTCCCGGCGCAGCCGCGCGGGTTTCGTGGCGAGCGTTGGCTGAACATCGGCCTGCGCTGCGCGCACCTCGTCGGCATCGCCGGCATGGCCGGTGGCTTCCTGTTCGCGCTCGACGCCGCCGACTGGGGCCTGTACTGGTACCTGGCGCTCGCGTCCGGCGTCGCGTTGTCGGTCATGTACGTCTGGTCCACGGCCGCCTGGCTGTTCGAGCTGAAGGGCCTGGCCGTGCTGTTGAAGATCGCGTTGCTCGCCGGCGCGACGGCCTATCCGGCGCTACGGGGCGAGGTCTTCGTCACGATCATCGTCCTGTCCGGCCTGATCGCACACGCCCCGGCCAAGGTCCGCAGCCGGCAATGGCTGCGTCCGCCCGGCACGATCGGACGAAGACCGCCCGCCGGCGGGCGGTGAGCAACGGGTTGTTGGTGTCGACCCCCGTCGTCGCGAGCAGGGTGTGAGGTGTTTCGGTCGCCGACACACTGGCTCGCGCCATGGGGCGCGTGCGTCAACCCCCCGTCTTTCGGCCCGGCGTGTCGCTGACGGCAGCGCAACCGGTTCTAGTCCTGCAGCTCGGCGCGGTTCGCGAACTCGGCGAGTGCGTCCGGGTTGAGCAGGGCCTCGGTGTTCTTGACCGCGCGCCCCTCGACGGTGTCGCGCACCGCGAGCTCGGTGATCTTGCCGCTGCGCGTGCGCGGGATCGCGCCGACCTGGAGGATCTTCGCCGGCACGTGGCGCGGGCTGGCGTGGGTCTTCAGGCGCTCGCGGATGCGCGCTCGCAGCGCGTCGTCGAGGACCGCGCCGTCGCGCAGCACGACGAACAGCACGATGCGCACGTCGTCGTCCCAGCGCTGGCCGATCGCGATGCTCTCGACGATCTCCGGCAGCCGCTCGACCTGGCGGTAGATCTCGGCGGTGCCGATGCGCACGCCGCCCGGGTTCAGCACCGCGTCGGAGCGGCCCTGGATGACCAGCCCGCCGCGCTCGGTCAGCGTTGCCCAGTCACCGTGTGTCCAGATGCCGGGGAAGCGCTCGAAGTACGCGGCGCGGTAACGGCTGCCGTCGGCGTCGTCCCAGAAGCCGACCGGCATGCTCGGAAACGGCCGCTTGCAGACCAGTTCGCCCTCCTGGTTGCGTACGCTGTGGCCGCCGTCGTCGAACACGTCGACGTCGAGACCGAGGCCGCGGCACTGCAGCTCGCCGCGATACACCGGCAGCAGCGGGCTGCCGAGCGCGAAGCACGAGACGATGTCGGTGCCGCCGGAGATCGAGCAGATCTGCACACCGGGCTTGAGCTGTGTCGCGATGTAATCGAACGACTCCGGCGACAGCGGCGAACCGGTCGACAGCAGCGTACGCAAACCGGTCAGTGGGTGCGTGCCCACGGCGCTGAAACCGGCCTTGTGCAGCGCGTCGATGTACTTGGCACTGGTGCCGAACACGCTGACCCCGGTGCGCTCGGCGAGGTCGAGCAGTGCGCTCGGGCCCGGATGGAACGGATTGCCGTCGAACAGCACCAGCGTGCAGCCCAGCGCCAGGCCGCTGGCCAGCCAGTTCCACATCATCCAGCCGCAGGTCGTGAAGTAGAACAGGCGGTCGTCGCGGTCGATGTCGGTGTGCAGACCGAGTTCCTTGAGGTGCTGCAACAGCGTGCCGCCCACGCCGTGCACGATGCACTTGGGGGTACCGGTCGTGCCCGACGAGAACAGGATGTACAGCGGGTCGTCGAACGCCACCTGGGCGAACGGCGGCGGCGTGGCGTCGCCGGCCGGCAGGTCGGTCCAGGCCAGCATCCCCGGCGGCAGCCCGGTGCCCTGCCAGTCGACGCCGATCGCGTGCTCGACGCTCGGCAATTGCTCGAGGCAGGCAGCGATCTTGTCGCCGATCGCGATCGTGCGCCCCTTGAAGCGGTAGCCGTCGACCGCGATCAGGACCTTGGGCCGGATCTGGCCGAAGCGGTCGAGGATGCCGTCGCTGCCGAAGTCCGGCGAGCACGACGACCAGATGGCGCCGAGCCAGCTGGTCGCGAGCATGCCGACGATCGCCTCCGGGCGGTTCGGCAGCACCGCGGCGACGCGGTCGCCGGGGCCGACGCCGAGGCGCTGCAGTGCGCCGGCCAGGCGTGCGCTGTACGCGTACAGCGTGGCGTAGCTCAGGGTCTCCTGGCTTCCCTGTTCGTCGCTGAACAGGATCGCGGTGCGCGCGTCGCGGTAGCGCAGCAGGTTTTCGGCGAAGTTGAGCCGCGCGCCGACGAACCAGCGCGCGCCCGGCATCGCGTCCGGGTCCTGCAGCAGCTGTTCGGCGGGCCGGCTGTGGACGACGTCGAAGTAGCGCCAGACGCCGTCCCAGAAGGCCGCCGGATTGTCGACCGACCACTGCCACAGCGCCGCGTAGTCGCCGCCGAGGTCGACGCCGTCGGTCGCCTCGACACGGTGCATGAAGTCGGCCATGCGGCAGTCACGGGTGTGCGCGTCGTCCGGTGCCCACAGGATCTCGGTGTCTTGCATGCTGAATCCTTCGCCCCGGCCGCACGCCGGCGTTGCTTCGGCTATAAGGTGTATAGACCAAGCCACGCAGTAACCCACGATGCCGATCTCGCAACCGCGTTCGCCCGAGGTCTATCTGAACCTCAATGTCCGTGGCCTCAGACAGTCCGCAACGCTGGCGATCAACGAACGCTCGCGCGAGCTCGCGGACCAGGGCCGCAAGGTGTACCGCCTCGGCCTCGGCCAGTCGCCGTTCCCGGTACCCGAACACGTCAGCCGCGCGCTCGCCGCGCATGCCCACGAGAAGGACTACCTCGCGGTCAAAGGCCTGCCGGCGTTGCGCCAGGCGGTCGTCGACTGGGTCAGGCGCACCGAGGGGCTCGACTACTCGCCGCAGCACGTGCTGGTCGGTCCCGGCACCAAGGAGCTGATGTTCATCGTACAGCTGGTCTACTACGGCGACCTCGTGATCCCGTCGCCGTCGTGGGTGTCGTATGCGCCGCAGGCGCGGATCATCGGCCGTCACATCCACTGGCTGCGCACCCGCGTGTCGAGCGGACTCGGCGTCGAGCCGGACGCGCTCGAGGAGCTGTGCCGCGAGGACCCCGAACGGCCGCGGCTGCTGATCCTCAACTCACCGGGCAACCCGACCGGCATCTGCTACAGCGAGGCGCAGCTCGAGGCATTGGCCGACGTGCTGCGCCGTTACCGTGTGCTGGCGCTGTCCGACGAGATCTACAGCGGTACCCGCTTCGACGGCCGTCACCTGTCGCTGGCGCGCTATTACCCCGAGGGCACGATCATCAGCAACGGCCTCAGCAAGTGGTGCGGTGCCGGCGGCTGGCGGCTCGGCTTCTTCGTCTTTCCGCCCCAGCTCGACTGGTTGGTCGACGCGATGGCGGTCGTCGCCAGCGAGACCTTCACGGCGACCAGTGCACCGATCCAGTACGCGGCCGTCAGCGCGCTCGAAGACTGTCCGGAGATGGACGACTACCTGCGGCGCACGCGGCGTATCCTCGGTGCGCTGGCCGACCACGCCTATCGTGAATTGACCGCGGCCGGCGCCGAGATGGCGCCGGCGGAGGGCGGCTTCTACCTGTTTCCGCGCATCGTCGCGCAGCGCCGGCGCCTCGAACAACGCGGCATCCACGACGGCGTCGAGCTGACCCGGCGCCTGCTCGACGACACTGGCGTCGCGGCCCTGCCGGGTGTGAACTTCGGTCGTCCCGAGCACGAGCTGTCGATGCGTATCGCCCTGGTCGACTTCGACGGCGGGGCCTGCCTCGCCGCGCTCGGCGACCGCGAACCGGACGCCGACTACCTGCGCGCGCACTGCCCCGACATCGTCACGGCGATCGCCCGGATGGCCGACTGGATACGCGGCTAGGCGGCGCCACGTCGGCGGCCGCCGCAGCGCGTCGGACGCACGGCGTGGCCCGAAGCCGCGTGCCGTGACGCGACGGACTACGCCGGCCGCGGCCGCCGCGTCGTCATCGCCGCGCGCGGCGGCTCAGCGTGACGGCAGTCGCTGCTGCGGTGTCTGCGGATCGATGACCATATCGCCGCTGCAGAACGACATGCAGTTCGAGCACTGGCTGGCGTGGCACGCCCGCCCGGCTTCGTTCTTGCAGCAGAACCGCCACTTCGCGCCCTGGACCGGTGGACCGCCGAGCGGAATCCCGCTCTGCCATGGCGGCATGCCGCGGCCGAAGTCGAAGTGCTGGGTGGCCTGCGCCGGGAGACTGAATACGATCGCGAGCAGGGTGAACAGGATCACTTTCATGTGGGCCCCCTTGGGTGTCGTTGACCGGCTTTCCGAGTATAGACACACCGGGTCGCCGGTATGACAGCGACCCGGCCGCTGGGTTACCTTGACCCCTGCTGGCCGGCGCGCGCCTTCACGGACGCGCCGGCGCCGGTCGTGACATCGCATGGAACACACGGTACTCAACGACATCCTGATCCTGCTGGCCGTCGCCATCGTCACGGTCACGCTGTTTCGCCGTCTCGGCCTGCCCGCGATCCTCGGCTATCTGTGCGTCGGCCTGATCGCCGGGCCCTATGGCTTCGGCTGGCTGGTGTTCGACGACGTGATCCTGTTCCTCGGCGAGCTCGGCATCGTGTTCCTGTTGTTCAGCATCGGTCTCGAATTCTCGCTGCCGCTGCTGCTGGGCATGCGCCGCTACCTGCTCGGCGTCGGCAGCGTGCAGGTCGCCGGCGGCACGCTGGCCGGCTTCATGGTCGCCCAGGCGTTCGGCGTCGACTGGCGCGGGGCGCTGGTGTTCGGTGCCGCCGCGGCGCTGTCGTCGACGGCGATCGTGCTGACCCAGCTGGCCGAGCAGAACGAACTGCAGGAACGCCACGGCCGAATCGGCGTCGGCATCCTGCTGTTCCAGGATCTCGCCGCGGTGCCGTTCCTGGTCATCATCCCGCTGTTGGCCGACACGTCGGCGTCGCTGACCTGGCCGCTGGTGCTGGCGCTGCTCAAGGGCACGTTTGCGTTCCTGCTGATCTGGTTCACCGGCCGTCGCCTGCTGCCGGGACTGTTGCACGGCATCACCCGCGTCGGTTCGCGCGAGCTGTTCGTGCTCACGGTGCTGTTCCTCGCGCTGGCGACGGCCTGGCTGACCCAGTGGTTCGGCCTGTCGCTCGCGATGGGCGCCTTTCTCGCCGGCATGCTGCTCAGCGAGACCGCCTATCGCCACCAGATCGAGGCCGACGCGCGGCCGTTTCGCGACCTGCTGCTCGGCCTGTTCTTCGTCACCGTCGGCATGGAGCTCGACTACCAGCTGCTGCCGAGCATGTGGTTCGAGACGCTGGTCCTGCTGCTCGGCATCACGTTCGGCAAGGGCCTGCTGATCATCGCGCTGGTCTGGAGCGCGCGCATGGGGACCGCGCCCGCGCTGCGCACCGGACTGATCCTCGGTCACGGTGGCGAGTTCGGCATCGCGCTGCTGGCCCTGGCGCTGGGACGCGACGTGCTCAGTCACGAGACCGCGCAGCCGGTGCTTGCGGCGATGATCATCAGCATGTTGATCGCACCGGTCGTGGTGCGCCACAACCGCGCCATCGCCGCGCGCCTGCTGGCCGGCCGCGGCGAACCGCTGGCGGCCGACGCGATGGACGCGCGCCAGCACACGCGCGAGCTGTTCGATCACATCGTGATCGCCGGGTTCGGCCGCCTCGGCCAGAACCTGGCCGTGATACTGCGCAAGCTCGACATCCCGTACATCGCCCTCGACCTCGA